>NZ_CP017184.1:2215926-2532487 GCF_001729805.1 Enterobacter roggenkampii | reverse complement strand
CGCCCTGGAGTCCTTGATCCGTGAGCGGGGTAAACTGCGCGGCGCTGAAGCGGTCCGGCGAGCGGGTCAGCAGTTCGACCGCTGCCGAAAGTGCGGGTGACGTCTGCGGGATCTCCGCGCGGCTGTTTAACAGGAGTTCTCCGGTCAGGTCGAGCAGCGTCGGCTCATGACAAAGCACCGGCGTCAACGCCTCGAGCGCGGGTTCGGCCTGCCAGCGGGACAGGGACTCCAGCTGATGCGCATTCGCGTAGCGCAGCTCGACGACGGGTAAAAGCGGCATCCACCCATCGTGGCTCGCGGGGATCGTGTGCGGCTGAATATGATGCCCCGGCAACCAGCGAACAGGGTGTCCCAACAGGGCCTGAAAAATCGCGACCACGCGCGCCTGGAAACCGATAAAGCCGATAATCTGGTTAATCACCACGATGTCGTACGTGGACAGGCCCACCTCATCAAGCTGGTTCCGGGCTTTATCATCAATGACATCAGGCGAGCTGGCGAGCTGGCGGGCATACTGGGTGATTTGTGCCAGGCGGCGGTTGCTTTCGCGCGAGGAGTCCGGGCCGGGAAGCGGGGCGAGGAGGGCGGCGTAGTGGTTACAGAGCCGCTGAACGCCGCAGGCCTGAGCGACCGTTAGCGCGGTACTGAGTCGATCGTAAGCGCTGAGCGTATGCAGGCGGTTCACGGGAATTGAGAGCGGAAACAGCTGGTGGCATAAGGCTCTGGCAGGGGTAAGCCAGCCAGAACAGGCGGCGACAATCTCATCAGGCAGGGCTAAATCGAGCAAAAAACGATCGTCGACGTTAGCGGCTTCGGGCACCAGGGGCAGAACATCCGTCTGCGCGTGGTTTGACTGGGTTTCATGATACCAGTGGCCTTTGCCGGAAAAACGGCGTTGTTCCATGTGCGTTCCTTGATCTCAAAATGGCGATCAATATCCTGGCGTAAGGCAGATAAAGGGAAAAATATTGTTAGGTGATAACAAATAGCAGAACGGAATAACGAAGGGGTGACGCGGGGGGAAATACTCTCTTCCCGGGCGGGAAGAGAGTCACAGCTTATTTAATTTCCAGCTCGTTCATTGCAGCGATGTTGAAGCCGCCGTCAACGTGAACCACTTCGCCGGAGATACCCGCGGAAAGGTCAGAGCACAGGAATGCTGCAGAGTTACCCACATCTTCAATGGTAACGGTACGACGAATCGGGGTAACCGCTTCGCAGTGTGCCAGCATTTTACGGAAATCTTTAATACCGGAAGCGGCCAGGGTGCGAATTGGACCCGCAGAGATGGCGTTAACGCGCACGCCTTCAGGACCCATTGCGTTCGCCATATAGCGTACGTTGGCTTCCAGAGACGCCTTAGCCAGACCCATAACGTTGTAGTTAGGGATAGCACGTTCTGCGCCCAGGTAGGACAGGGTCAGCAGGGCTGCGCCCGGGTTCAGCATCGCGCGGCAGGATTTCGCCATCGCAACGAAGCTGTAGGAGCTGATGTCGTGCGCGATTTTGAAGCCATCACGGGTTACCGCGTTCACGTAGTCGCCGTCCAGCTGGTCGCCAGGCGCGAAGCCGATGGAGTGAACGAAACCGTCGAATTTCGGCCATGCTTTTGCCAGTTCAGCAAACATGCCGTCGATGCTTTCGTCTTGTGCAACGTCACATTCCAGAACAATGCTGGAACCCAGCTGCGCGGCAAACTCTTCAACACGGCCTTTCAGCTTGTCGTTCTGGTAGGTGAACGCCAGCTCAGCGCCTTCGCGATGCATTGCCTGTGCGATGCCGTATGCGATGGACAGTTTGCTGGCAACGCCAGTCACCAGAATGCGCTTACCGGAAAGAAAACCCATAGCTTTAATCCTTATATTCATTGCTTATTTTGCCTTGTAATTCATAGTGTTACAGGCAGTATTTCAAAATCATTCGAAATTAGCTCGAAATTATAGCCCACTCACGGCCCTTTGTGTCACGATATTTCTCGCACTTCTACGAAGTCGCATGCCCCGAAGAATGCGCCGCGGACTCGCGGGGGCGCGAAATTTCAGCATTCGTCCAGTATATCACCCGGCAACAGCTTCGCCTCATCCAACCAGCGAGGAGGCGCGATCCCTCAAGGGTGTTCACGCTTTCCTGATGTTGCCGATGAAGCGCGCGATAACGATAAAGAAAACCGGTACGAAGAAGATCGCGAGAAGCGTACCGCTAATCATGCCGCCAAATACGCCGGTACCGATGGCGTGCTGCGTACTGTCGCTCGCACCGGTGGCCAGCATCAGAGGAACAACTCCTAAGGTAAAGGCTAACGATGTCATCAGAATGGGGCGCAGACGCTGACTGGCGGCATGAATGGTCGCCGCCAGCAGGGGTTGCCCTTCGCGATGCAGCTGCCTGGCAAACTCCACAATCAGAATGGCGTTCTTGGCCGACAGGCCGATGAGCGTAATCAGACCGACCTTAAAGAACACGTCATTGGTCATACCGGCAACAAACACCGCTATCACCGCGCCGATAAGGCCCAGTGGAACAACCAGCATGACCGCAAAAGGAATAGACCAGCTCTCATACAGGGCGGCGAGCACCATAAACACGACCAGTATCGACAGGGCGATCAGGCCCGGAAGCTGCGATTCCGATTTTATCTCCTGTAGCGAACTCCCGGCCCACTCACCCGCCATGCCCTGAGGCAGGCTCCTGGACAAGCCCTCCATGGCCTTCATTGCGGTGCCGCTGGATACGCCTGACGCCGCACTTCCGGTAATCCGTATAGCAGAATAACCCTGGTAGCGCGTCAACTGCTGCGGCGCAACGTTCCAGGAGATCGTCGCAAACGTTGATACCGGCACCATCTCACCCATCCGGTTTTTCACTGACAGTTTCAGTATCTGCTCGGGCTGCATTCGATAGGGGGCATCGGCCTGAATAATCACCTGTTGAACGCGGCCGTTGTTCGTATAGTCGTTGACGTAATTTGAGCCCAGAGTGACGGAAAGCGTCTGGTTGATTTCATCGAATGAGACGCCCATCGCTTCCGCCTTTTCCCGGTCAATCTGGAGCGCAAGGCTGGTTCCTTCCGGCAGACTGTCTATATAGACATCGCTGAGTTCAGGGCGTTGATTAGCCTGCAGAACCAGCGCGTCGGCGGCCCTCTTTAGAGCGTCATAGCCCGCTCCCGCTCTGTCCTGAACGTACCATGTGAAGCCCGAGGAGGTGCCCATATCCGAAATGGCCGGCGGGAGCAGGCTCATTGTGACGGCATCAGTGACGTTCGTCATGCTGGCCTGTATGTGGTCGGCTTCACCCTGAGCCGTCGAGCCCTGCCGATTTTTCCAGTCCTTCAGCGTGGTGAAGGCCATAGCCGAATTCGGTCCTGAACCTGAAAAGCCAAACCCCAGGATCATAATGTTGCTTTCAATGTCCGGCCGGACCGCAATTTCCGCTTCAAATTTTTTGACCACGTCGAGGGTGCGCTGCATCGTGGCATCAGAAGGCAGCTGGATAGAGGACATAAAGTAGCCCTGATCTTCATCCGGCAGAAAGGACGACGGTAACGAAGACAATCCAACAAACAGCGCCGTGCAGAGCGCAACGTACAGGAGCAGCATACGCCCGGTTCGCTTCAGAACGGCACCCAGCCCGGCTTCGTAACAGACGGTGAGCAAACGGAAGCGCGCGTTAAACCTGGCCGCGAACCTTCCACTTCCGCTCTTTCCTGCTTTGTGCGGCTTGAGTAACGTTGCGCACAGGGCAGGCGTTAGCGTCAGGGCCAGAAACGCGGACAGCAGTATGGAGACCGCCATGGAAATACAAAATTGTCGATAGATAATCCCGACCGAACCCTCAGCAAACCCCATGGGGATAAAGACAGCAGTCAGCACCAGCGTGATCCCAATAATCGCCGGGGCGATCTCCTGCATGGCCTGCCGGGTAGCGTCCCGTGGGGAGAGGCTTTTTTCCGCCATCAGTCGTTCGACGTTCTCCACAACCACAATGGCATCATCAACGATAATCCCTATCGCCAGCACCATGCCGAACATCGTCAGAATATTGATGGAGTATCCGCTCAATAACATCACCGTGAAGGTGCCAAGAAGTGCGACGGGAGCAACAATCGCCGGGATAAGCGTACAGCGTATCTTGTGCAGAAACAGAAGCATCACCAGGAAGACCAGCACCATCGCTTCGACAAAGGTCTGAACCACCTTCATGATAGACAGTTTCACAAACGGCGCGGTATCGAAGGGAACCGTAAACGCCATACCTTCCGGTAGCACCTGGGAAAGCTCGTCGATGCGCGCGCGTACGCCTGAAGCTGTACTCATTGCGTTGGCACCCGGCGACAGCTGGATTGCCGCCGCCGTTGCGGGCACGCCATTTTCGCGGATACCGAAAGCGTAACTTTGCAGGCCGGACTCAACGCGCGCGATGTCGGACAGTTTCAACCTCGCGCCCGATGCATCTGATTTCAGGGTAATGTTACTGAACGCCTCTACCGAAGTGAGTTGCCCCTTCACGGTGATGGGATACGTTACGCCTTGTCCCGCAGATGCTGGTTCATCTCCCGTTTTGCCGGGCGAAACCAGGGCATTTTGCTGGCCAACAGCGGTGAGAACATCGCTCACCGAGAGGCCGTAGCTGTGGAGCTTCATCGGATCCAGCCAGATACGCAGCGCTTTTTCGCCGCCAAACAGCTGAACTTTCCCTACGCCGGGCACGCGACGAAGCTCGTCACTGACGTTTCGGGCAAAATAGTCGCTTAAGTCGGCTTCCTCGAATTGACCGCTGGTGGACTTCAACCCCACCATCATTAAAAATCCAGAATTAGCGGCCTCGACGTTAATGCCGTTTTGTCTTACCGCCTGAGGAAGACGAGGCTCGACGATCTTAATCTGGTTCTGCAGATCCATCTGCGCCAGCTTGATGTCCGTGCCGGGTTTAAACGTGACGGTAATCGATGCCGAACCGGTTGTGTCGCTGGATGATTCGAAGTAGAGCAAATTGTCTACGCCAGAGATTTCGCGCTCGATTAACGATACTACCGACGTATTCATGATATCGGGGCTGGCCCCCGGGTAACTGACGGAAATAATGATGCCCGGCGGTGCCACCGCCGGATACTGCGCAACCGGCAAACGAGGAATAGACAGGAGACCCGTCAGGACGATAAACAGCGCCACAACCCAGGCGAAAATGGGACGTTCGATAAAAAAATGAGGCATTGGGTTATTTTTGTGCAAAAGAGTGAGGCAGAGACTCTACCGCGCACCTGTTTAGCGGAAGTGGGCGGTTTATGGAGGCCGTGTGGAGCAAGGGCTCAGATCATTCTCATAATGAGGTACAGCGGTGCTCCACCAAAAAAAATGATCAAATAACATTCATAGTAAAAGATCAGATCCTCAATATCTGGCATCGCGTTTAACAGCACGGTGAACGTAATAATGAGATAAACAAAAATCACCATCAGCCAGAAGGCGATGATAAGAAGTTCAATGAACGCGCCGGCTTTATTTTGTATGACCAGAGAAACCACTGACAATGCGATGCAGCCATAGATAAGGGGTGAAGAGAGCAGCGTCGAGGCGACTTTCTCATCCACTCTGTGTACCAGCATCAGCCAGGTATAAAGTAATCCCCACGACAGCAGCAGAAACAGGAAATATATACCCAGTTTTTTAGGAGAAAAATATTTAGAAAGTTCCATGTTCATTATTTCAGCCAACTTCATAAAAACTTTAAGAAACAGTGGTAATTTGCAGCCCGCAATGCACAACGCGTTATGCCTCATTAGCGATTTTGAACGGACATTGTCGAGTCTTTATTGACTGAATGTGTAGGCTGTGTGGAGAAATAACCGGGCATTTAAATCAACCGGGAAATTTTCGTGACTACGGCACTTTTTCCCGGAGGCTGTGTCTTATTGTGCTCAAGATATCTGATAGCGTGCTTAAAGGGATTTCACCCGCGGAGATAATATGAACAAAAATACGCTGATCCTTGTTGTTGAAGATGAAGACGAAATCGCCGATATACTGATGAGCTACTTAGAGCGTTCGGGAATGAAAACGCTCAGGGCCAGGCAGGGCGAGCAGGCGATAACGCTCAATCGCCTCCATAAACCGGATCTCATCTTGCTGGACATTCACCTGCCCGTGTGTGACGGCTGGAGCGTGCTTACCACGCTTCGCCATGAAAGCGCTGTCCCCGTCATTATGGTTTCCGCTCTCGATCAGGACGTCGATAAACTTATGGGTCTGAGGCTCGGCGCGGATGATTACGTCATCAAACCCTTCAACCCTTCGGAAGTTGTCGCACGGGTTGAGGCGGTGCTGCGTAGAACAAAGCCTGCGCTTCAGCAGGCGGGGGCCATGCCGCTCAGAACGCCATTCATTACGGTCTATCCGGATGATTTCTACGTGGAGGTTACTGCGGGGCCCGAGGTTATCTCCCCGGTCTTAACGACGACCGAATTTAAATTGCTTTCTTACCTGGTGCGGTATCCGCGCAAGGTCTGTTCCCGTGAAGAGTTGCTCAACGCGTGTTTGCCGGAAGGCGATACGCTCGACAGAACCGTCGACAGCCATATGAGCAAGCTGAGAAAAAAACTGGAGCTGGCCGGTCTTTATGGCGTTCCCGAGAGCATCAGGGGCATGGGTTACCGGCTTGGGGAAAAGAAATGAATAAAGAGTCTGTCCTGAGTCGTCAGATCTTAACGTATATGCTATTGCTGACGTTTACGATAATTGCCATCGCCATACTGGGCTCCTGGTTTTTTTACTCCTTTATTCTGGATCATCTTCCCGGCGGCCCTGCTGCGGGCGATGACGAGCAGATGACGATGTGGGACTGGGTATGGATTGGGACCGCGACAACGATCAGCCTGATCATTGCCGTATTCTTTACGATCAAACTTTCATCGCGAATACTCACCCCGCTAAACGCGGTCGCGTCCAGCCTGAAAAAAATTTCTCAGGGCGATCTGGACGCCAGGGCATTCTGTGCCAGTTCCCGGCTGGGAGAGATCAATCACCTGGTTACGGATTTCAATGAAATGGCAGAAAAGCTGCAAACGCTGGATATCCAGCGGAAATCCTGGAATGCTGCGATTGCGCATGAACTCAGAACCCCGGTCACCATTTTACGCGGAAGGCTTCAGGGGCTGGTTGACGGGGTGTTTACCCCGGACCCGGTGCTGTTTACTAACCTCCTCAAACAGACGGAAGGATTAACCCGTCTGATTGAAGATCTCCGGGTTATCAGTTCAGATGGCGGGGCAGGATACTCGTTATACCAGGCCAGAACGGATCTGAAAGGGACAATACAGGACGCGCTCGATACCTTCATGCCCGAGTTCAACCGTAAGGCATTTACCGTCCATACTGAACTGAGGGAGCAGCAGTGCGTATTCGATCCCTTACGCATCAATCAGTGTCTGACCGTTTTATTTGACAATGCCTTACACTATTCAACTTCGCGCAAGCTCACGGTTAAAAATGGTGTTTCGGATAAAGGCAATTTTATCCTGATTCAGGATGGGGGACCTGGTATCCCCAGGGAGTTTCATGACTTCCTGTTTCAGCCCTTTCAGCGCGATAACGGCGCCAGACAGTTGAACCCGGAAGGCTGTGGTTTGGGCTTGTCGGTGGTAAAAGCCATCATGCTGGCGCATGGTGGCGATGTTACCTATACCTTATCAACGCAAAACCACTCGATATTTAAACTCACCTGGCCCGACTCGTGAGCGTCAGCGGCAGGTCAAATGTGCCTGCCGGCGGTAAATGCCATATTTTTCCTAGCTTAGCATCCCATTCCAGCGGGGTAATCGACAGTTTACCGCGTCTCGGGCTTAAGGTTATTTCACTGAAATAGATTTCATCTTTTTTTAGCATGAGGTCAACGCGGCAGTAGTCAATACCATCCGCCAGCTCCTGGGATGCCAGCAACGCTTGCCGGAACATGGCCGGTTCGCCTGGCGCCAACGGTGTATTCGGATATTCCATCTGAAAGGGTTGTAAGTTCCAGTACCTGTCGTAAACGTTGATGAAACCTTTGCCGCTGTCATCCGTAAAATCCGCTTCAACATAGTGGGCAACGCCATGAAAGCAATGGTTCCTCAGCATTTCGGGCGCTGTGTTCCTGTTTGCATCATCGAAGAGATCGACAAACGGTTCGCAAAGTATTTTTGGCGTAATGTTTTTGTACTGCCATTCGCGCGTGATGTAGTACATATTTTTCTTTAACGCGAGACTGAGTTTTTTACACGCCTCCCTGACGTTAAATTGCGCTTTGTTCGTACATATTATTGTGCTGCCACTGTCATGGTTGCACTTAAGGACAAATTTTTCAGGGAGCGTCGAAAAATCAATCTGGGACACCTTACTGTAGACGCCGAGTAATGGCACCGTTTTCGCACGCGTTGTTCTGGAGATTACGTATTCCCGAACGGCGAGTTTATCGGCAAGCAGGGTATAGACGTTATTGTGGTCATAGACCAGACGATGACATATTTTTTCACTCAACGTCGTGGGGGATTTAATGTCAGGGTGCTTCCCCGATTTTTTCTTGAGCCTCACAGTATGAAAGTTCAGGTCCGTCATTAAAAATGAACGACATTTTCTGATGAGGTACTCGGTATATTTGAGAACGTAAGTGGCGTTGTTCATTTCTTCTCCTTCGTAATGTCCGGATATTCTGGAGAAGAACTGTTGATGTATTTTGCTGAGAATATGGAGCAGCAATGGAGATGAAAAAGTTAAGGATTAAACAGCGTGTTAAGGCTATTTAATCCTTATTATGCGGTGCAACGTTTGTTTACCGATCTTTGCGCCACGCATCGGCCGTCAATGCTTCACCGAAATGCCCGGCTATCAGCCGTTTTGTCAGCTCGTGAAGCGGGGAGGCCATCACATCCGCCGTGCTGCCGCGTTCGACCACTTCACCCTGGTGCATAACCATCACCTGATCGCTGATGTGCTTCATCATCCCCAGATGCTGGGTGACGTAGATATACGAGATGCCCTGTTTTTCCTGTAATTCCAGCATCAGGTTAATCAGCTGTGAACGCATCGACATATCCAGCGAGGCAAGCGCTTCGTCAGCAATGATCACTTTCGGGCGCAAAATTAACGCACGCGCCAGACCCAGACGCTGTTTCTGGCCGGGAGCCAGCATGTGCGGGTAGTAGCTTTCGTGGTCCGGTAATAGCCCAACCATGCGCAGTGTTTCGAAGATACGCTTGCGGCGCGCCTCGGGCTCCAGGTCAGTGTTCAGACGCAGCGGAAAATCGAGGATCTGCGAAATGCGCTGGCGTGGGTTGAGCGAGGTCGACGGATCCTGAAAGATCATGCGGATGCGCTGGCTGCGGAAAGAGTAATCCCCGAACGTCAGAGGGTGATCGTCAATCAATACTTCCCCAGCCGTAGGTTCAACCATGCCGGCGAGCATTTTCGCCAGGGTGGATTTCCCGGAACCGTTCTCGCCGATGATTGCCAGGGTCTGTTTTTCACGCAGGGTAAAGCTGAGCGGTTTTACCGCGTCGACAGTTTGACGATGAAACAGCCCCGTGCGGTAGCGAAAGGTCTTACTCAGGTTGCGGACTTCCAGCAAGGTTTCGACCATTTCACTCTCTCTCCATGTTCAGCGGGAAATGACAGGCGTAAAGATGATTTTTGGCCCCGGTCAGGCGTGGCGTCTCGATACATTTACGCTGCGCATACGGGCAACGCGGCCCCAGACGACAGCCTATCGGCAACGATTCCAGCAGCGGAATCGCCCCGGGCAGGGTATTCAGGCGGCTCTTATGCGGCATGGCGCTGCCAAAATCGGGAATAGCGCGGATTAGCGCCTGCGTATACGGATGGTGCGGCGCGGTGATCAGGTCTTCACTCGGCGCGGTTTCGACCGTTTGTCCGCAGTACATCACGTCAATCTTATCCGCCCATTTGCTGAGCATTTGCAGGTCATGGCTGATCAGCAAAATGGTGGTGTTGTTGTTCTGGTTAAGACGCGACAGCAGGCGGAAAATTTGCGCCTGCGTGGTGGGCTCCATCGCGTTCGTCGGTTCATCCGCAATCAGCAAACGCGGCTGATTGGCCAGCGCGATGGCAATCATCACTTTCTGACATTCACCGTCGGTCAGCTCGTACGGGAAGCTGCGCATCGCATCTTTGTGATCTTTAATCCCGACGCGGTGTAAAAGCTCAATGGCGCGACGCTTGCGCCAGCCCACGCGCTGCCACCAGCGGCCTTTATAGGTCCAGCCGGGGATGTTCTGCATCAGCTGTTTGCCCACGCGCTCGGACGGGTCGAGACAGGACTGCGGCTCCTGGAAAATCATCGAGACGTTATGCCCGACCAGCTTACGCCGCTCGCGGGGAGAGAGGCGCAGCAGGTCGATATCATCAAACCGCATACGGTCTGCGGTGACGCGCCAGTTATCTTTCGCCACGCCGCAGATGGCTTTGGCGATCAGGCTTTTGCCTGAGCCGGATTCCCCCACCAGCCCGCGAATTTCACCCTCCGCGAGGGTGATGCTGATGCGATCGACGGCTTTAACCCAGCCTTCACCGGTTTTGAATTCAATGGTGAGGTTGCGAATATCAAGAAGCGGCATTATTGCACCCCCGCGTTAATTGCACGGCGAATACCGTCGCCCAGCAGGTTGATCAGCAGCACGCTCACCATGATGGCCGCACCCGGCAGCATAACCGTCCACGGCGCCACGTAAATTAACTCCAGCGCGTCACCGAGCATCGCACCCCATTCGGGCGACGGCAGCTGCGCGCCGAGGTCGAGAAAGCCGAGCGCCGCGATGTCCAGAATCGCCATCGACAGGGCGCGGGTGATCTCGGTGACCAGCCCGGACGCGATGTTAGGCAGCACGGCAAACCACAGGATGTTGAAGGTGGTCGCGCCGTCCAGACGCGCAGCGACGACATACTCTTTTTCCAGCTCGTCATGCACCATGCTGTAAACCGAGCGCACGATGCGGGGCAGGATAGCCAGCCAGACGGCGAACATGGCATGCGACAGGTGCGGACCGGCAAAGGCAACTACAACGATCGCCAGCAGCAGAGACGGAATCGACAGCAACGTATCCAGAATGTGGTTAAGCACCGCCGAGCGCAGGCCATGCGTGGATCCCGCAAAAATACCCAGCGCCAGCCCGCAGATCGTGGCCGCGAGCGTCACCACAAACGCGCCGCCCACCGTCGGGGCCGCACCGCTCAGCAGGCGGCTCAACACGTCACGTCCGAGGTCGTCCGTTCCCAGGAAGAAGGAGACCTCTCCGTAGCGCGACCAGGACGGCGGCAGCAGTTGATAGCCAAGGAACTGCTGGTCAATGCCGTACGGCGCAAACCAGGAGCCAAAGACACAGAGCAACACCAGACCGGCGCAGCCATAAAGGCCGATCATTGCCGTGGTATCACCATAGAATTTACGCCACACGGTACGCAGCACACCGGGCGTGCGCTTTTCACTGTATACGTTATCGTAGGGCATACCATTCCTTATGCTTCAACGGGTTAGCCATGGCACCCAGAATATCGGACAACACGTTAACAATAATCACCAGCGAACCAATCACCATCACCCCTGCGGAAATCGCGGCGTAGTCCTGCTGGCGGATAGCGTTAATCAGCCACCGCCCGAGGCCCGGCCAGCTAAAGACCATCTCGGTGATCATGGCCAGCGTCAGCATGGTGGAAAACTGTAATCCCAGACGCGGAATAACCGGCGGCAGGGCGTTGTGCAGGACGTTGCGGCGCAGTATGGTCAGGCGCGACAGTCCGCGCGTGGCGGCGGCTTTGACATAGTTCTGGTCAAAGACCTCGATGGTGCTCAGGCGCATCAGGCGGATCACTTCGGTTGTTGGCGCAACCGCCAGCGTCAGCACCGGCAGCACCATATGGCGCAGGGCGCTGACGATCATCTCGTGACGCCACACCGAATCAGACAGCCACGCATCGATGATGGCAAAGCCCGTCACCGATTTAACCGTGTAGAGCAGGTCAAAACGGCCAGAAACCGGTAGCCAGCCCATCGTCAGCGAGAAGAAAAGCGTCAGCAGAAGCGCCAGCCAGAAGACCGGGATGGAGAAGCCAAGCAGGGCGAGGGCGCTGATAAACTTATCCTGCCATTTGTTGCGATATATCCCGGCCAGCATGCCCACGGGGATCCCGACCATCAGGGCAAACCCGAAGGCCAGAATGCACAGCTCCATCGTGGCCGGGAAAACCTCTTTCAACTGCTCGGAAATCAGCTGCCCGTTAATGCTGGATACGCCGAAATCCCAGTGCAGCAGCCCGTTAAACCAGAAGAGCCAGGCATCCCACAGCGACGATCCCTGGAGCGGGGCGTGGGGCGTGAAATAGCTCAGGCTAAACCCGACAAAGTTCAGGAAAAAGAGCGTCACCAGCAGCAACAGGAGCCGACGCAAGGTAAAAATAATCATGGTTTTTTCACCTCTTGTTCTTTTTCACGCGACACGCCGGCGAACGAGGCGTTGCCAAACGGGCTCAGCACCAGGCCTTTAATATCATAGCGATACGCCTGAAGGCGCAGGGAAGAGGCCAGCGGCAGCACCGGGAGTTCCTGGGCAAGGATTTTCTGCGCTTCGTCATAGGCGTCGATGCGCGAGGCCAGCTGTTGGGAAGCCAGCGCTTTTTGCAGCACGGCGTCAAACTCCCGGTTACACCAGTGGGCGTAGTTGGTCTGTGAGTTTATCGCCGCACAGCTCAGCAGCGGCCGGAAGAAGCTGTCCGGATCGTTACTGTCGGTCGCCCAGCCGGTGAGGGTTAAATCATGATTCATGTCCATCAGGCGCGCCTCCTGGAAACGGCCTTCAACCGGTACGATGATCACTTTTACGCCCACCTGCGCCATATCCGCCTGCAGCAGTTCGGCGGTCTTGAGCGGGCTCGGGTTCCACGCCTGGGAGCTGGTGGGCACCCAAAGCTGCAGCGTAAGGTTTTCTGCGCCCAGCGCTTTCAGCTGTTCACGCGCTTTTGCCGGATTGTATTCCGTAATTTTAGCCTCACCGTCGTAGGCCCACGAGGCGCGCGGTAAAATTGAGGCGGCGGTTTCCGCCGTACCGTAATAAATCGACTGCATCAGGCGCTGGTTGTTGATAGCCAACGCAAGGGCGTGACGAACGGCAGGGTTATTCAACGGCGGCTTATCGGTGTTAAAGGCCAGATACGCGATGTTCATCCCCGGGCGTAGCGTCAGACGCAGGCGCGGATCGTCGCGCAAAATCGTGAGCTGGCTGGCGGCAGGCCAGGCGAGTACGTCGCATTCTCCGGTGAGCAGCTTCGACAGTCGCCCCGTTCCGCCGGAACCCAGATCGACCACCACCTGCGGCATCAGCGGCGTGCCGCGCCAGAAATGTTCGTGGCGCTGCAGACGAATATATTGCCCGGCGCGGTATTCGGCCAGCTGGAACGGACCGGTGCCGACCGGCTGGCGATCGAGCAGTTCCTGACGATCTTTTTTCGTCAGCTTCGCCGCGTATTCGGCCGACATGACGGACGCATAGTGGGTTGCCAGATGCCACAGGAATGAGGCATCCGGGCGCGTCAGCGTGAATTCAACCGTGCGGTTGTCCAGCTTGCGCACGCTTTTCACGGTGTCGGCAAACTGCAGGCTGTCGAAATAGGGGAAATTGCTGCCGTTAACGTTATGCCACGGGTGATTGCGGTTGAAGATACGCTGGAAGGTGAAGACCACGTCATCCGCATTCAGCTTGCGCGAGGGGGTAAACCACGGCGTACGCTGAAACGCGACATCATCGCGCAGGTGAAAACGGTAGGTTGCGCCGTTATCCAGCACTTCCCAGCTTTCCGCAAGCTCGGGCACGAGACGGTAAGTGTACGGGTCTACATCCAGCAGACGATCGTAAAGCTGCGCGGCAAGGGTATCCACAATCAGGCCGCTGCCCGCTTTTTGCGGGTTGAAGGTATCCACCTGGCCGCTTACGCAATAGACGAAGCCGCTGTCACGAATGTCAGGCTGCGGCGTTTGCCCGGGCGCGGCAAAGGCCTGGCTGCTAAACAGACCAAGTGCAAAAAAGGACGATAAAACCAGACGCATAATTTTTAAGGTATTAAATATGAAGTGGCTATCCTACTAATTTTAAACGACATTATCCAGTATCGTTTAAGCCTGAGGGCATAATGGGGGCAGTAACGTTTGCAGTCGGTCACTCAGCGTCACAACCCGATGCACGTTCATACCTGCAATCCACTTTGAATATACCTCATGGACTATCTTAGCATTTTCGTGGCGTATCTGACTCGCTATAAACGAAGGATTTAACCCGGCAGACAGGGTTTCGCAAAGTCGGTCGGTATAGTTACGTCTTCGCTGGGTAAAATGACAGGAATGCAGGGTACATTCCAGGTGCGATATCATTTTAATTGTAATATGTGTCTGATATATTATGTTTTTTTTACTAAAGTAAAACAAATTATGGCATTCAGACTACCCGCCAAACGCGAAGTGTTTGCATACTTTTGCCTGGGATTATGGTTTTACGGGATGTGTCGGCTTGACATCTATACAAGCGATGCGTACTTGATAGAACCAGGTTCTGTTTATTGGTGAATTATCTTGATTTCAGTCGCTATAGGTGCCTTTGTATCATGGCGCGTTTCGTCACGCGTCAAAAGCAAAGAGAGTAAACTGGAGCGCGTTAAGTTTTCCTGGCTTGTTTTGTGTTTGTAGTGGGTGTCGTATCTTTCACACTCTGGGAAAGCACTGAAGCAATCATCGTTTCAAGTGCAACGCAAACAGTTAGCGGAACTTACCCTTTCAGGATGAACTACCCAGGACCTTCATGCGGAAAACATTGCCGTTGCAGGGTTGGGGTTGTCTATTATGACGAATTCTTAAAGCGTGAAATTGAATTCTGCCAGTGGGATGACGCTTCGTCTTTTTTCTACACAGACTCTATTCGTGTGGTCAAAAAAGTCAATGCTCACGGCGGTAAAATAATAAGCCATGAGGCAATTCACTAATTCAAAAGAGTGTCCTGAGATAGCTACATAATGAATAATAAGAGTGCCCAGAAGCAAGCGCATCACTGGAATAGTGAGCTTAGTGTCTTGAAAATAAAGTTTTTTTGATCAAGTGAAATGATGCCGACAGCTAAAAGTAACGAACCACCGCTCGCCATGGTTAAAAGGTTAAAATAGAATTTCCAGGGGTGTTTAGAGCAATAAACATAATACTTCTCATAGGTTCCGTTGAGCCAGCCAATAAAAACTCCTGTCCTCAGAGCTTTACTTGTATGCCAGATGTAGAAAATACCGCCTAAGCAGAATGCGAGAGAAATCAAAAAATCTAAAATAGCCATCTTAATAATATCCTTATTCTTCTTGATTCATCTATTGCTTTTTTTTCATAAAATAAGTGAATTTTAAAGTGATAGACACTGTCATCGCATTTGATGCTTTTTGAGCAATGCCCTTAACTGATGGTAGGTCAAACCCAGCAGTTCAGCCGCCCGTTTCTGGTTGTATTTCGCCATCTTTAGGCTTTGCTCCAGCAGCTGTTTCTCCTGGTCGTGCTGGAACTGGCGCAGATCAAGGGGAAGAGCAGGGGCGTCGCCTCGAGACGTTGGTGCGGACGGCGGCGCGCTGCGCTGAAAAGGATCGATAATAATGTTGTCCAGCTCCGTCTCGCTGCTGCCGTGGCGATAGACGGAACGCTCCACGACGTTTTTCAACTCGCGGATATTGCCCGGCCAGTGGTACGCGAGCAGCGTCTCCCGAGCATAATCGCTGAAGCCGGGGAACAGCGGCAGTCCGAGCTCGCGGCACATCTGAATCGCAAACTGGTCTGCCAGCAGCATAATGTCGCTTCTTCGCTCGCGCAGCGGAGGAAGCTGCACGACGTCAAAGGCCAGGCGGTCGAGCAGGTCGGCACGGAATGTTTCCTCCGCCACCCTCTCCGGCAGGTTGGCATTCGTGGCGCACACCAGGCGCACGTTTACCTGGAGCGGCTGGCTACCGCCGACGCGCTCCAGCTCGCCGTACTCAATCACGCGCAGCAGTTTCTCCTGCACCAGCATGGGCGCGGTGGCCAGCTCATCAAGAAACAGCGTACCGCCGTCGGCGCGCTCAAAGCGTCCGGGATGGCGTTTCTGGGCGCCGGTAAACGCGCCCGCTTCATGGCCGAAGAGCTCGGTGTCGAGCAGGTTTTCATTCAGCGCCGCGCAGTTAAGGGAAATGAAGGGGCCGTCCCAGCGCCCGGATAAGTAGTGCAGACGGTTGGCGATGAGTTCCTTACCCGTACCGCGCTCGCCAATAATCAGCACCGGTTTATTGAGCGGCGCCAGGCGAGACACCTGTTCCAGCACTTCCAGAAAACTGTTTGCTTCGCCGAGTAAATTGTCTTTGTATCCGGGCATGATGAAATTAACCACTCCTTAGCGATATTCACCAGGTAAGAATAGTTCTTTGCTGCATAAAAATCAATCAGCTCTTGTTAAATCAATAAGATAAAAAATTGGCACGGGAATTGTATTATCCATACAGCAGGGCATTGCCCGATAACAGAACTATGAGGAGTCAATTATGGGTATTTTTTCTCGTTTTGCCGACATCGTGAACGCCAACATCAACTCACTGCTGGAGAAAGCGGAAGATCCGCAGAAGCTGGTGCGTCTGATGATTCAGGAGATGGAAGACACGCTGGTTGAAGTCCGCTCTACCTCCGCCCGCGCGCTGGCTGAGAAAAAACAGCTTACGCGTCGTATTGAACAGGCCACCGCTCAGCTGAACGAATGGCAGGAAAAAGCTGAACTCGCGCTGCGCAAAGACAAAGAGGATCTGGCCCGTGCGGCGCTGATCGAAAAACAGAAGCTGGCAGAGTTGGTCGCTACGCTCGAGCATGAAGTGACCCTGGTGGATGACACGCTCACCCGCATGAAGAAAGAGATTGGCGAGCTGGAAAACAAGCTGAGCGAAACCCGCGCGCGTCAGCAGGCGCTGACTCTGCGTCACCAGGCGGCAAGCTCCTCCCGCGACGTGCGTCGTCAGCTTGACAGCGGTAAGCTGGATGAAGCGATGGCCCGTTTTGAATCGTTTGAGCGTCGTATCGACCAGATGGAAGCGGAAGCCGAAAGCTACGGCATCGGTAAGCAAAAGTCCCTGGATCAGCAGTTCGCTGATCTCAAGGCCGATGATGAAATCAGCGAGCAGCTGGCGGCACTGAAAGCCAAAATGAAGCAAGACAACCAATAATAATGCCTGCGGCACCTGAACGTGCCGCATCGTAAGACAAGGAGTACACATGAGCGCGCTTTTTCTGGCTATTCCCCTGACGATTTTCGTGCTGTTCGTTTTGCCGATTTGGTTATGGCTGCACTACAGCAACCGTTCCTCACGGGGCGAACTTTCCCAGAGTGAACAACAGCGTCTGATACAGCTCTCCGATGAGGCGAACAAAATGCGTGAACGCATTCAGGCGCTGGAAGCCATCCTGGATGCTGAACATCCAAACTGGAGGGACCGTTAATGTCTGGACTGAATCTGAACAAAAAGCTGTGGCGAATTCCACAGCAGGGCATGGTGCGCGGCGTCTGCGCCGGGCTGGCTCACTATCTTGACGTCCCGGTTAAGCTGGTACGCGTGGTGACGGTGCTGTCGATCTTCTTCGGTCTGGCATTTATTACCCTGGTCGCGTACATCGTGTTGTCGTTTGTGCTTGACCCAATGCCGGAGGGAGAACTGGCGGCGGAAGGGGCTCCCACCAGCAGCGATCTCCTCAATGCTGTGGATGCGCAACTCGCCGCCGGTGAGAAGCGGTTACGGGAAATGGAACGTTATGTCACATCCGATACCTTTACGCTGAGAAGTCGTTTCCGTCAGCTTTAAGAGAGAAAAGAGATGAAACAACACTGGCAACAGGCCGGTCAGAAGGTAAAACCCGGCCTGAAAATCGCAGGTAAGCTGGTCCTGATGACCGCGTTACGTTACGGTCCGGCTGGGGTAGCGGGGTGGGCGATTAAATCGGTTGCCCGCAAGCCGCTCAGAATGGTACTGGCCGTGGCGCTCGAACCGCTGTTGCAAAAGGTGGCGAAACGGCTGTCACGCCGCTACTTATCCCAGTAGTTTCCGCTCGCAGCAGCCCTTTCTCTTCCAGGAGAGGGGCTGGCGATGATTACCCGCACTTCCTCATTTCACCTGCTTTCTTTGCGGCAGCTCACAATATTGCGCTGAGCTGCTTTGCAATCGCATTTTTCTCCTGCCCGGTCCGTTGACAGATATTTTTCATGGGAGTAGATTGCCATTCCGTGGGACCGCTACCATGGAAAATCAAGTGAACGAAAAAATTAAAGCACTCATTAATCTTGTTTATGGAAAAACGTTTTCTGAAGCACATCTTCATATGCTGCTGGAAAATATTGAAAAGGCCGCCTCTGTTATTACGGAAAGGCGTAAAATGGGCTGGGATGAAAAAGATATCGTTCTGATAACCTATGCCGATCAGTTTTCCGCGAAAGGGGAGAAAGCACTCCCTGTTTTTACACGTTTTTATAACAAATGGCTTTCGCATTCTTTTTCTCATGTCCATCTTTTGCCTTTTTATCCGTGGTCTTCGGACGATGGCTTTTCTGTTATTGATTATCATGAAGTTGCGCCTGAAACGGGAACATGGCGAGACGTTGCTGAATTAAAACAGTCAACCAGTTTGATGTTTGATTTCGTCTGCAATCATATGTCGGCCAAAAGTGCCTGGTTTGCTAATTATCTGAAGCAAATGCCGGGATATGATGATTTCTTCATTTCTGTCGATCCTGAGACAGATTTATCCGCGGTGACGCGTCCGCGTGCCTTACCGCTTCTTACGCCTTTCACACTTCATGATGGCAGCGTACGACACCTGTGGACCACCTTCAGTGAAGACCAGATCGATCTCAACTTCGCCTCTCCGCAGGTACTGATTGCGATGGTCGACGTGCTGCTGCATTACCTTATTGAAGGGGCGCGGTATATTCGACTGGATGCCGTAGGGTTCATGTGGAAAATACCGGGAACGAGCTGCATTCACCTTGAGCAAACCCACCAGCTCATCCAGCTTTTCCGCGCCATTACCGAGGCGGTTGCCCCCGGCACGGTAATTATCACCGAGACGAACGTTCCGCATAAAGATAACGTCTCTTACTTCGGTAACGGCGAAAATGAAGCGCAGATGGTTTATCAGTTCTCGTTGCCTCCGCTGGTGCTGCATGCGGTGCACAGCCAGGATGTCAGCACGCTGAGCCAGTGGGCTGCGTCGCTGGCGTTGCCTTCCACAAAAACCACCTGGTTCAACTTCCTGGCCTCGCATGACGGCATTGGTCTTAACCCATTGCGCGGAATTTTACCGGAGTCGGAGATCCTTTCGCTTGTAGAAAAGCTCCAGACCGAAGGTGCGTTGGTTAACTGGAAAAATAACCCGGATGGCACACGAAGCCCGTATGAAATTAACGTGACCTATCTGGATGCCTTAAGTACGCGAGAAAGTCATGATAGCGAACGCATTGCCCGGTTTATTCTGGCCCACGCTGTCCTGTTAAGCTTACCCGGCGTGCCTGCGGTTTATATTCAAAGTATTCTCGGCTCCCGTAATGATTATGATGGCGTAGAGCGTCTTGGATATAACCGTGCGATAAATCGTGAAAAATATGCCGCGGGTCAAATTGATTGCGCGCTTGAAGATAAAAATAGTCTCCGTTATCAGGTTTACAGTGCGTTAAGTCAGTTAATCGTATTGCGCCGGGCGGAAAAAGCATTCCATCCTGACAGTGAGGCTTATTTCAGTGCGTCAGGGAAGCATGTTTTAAAAATTGTCCGCGTGGCGGATTGTGGTGAGAAAATAACAGCGTTGTTTAATTTCAGTGATAATTCTCAAACGGTTGAGTCCGATATTCACTCGGGAAGGGAATTGATTAGCGGAAAAGATATTACCGACACGACTCTGATCCTAAATCCATGGCAGGTATTGTGGATTAAAGAAAACTAAAAAGGACCTTAAACATGAAAATACCCAGAATTGTGCTGATATCAGCACTGGTTTCGTGCGCCCTGTTATCAGGCTGTAAGGATGACAAAGCGTCCTCTGTCACCATTGAGTTTATGCACTCGTCGGTAGAGCAGGAGCGTCAGGCCGTTATTACGAAACTGATCGAAAAATTCGAGAAAGAGAACCCGGGCATCACGATAAAACAGGTACCGGTAGAAGAGGATGCCTACAACACTAAGGTGATTACGCTGGCGCGAACCGGCGCGCTGCCTGAAGTGATTGAGGTCAGCCATGACTATGCAAAAGTGATGGATAAAGAACAGCTTCTGGATCGTGACGCAATCGCTGAAGCAATTAAGGCGGTGGGGGAAAACACCTTCTATGACGGCATCTTGCGCGTTGTCCGCACGGAAGACGGCGCAGCCTGGACGGGCGTGCCGATCAGCGCCTGGCTCTCCGGCGTGTGGTACCACAAAGATGTGCTGGCCGCGGCGGGCATTGAGGAGCCGCATAACTGGGAACAGCTTCTGCAAGCCAGCCAGCGCCTGAACGACCCGGCTAAAAAACATTACGGCATCGCGTTACCGACTGCGGAAAGCGTGATGACCGAACAGTCGTTCTCTCAGTTTGCCCTTTCCGGTGGCGCGAACGTGTTTGATGCAAAAGGGAATGTCGACATCGATACCCCGGAAATGGCCAAAGCGCTGGCGTTTTATAAAGCGCTGGCTGCGACCACCATGCCGGGTTCGAACGATGTTATGGAGATCAAAGACGCCTTCATGAACGGTTCTGCGCCGATGGCGGTTTACTCCACCTACATCCTGCCCGCCGTCTACAAGGACGGAAACCCTGCCAACCTGGGCTTCGTTGTCCCGACTGAAAACTCATCGGCGGTGTACGGCATGATCACCTCGCTGACGATCACCACCGGACAAACCGAAGAGGAGACCAAAGCGGCCGAGAAGTTTGTTACCTGGATGGAACAGGCTCAAAACGCGACGGACTGGGTCATGATGTCGCCGGGCGCGGCGCTGCCGGTAAACAAAGGGGTGGTGGGCACGGATACCTGGAAAAACAACGACGTGATTAAAGCGTTTGGGCAGTTGCCTTATGAGCTGATTGCACAGTTCCCGAACGTGCAGGTGTTTGGCGCGGTTGGGGATAAAAACTTCACCCGCATGGGCGACGTGACGGGCTCCGGCATTATCAGCTCCATGGTGCATAACGTCACGGTGGGGCAGAAGGACCTTAACACAACGTTAAGCAGCAGCCAGAAGCGACTGACTGATCTCATTACACAACGATAGGAGCGCTCTGCGGAAGGAAATTATGAAGACGTTGTTTTCTGGTCGTTCAGATATGCCTTTCGCCATGCTGCTGTTGGCCCCCAGCCTGATTCTGCTGGGGGGCCTGGTGGCCTGGCCAATGATTTCCAATATTGAAATCAGCTTTTTACGCTTGCCGCTCAATCCGCGCATTAGCGCCGTGTTTGTCGGCCTGGACAATTACATTCGCATCCTCGGCGATGCCGCTTTCTGGCACTCGCTGTGGATGACCTTCTGGTACACCGCGCTGGTGGTGATTGGCAGCACGGTGCTGGGGCTGGCCGTGGCCATCTTCTTTAATCGCGAGTTTCGCCTGCGTAAGACGGCACGTTCTCTGGTGATTTTATCCTACGTCACGCCGTCTATTTCGCTGGTGTTTGCCTGGAAATACATGTTCAACAACGGCTACGGCATTGTGAACTATCTGGGCGTAGACCTGTTGCACCTGTATGACCAGGCGCCGCTGTGGTTCGACAACCCGAACAGCAGCTTCGTACTGGTGGTGCTGTTCGCGATCTGGCGTTACTTCCCGTACGCGTTTATCTCGTTCCTGGCGATTTTACAGACCATTGATAAATCCCTGTATGAAGCGGCGGAAATGGACGGCGCGAATGCCTGGCAACGTTTTCGGATCGTCACGCTGCCCGCGATTATGCCGGTGCTGGCCACGGTGGTCACGCTTCGCACCATCTGGATGTTCTACATGTTTGCTGACGTCTACCTGCTGACCACGAAGGTCGATATTCTGGGCGTCTATCTTTACAAAACCGCTTTCGCTTTCAATGACTTGGGTAAAGCAGCGGCCATTTCTGTGGTGCTGTTCGTGATCATCTTCGCTGTGATTCTGCTGACCAGAAAAAGGGTGAACCTCAATGGCAACAAATAAACGCGTACTGAGCCGTATTGGTTTTTATCTCGGGCTGGCGGTATTTCTGATCATCACGCTCTTCCCGTTCTTCGTGATGCTGATGACGTCATTCAAGAGCGCCAAAGAGGCGATCTCGCTCCACCCAACCATTCTGCCGCAGGCGTGGACGCTGCAGCATTACATCGACATCTTTAACCCGCTGATCTTCCCGTTTGTGGATTACTTCAGAAACAGCATGGTGGTGTCGCTGACCTCATCGGTGATTGCCGTGTTTCTCGGTACGCTGGGCGCTTACGCCTTGTCCAAGCTGCGCTTTAAGGGCCGCACGACGATCAACGCGAGTTTTTACACCGTCTACATGTTCTCCGGCATCTTGCTGGTGGTGCCGTTGTTCAAAATCATCACCGCGCTGGGGATCTACGACACCGAGCTGGCGCTGATTATCACCATGGTGACGCAGACGTTACCGACGGCGGTGTTCATGCTGCGCAGCTACTTCGACACCATTCCGGACGAAATAGAAGAGGCCGCGATGATGGACGGCCTTAACCGCCTGCAAATCATCTTCCGTATTACCGTACCGCTGGCGATATCCGGGCTCGTATCGGTGTTTGTCTACTGCTTCATGGTGGCGTGGAACGACTATCTGTTTGCGTCCATTTTCCTGTCCAGCGCCAGCAACTTCACCTTGCCTGTCGGGCTGAACACGCTCTTTAGCACACCCGATTATATCTGGGGTCGCATGATGGCGGCGTCGCTGGTGACGGCCCTTCCGGTGGTCATCATGTACGCCCTGTCTGAACGTTTTATTAAAAGTGGTTTGACCGCCGGTGGCGTGAAGGGCTGAGGCGGCCAATTTTAACAAGGAGTCAATCATGAAAAAATTAGTTGCGACAGCGCCACGCGTGGCGGCGCTGGTGGAATATGAAGATCGTGCTGTGGAAGCACATGAAGTGAAAATTCGTGCCCGCTTTGGTGCCCCGAAGCACGGCACTGAAGTGGTCGATTTCCGCGCCGCAAGCCCGTTTATCGATGAAGAGTTCAACGCGGAGTGGCAGATGTTCACGCCGCGTGAAGAGGGCGCAGCGCGCGGAATCGAGTTCGGTAAGTTCCAGCTGGGCAACATGATTGTTGGCGACATTATTGAATGCGGTGCGGACGTCACGGAATACCAGACTGGCGATCGCGTTTGCTGCTACGGTCCGCTGCAGGAGACGGTTATCGTGAATGCCGTCAACAACTACAAGCTGCGCAAAATGCCGCAGGGCGCCTCGTGGAAGAACGCCGTCTGCTACGATCCGGCACAGTTTGCCATGAGCGGCGTGCGTGATGCCAACGTCCGCGTGGGCGACTTTGTTGTCGTGGTCGGCCTGGGTGCCATCGGACAGATTGCGATTCAGCTGGCGAAAAAAGCTGGCGCGTCAGTTGTTATCGGCGTTGATCCGATCGAACACCGCTGCGAGATCGCCCGTCGTCACGGTGCGGACCACTGCCTGAACCCAATCGGCACAGACGTTGGTCTGGAAATTAAAAAGCTGACCGGGAAGCAGGGCGCGGACGTAATCATCGAGACCAGCGGCTTTGCCGATGCGCTGCAGTCCGCGCTGCGCGGCCTCGCCTACGGCGGCACCATCTCCTACGTTGCGTTCGCTAAACCGTTCTCAGCAGGCTTTAACCTGGGGCGTGAAGCGCATTTCAACAACGCGAAGATTGTCTTCTCTCGCGCCTGCAGTGAGCCAAACCCGGATTACCCGCGCTGGAGCCGCAAGCGTATCGAAGAGACCTGCTGGGAACTGCTGATGAACGGTTATCTGAATTGTGAAGATCTGATCGACCCGGTTGTGACCTTCACCACCAGCGCTGAAAGCTACATGAAATATGTGGATCAGCATCCGGAACTGAGCATCAAAATGGGCGTCACTTTTTAAGCTAAGGAAAGCAACTCATGAAAATCGCAACACAAAATCAGGCCTTTTTCCCGTCCAACATCCTGGAAAAATTCGAGTACATCAAGGCAATGGGTTTTGATGGCTATGAGATTGACGGCAAGCTGCTGGTGGAAAATCTCGCCGAGGTGAAAGCGGCGATTAAGGCCACCGGCCTGCCGGTCACGACCGCCTGCGGCGGATATGATGGCTGGATTGGTGACTTTATCGAAGAGCGTCGTCTGAACGGTTTAGCGCAGATTGAACGCATTCTGGAAGCCCTGGCCGAAGTGGGCGGCAAGGGCATTATCGTGCCTGCAGCGTGGGGAATGTTTACCTTCCGTTTGCCGCCGATGACCTCTCCACGCAGCCTGGAAGGCGACCGCAAAGCGGTGAGTGCGTCGCTGCACTGGCTGGATGAGGTGGCCGCGCGCACCGGAACCACCGTCTACCTGGAGCCGCTGAACCGCTATCAGGATCATATGATCAACACCCTGGCTGACGCACGACGCTATATCGAAGAGAACGGCCTCAAGCACGTGCAGATCATCGGCGATTTCTATCATATGAACATTGAAGAAGATTCGCTGACGGAGGCGCTGCATCAGCACCGCGATCTGCTTGGCCATGTGCATATCGCCGATAATCACCGTTACCAGCCGGGAAGCGGTAGCCTCGATTTTGCCAGCCTGTTCAATCAGCTGCGTGCGGATAATTACCAGGGCTATGTGGTATACGAGTGTCGCGTGCGCGCTGAGGATCCCGCTCAGGCTTACCGGGATTCACTCACTTATTTACGCGAATGCTAAGGATGACGAGCGTGATGAGTGCTTCAACAACGTCGCCACTGCGCGTCGCCATCATTGGCGCCGGGCAGGTTGCGGACAAAGTGCATGCCTCGTATTACGCCACGCGCAGTGATGTTCAGATGGTGGCTGTCATGGACAGCCGCCTCGAACAGGCACAGGCTTTTGCGGAGCGCCATGCCATACCGTCGGCGTGGCAGGACGCGTGCGCCATGCTGGAGGCGGTTAAGCCGGACGTGGTGAGCGTTTGTTCGCCAAACCGATTCCATTTTGAGCATGTGATGGCGGCGCTGGAGGCCGGCTGTCATGTGATGTGCGAAAAACCGCCTGCCATGACGCCGCAAGAGGCCGACGAGATGCGGATCGCTGCCCGCAAGGCGGGCAAAGTGCTGGCATATGACTTCCATCACCGCTTTGCGCTCGATACGCAACTGCTGCGCGAGGCCGTGATGAACGGAACGCTGGGCGAAATCTACTTCACCTCGGCGCAGGCGCTGCGGCGCTGCGGCGTGCCGGGCTGGGGCGTCTTCACCAATAAAGCGCTGCAGGGCGGTGGGCCGCTGATTGACATTGGTATTCACATGCTGGATGCCGCGATGTATGTGCTGGGTTTCCCGGCGGTCAAAAGGGTCACGGCGCACGGTTTCCAGAGGCTGGGAACCCGGAAAAGCAGCGGCCAGTTTGGCGCGTGGGATCCTGCTCAGTTTACGGTGGAAGATGCCCTGTTTGGCACCATCGAATTCTGCAACGGCGGCATTTTGCGTCTGGACACCTCGTTCGCGCTGAATATCCGCGAGCAGTCGATCATGAATGTCGCGTTTTGCGGTGAAAAAGCGGGGGCGACGCTTTTCCCGGCACATATTTATCAGGATGACGCCGGGGCGTTACAGACCCTGATTCAGCGTAAAGAGGCTGACGATCAGCGCCATTTACGCAGCATGGAGGCCTTTGTCCGCCACGTGCAGGGAGAGCCCGTAATGATTGCAGATGCTGAACAGGGGCTGGTGATTCAGCAGCTTGTCGCGGCGCTTTATCAGTCGGCAGAAACAGGAGAAAGCGTAACATTATGCTGAGCGTGTCTATATTAACCGATCCGGGCTTTTGTCCGCACAGTCTGAATAAGTACGCGTCCATTATGGCATGCGGTAACGGCTACATGGGCATTCGCGCTGCGCATGAAGAAGATTACACCCAGCAAACCCGAGGGATGTATCTTGCGGGCTTGTATCACCAGGCGGGACGTAATGAGACCACTGAGCTGATCAATTTGCCCGATATCACCGGTATCGAGGTTGAGCTGGACGGGGTGAATTTTACCCTTCTGTCCGGGGACATTCTTGAGTGGCAGCGCGAGCTGGCGTTTGCCAACGGCGAGTTGCATCGCCGCGTTGTCTGGCGCTCGCCCAACGGAAAGCGCTATCGCCTGGAGAGTCGTCGTTTTGTCTCTCTCGATCAGCTGCCGCTTGTGGCCATGCAGCTTGCGATCACCCCGCTTGACGAAGCCTCGCAGGTGGTGATGAAAACCGGTATTGATGCCACACAAACCAATACCGGCCGTCAGCATCTGGATGAAATTTCTGTCAGGGTATTCGACCAGCACTATATGCAGGGTGTGTATGAAACACAGGACCGGGACTCTGACGTTGTTATCTCGGCTTTTTGTCAGCTATCAGCCGACAGCGAAAGCTGCTTTACCGCTAAAAATCGTCGGCTCTCTGCTCACTATTCCCTGACGATACCGCAGGGTGACACTGTCACGCTTGATAAGTTGGTCTGGGTGGCCCATCGCAGCGATAAAGCCCTGTCGCAGGAATCTTTCGCGCGCAGCGTGCTGGCGGATCTCAAGGTTTGTGCGGCAAGAGGTTATGCCTCGCTGCTGGAGAGTTCAGCCTGCGCATGGGAAGACGTATGGCGTGACGCCCGGGTAGAAGTGGCTTCTGCAGCTCCTGACGATCAGATGGCGCTGGACTATGCCGTCTGGCATCTGACCACCATGACGCCAGCCCATGATGAGCGGAGCAGCATTGCCGCTAAGGGATTGACCGGCGAGGGGTATAAAGGCCACGTCTTCTGGGACACCGAAATATTCCTGCTGCCTTTCCATCTTTTCACCCGTCCGCAGGTGGCCCGCAGTCTGCTGCGCTATCGCTGGCTGAACCTGGCCGGGGCCCGGGAAAAAGCCCGCCGCAACGGCTGGCCGGGCGCGCTGTTCCCGTGGGAGAGCGCCGCAAGCGGCAAAGAGGAGACGCCGGAGTTTGCAGCCATCAACATCCGTACGGGCATGCGGCAGAAAGTGGCCTCCGCCCTGGCCGAACACCACATCGTGGCGGACATTGCCTGGGCCGTTGTGGCCTACTGGCAGGCCACGCGTGATGACGCATTTATGCGCAATGAAGGGCTGACCCTGCTGGTAGAGACGGCAACGTTCTGGATGGGCCGCGCTACGGAGATTAACGGGCGCCTGGAAATTCATGATGTGATTGGGCCGGACGAATACACCGAACATGTGAATAACAACGCCTACACCAACTATCTGGCCTGGTACAACGTGGCCAGCGCATGTCGGTTTATGTCGATGTTTGAGCGTGAAGATGCCTGCTTCATGGAGAAGGCGACCACCTTCCTGGCCCGCTTGTGGCTGCCGGAAGCCGACGCCGGGGGAGTTATCCCGCAGGACGATTCGTTCATGGCGAAACCGGCGATCGATTTAAGCCGCTATAAAGCCAAAGCGGGTAAGCAGACCATCCTGCTGGATTACTCTCGCGCGGAAGTTAACGAGATGCAGATCCTCAAGCAGGCTGACGTGGTGATGCTTAACTATCTGTTGCCGGAGAAATTTACCCCTGCCCAGTGCGCGGCCAACCTGGCGTTTTACGAGCCACGTACGATCCATGACTCTTCGCTGAGCAAGGCCATTCATGGCATTGTGGCCGCCCGCTGTGGCGATACGGAAGGGGCCTACGCCTTCTGGCGCGCTGGCGTGGCTATCGATCTGGGCGACGATCCGCACAGCAGCGATGACGGCATTCATGCCGCTGCCACGGGGGCTATCTGGTCCGGCGTTATTCAGGGGTTTGCCGGCATGCAGATTGTTGAGGGCGAGCTGCACCTTGCGCCGAAGCTACCCGCTCACTGGCGAAAACTTGCCTTCCCGCTGCGCTGGCAGAACGCTCGCCTGCGCTTCACGTTTGAAAATGACGTTTTAACCATCGAGACCACCGCGCCCGTCACGTTAACCCTGTGGGGAAAAACGGTATGCGTATCGGAGCGGCAGGCACTGTCTCGTAGGGAATTTCTTACGTCTTTTAATGGGACCGCTACCACGGAGGCCAGCCATGAAGCCTGAAGCTGTTGTATTCGATCTTGATGGGGTCATCACCGATACCGCACATCTGCACTTTCTCGCCTGGCGTTCGGTCGCGCAG
The DNA here is from genome assembly GCF_001729805.1 of Enterobacter roggenkampii. NCBI lineage: Bacteria > Pseudomonadati > Pseudomonadota > Gammaproteobacteria > Enterobacterales > Enterobacteriaceae > Enterobacter > Enterobacter roggenkampii. Next base: position 2,504,137 of record NZ_CP017184.1, on the reverse strand, counting down.
GAGATCGGCATCACCATCGATGAGGTGATCAACGAGGAGCTGAAGGGAATTAGCCGCATGGAATCCCTGCAGCGGATCCTGCGACACGGTGGGAAAGAGGGGGCGTTTGACGACAAACAATGCCTGGCGCTGGCGGGGAAGAAAAATGCGCTCTACGTCGCATCGCTGTCGTCATTGACCGAGGCGTCGCTGCTGCCGGGTATCCGGGAGGTGCTGGCGGACATTCGGGCGGCAGAGGTGAAAATTGGGCTCGCCTCCGTTTCCCTCAATGCACCTGGAATACTGCATGCCCTGGGTATTCATGACGCCTTTGATTTTTGCGCTGATGCTTCCCGTATCGTCTGTTCAAAACCGGATCCGGAGATCTTCCTCGCCGCGTGTGCTGGCCTGAACGTCCGCCCCGAGGCGGCCATTGGGGTCGAAGATGCGCCCGCAGGCGTGGCGGCGATCAACGCGGCGGGCATGCTGTCGGTCGGGATTGGCTCAGGCCTGGCCCATGCGGGACTACAGCTTCATTCGACGCAGGAACTGACCTGGAAATGCCTGACCGATTTCTGGGCCTCCCGGGCGTATTGATAAGGAATTAAAAATGGCACAACTGTCACTGAAACATATTCAGAAAATTTACGATAACCAGGTCCACGTGGTGAAGGATTTTAACCTCGAAATCGAGGACAAGGAGTTTATCGTTTTTGTCGGCCCGTCTGGCTGCGGTAAATCGACGACGCTGCGCATGATTGCCGGGCTGGAGGAGATTTCCGCCGGTGAACTGGTGATCGACGGTGTTTGTATGAACGATGTGCCCGCCAAATCGCGCGACATCGCCATGGTGTTCCAGAACTATGCGCTTTACCCGCATATGACGGTCTATGACAACATGGCGTTTGGCCTGAAGATGCAGAAAATCGCTCCGGCGGTTATCGAAGAGCGCGTCAACTGGGCCGCACAAATCCTCGGCCTACGGGAGTACCTCAAGCGTAAACCCGGCGCGCTGTCCGGCGGCCAGCGTCAGCGCGTGGCGTTGGGCAGGGCGATAGTGCGGGAAGCGGGCGTGTTCCTGATGGATGAACCGCTCTCCAACCTCGATGCCAAGCTCCGCGTGCAGATGCGGGCTGAAATCAGCAAGCTTCACCAGAAGCTCAATACCACGATGATTTACGTGACCCACGATCAGACGGAAGCCATGACGATGGCGACCCGTATTGTGATCTTAAAAGACGGCATTATTCAGCAGGTCGGTGCACCGAAGCAGGTATACAACGAGCCGGCAAACATGTTTGTTGCGGGGTTCATTGGCTCGCCAGCCATGAACTTTGTTCGTGGTGCCATCGACGACCGCTATTTCGTCACGGAAACGCTGCGCCTGGCGATCCCGGAAGACAAGCTCGCTGCACTGCAAGCCGCTGGATATCAGCGTAAAGCTGTGGTCTTTGGGATCCGCCCGGAAGATATTCTCACCCAGCAGAGTAGCGGTGAAAATATCGCGGCGAAAGTCAGCGTAGCCGAATTGACCGGTGCGGAGTTCATGCTCTACGCCACCGTTGGCGGCCATGAGCTGGTGGTTCGCGCGGGAGCCGCGAATGATTATGCCGCTGGGGATAATATCGGCATCCAGTTCGATATGAATAAGTGCCATTTCTTCGACGCCGATACCGAAGCGGCTATTAGATAAGAAAGGTGTTTGCCGGAAATGCAAATTTCCGGTTTTTTTGTTTGTTAATTATAAAGGGAATATTTTATGAGTACTCTACTAAAAAGTGCTGCGCTCGTGCTGTGCGCAGGGGTGAGCTGCGCACATGCAACAGAAACGGCTAAACAATGGGAATTTAATATTGGCGCGATGTATGAAATTGAAAACGTCGAAGGCCAGGGAGAAGATAAAGACGGATTATATGAACCCTCCGTGTGGTTTAATGCGACCTGGGATGCCTGGACTATTTCGCTGGCGATGTATCAGGAAGGGCCGGTTGATTATAGCAGCATGACCCGTGGGACCTATTTCGATCGCCCGGAATTTGAATTACGCTATCGTTTTATTGGTACCGATGATTTCACGTTCGGTCTGACCGGTGGTTTCCGTAATTATGGCTATCACTTTAAGGATGAACACGGCGCCAGAGACGGCAGCGCAAATATGCAGCGCTACAAAATTCAGCCGGACTGGGATATTAAATTAACCGACGACTGGCGTTTCGGCGGCTGGTTTGCCATGTATCAGTTTGCCAACGATCTGGAAAAAACAGGCTATTCAGACAGCCGCGTCGAAACCGAAACGGGCTTTACCTGGACCATTAACGACACCTTTGCCGCTAAAGTGAATTACTATTTAGAGCGCGGTTTCAATATGGACGGTTCACGTAATAACGGCGAGTTCTCCACTCAGGAAATTCGCGCCTACCTGCCTATTTCATTGGGTCAGACGACCTTAACGCCTTACACCCGACTGGGGCTCGATCGCTGGTCGAACTGGGACTGGCAGGACGATCCTGAGCGTGAAGGACATGATTTCAACCGTCTGGGTATGCAGTACGCCTATGACTTCAACAACGGTTTATCCATGACGCTTGAATACGCCTACGAATGGGAAAACCATGACGAGGGTAAAAACGACCGCTTCCACTATGCGGGCGTTGGGGTAAATTACGCATTCTGACCGTGGGTCCTCCAGGGGCTAACCGCCCCTGGTTTTAGCGCAGCGAGGCCGCCAGTAAAAAATGGGTATCAACCAGCACTTTTTGCGGGGCGGGGTGACCCGCAATACGCCTGAAGAGAAGATCGCAGCTCTCTTCCCCCAGTTTGCGGGTGGGGATATCAAAGCCGCCTGGTGCGGGCGTTAAAATGAGAGACAGCATCGGGTCACTGTATCCGGCTATCACCACCTGTTCCGGTATCATCAGATTTAACTCATCCGCCGCGCGATAAAGGCCGAGTAACTTCATGCTGTCGGTAGCAAATACGGCATCAGGCGGCGTGGGTGAAGAGAGCAGTTCCAGAGCCGCCTTAAGCGCACTCTCATGGGTATAACCACCATCCATGATCCAGTCCGGGTTAATCGCAATATGGTGCTTTTCCAGACTGGCTTTATAACCCGCCAGGCGATCGATCGAAACATGATATTCAAGCGGCGCATGCAGGCAGGCAATTTTCCGGCGGCCGTTTTTGATAAAGGTTTCCGTCAGCGTGGCGCTGTCATGAAAATTATCCGTGTCGACGGAATAAATATTCTGATACTCACCTTCCACTTTGCCGATAACCACTACCGGTACGCCATACGCGTCCAGCGTGGTGAAAAAGGATTCATTTGCGGGTGAACTCAGCATGATGATCCCTTTGATCATCTTCTGTTTTATTTTACTCACGCATTTCAGGAGATCGTCTTCACTGCTTTTTGAGGTTTGTAAAATAACATCGAATCCTTCTTCTTCCGCTTTTGCCGTAATGGCGTGAAGAACATCGGAGAAAAAAGGATTGCCGGCAGTGGTTTTGGTTGAACGGGTCGAAATAACCATAATGGCATCGAATCCTGAAGAGGTCAGGGCACGGGCCAGTTTGTTGGGCTGATAATTTAATTCGTCAATCGCCTTCAGCACTTTGTCACGCGCTTCAGGAGAAATATTCGTTTGTTTATTCAGAACGCGGGAAACGGTTGATTTCGATACGCCCGCAACCCGTGCGATATCATAAATGGTGGGTGACATACACCTTACTCACTCAGGACTGACAGCAATGGCGTTCATCTTACTGGAGAAAAAACGGCAATAGCAATAAATAAGAATTGATAATCAACGATCTGCCCCCATTTATTGTATTCTGAAGCCATGCATTCAAGGCTTCCAGGCAACGAAGGACGGCGATGAAGCGACTTAAAAACGAAATCAATTCACTGGTAAACCGCGGCGTTGACCGTCATCTTCGACTGGCGGTGACGGGGTTGAGCCGAAGCGGTAAGACGGCGTTTATCACCGCGATGGTGAACCAGCTCCTGAACCTGCACGCCGGGGCGCGTCTGCCGTTGCTTGGCGCGGTGCGGGAAGAGCGTCTGTTGGGCGTTAAGCGCGTTCCTCAGCGTGATTTTGGTATTCCCCGTTTTACCTATGACGAAGGGCTGGCACAGCTGTATGGCGACCCGCCCGCGTGGCCGACGCCGACGCGAGGGGTCAGTGAAATTCGCCTTGCGCTGCGTTTCCGCTCGAATGAATCCCTGATGCGCCATTTCAAGGATACCTCCACGCTATACCTTGAAATCGTCGATTATCCCGGCGAATGGCTGCTCGACCTGCCGATGCTGGCGCAGGATTACCTCAGCTGGTCACGCCAGATGACGGGATTGCTGCAGGGGCAACGCGCCGGGTGGTCGGCCAAATGGCGACAGCTGTGCGAAGGGCTGGACCCGCTTGCGCCAGCAGATGAAAACCGTCTGGCGGCCATTGCCGACGCCTGGACGGCGTATTTACACCAGTGTAAACAGGAAGGGTTACACTTCATTCAGCCGGGGCGCTTTGTTCTGCCGGGTGATTTAGCGGGCGCGCCTGCGCTTCAGTTTTTCCCCTGGCCGGATGTGGATGGGGTGGGCGAGTCGACGCTGGCGCAGGCGGATAAGCATACTAACGCCGGTATGCTGCGCGAGCGCTACCATTACTATTGTGAGAAGGTGGTCAAGGGATTCTATAAGAACCACTTTTTACGATTTGACCGTCAGATTGTGCTTGTGGATTGTCTGCAGCCGCTCAACAGCGGGCCACAGGCATTCAACGACATGCGCCTTGCCCTGACGCAGCTGATGCAAAGTTTTCACTACGGGCAGCGGACGCTGTTCCGCCGTCTTTTCTCACCGGTGATCGACAAACTGCTCTTTGCGGCCACAAAAGCCGATCACGTCACCGTCGACCAGCATGCCAATATGGTGTCGCTGCTACAGCAGCTGGTACAGGACGCCTGGCAAAACGCCGCCTTCGAAGGGATCAGCATGGATTGCCTTGGGCTCGCGTCCGTGCAGGCGACGCAAAGCGGGCTAATCGACCTTAACGGCGAGAAAATACCGGCATTACGCGGGAACCGGCTCAGCGACGGTGAACCGCTTACTGTCTACCCAGGCGAAGTGCCTGCGCGTCTGCCGGGTCAGGCCTTCTGGCAGAATCAGGGCTTCCAGTTTGAAGCCTTCCGCCCGCAGGCCATGAGCGTCGACAGGCCTTTACCGCACATCCGTCTGGATGCGGCACTGGAGTTTTTGATTGGAGATAAGTTGCGATGACGGAACCGTTAAAACCGCGCATTGACTTTACCGGAACGCTTGAGCAGAACCCTCAGGAGGCGTTCAAAACGGCGCAGACGTTCAGCGGTACCCAGGCCGATAACTTTGCCCCGGCGCTGCAGGACGAGCCGGTTGTTGAGGATGGTCCGGCGGAGGCGGTCGTGGACGCCGCGCTGCGTCCAAAACGCAGCCTGTGGCGCAGGATGGTCACCGCCGGTCTGGCGCTGTTTGGCGTAAGCGTGGTGGGTCAGGGCGTGCAGTGGACGATGAATGCCTGGCACACGCAGGACTGGGTGGCGCTGGGCGGATGTGCCGCAGGCGCGCTGATTGTGGGGGCTGGCGTCGGGTCGGTTGCCACCGAATGGCGTCGACTCTGGCGTCTGCGACAGCGCGCGCACGAGCGTGATGAAGCGCGGGATCTGCTCCACAGTCACGGCACCGGGAAAGGGCGCGCGTTCTGTGAAAAGCTGGCCAGCCAGGCCGGAATCGATCAGTCGCATCCGGCGCTTCAGCGCTGGTATGCCGCCATCCATGAAACTCAGAATGACCGGGAAGTGGTGACGCTCTATTCCCACATGGTACAGCCGGTGCTGGATGCTCAGGCGCGGCGCGAAATCAGCCGTTCTGCGGCGGAATCTACATTGATGATTGCCGTCAGCCCGCTGGCGCTGGTCGATATGGCCTTTATCGCCTGGCGTAACCTGCGCCTGATCAACCGTATTGCGAACCTTTACGGCATAGAGCTGGGTTACTACAGTCGGATCAGACTGTTTAAGCTGGTCCTGCTCAATATCGCGTTTGCCGGGGCGAGTGAGCTGGTGCGCGAAGTGGGCATGGACTGGATGTCGCAGGATCTGGCGGCGCGTCTTTCTGCCCGTGCGGCTCAGGGCATCGGTGCGGGATTATTGACCGCACGCCTGGGGATTAAAGCGATGGAAGTCTGCCGTCCGCTGCCCTGGATTGACGGCGATAAGCCCCGGCTGGGGGATTTCAGGCGTGAACTGATCGGCCAGCTCAAAGAGACGCTTAATAAAAAACCTTCGCCGTGAGGTTTTGTTCACTAATCGTGCTGGCTGTCAATATTTGTTGACAGCCATCTTCCCGATCACCGTGTTCTGACATATCATTTTACTGTTATTGGCTTAAAACGGTGAATTTCCCATGCGTCTTGAAGTCTTCTGTGAAGACCGTCTCGGTCTGACCCGCGAATTACTCGATCTTCTTGTTTTACGTAGCATTGATTTACGTGGCATTGAGATCGATCCTGTCGGGCGAATTTACCTCAATTTTGCCGAAATTGAATTTAATACCTTCAGCAGCCTGATGGCGGAAATCCGCCGTATCGCTGGCGTTACGGATGTACGCACCATTCCCTGGATGCCGTCCGAGCGTGAGCACCTGGCGCTGAGCGCGCTGCTGGAAGCCATGCCTGAACCGTTCCTCTCTCTGGATTTGAAAAGCAAAGTTGAGCGCGTTAACCACGCGAGCTGCCAGCTTTTCGCGCAGAGCCAGGAGAAGCTCAGCAATCATCACGCCGCGCAGCTGATCCCCGGTTTTAACTTCCAGCGCTGGCTGGACAGCAATCCGCAGAACACGCACAGCGAGCATGTGGTGATTAACGGGCAGAATTTCCTGATGGAGATCACGCCGGTCTATCTGAAAGGGGAAGGGAATACCCGCGTGTTGACCGGGGCGGTGATCATGCTGCGCTCGACGCTACGCATGGGTCGTCAGCTGCAAAACCTCTCCAGTCAGGACGTTGGCGCGTTCAGCCAGATTATTGCCGTCAGCCCGAAAATGCGTCATGTGGTTGATCAGGCGCGTAAGCTCGCAAGCCTGACCGCGCCGCTGCTGATTACCGGCGATACCGGCACCGGGAAAGACCTGCTGGCTCACGCCGTGCATCTGGCGAGCCCGCGTGCGGCTAAGCCTTATCTGGCACTTAACTGCGCCTCTATCCCGGAAGATGCCGTTGAAAGCGAGCTGTTTGGTCACGCGCCGGAGGGCAAGAAAGGCTTCTTCGAGCAGGCTAACGGCGGCTCCGTGCTGCTGGACGAGATCGGCGAAATGTCGCCGCGTATGCAGGCTAAGCTGCTGCGTTTCCTGAACGACGGCACGTTCCGCCGCGTCGGTGAGGATCACGAGGTGCATGTGGACGTGCGCGTCATTTGCGCCACCCAGAAGAACCTGGTGGAACTGGTGCAAAAGGGGATCTTCCGCGAAGATCTCTATTACCGCCTTAACGTCCTGACGCTGAACATTCCGCCGCTGCGCGATTGTCCGCAGGACATCATGCCGCTTACGGAGCTGTTCGTCGCCCGCTTTGCCGATGAGCAGGGGGTTCCTCGTCCGAAGCTGTCTGCCGATCTGGGCACGGTGCTTATGCGCTACGGCTGGCCGGGGAACATTCGTCAGCTCAAAAACGCCGTATATCGTGCGCTGACCCAGCTTGAAGGGTATGAACTGCGCCCGCAAGATATCCTGTTGCCGGATTACGACGCCGGAACGGTATCGGTAGGGGAAGAGGCGATGGAAGGGTCGCTTGATGACATCACCAGCCGTTTCGAGCGTTCTGTGCTGACGCAGCTGTACCGCAGCTATCCCAGCACCCGCAAACTGGCAAAACGCCTGGGCGTCTCGCACACCGCAATCGCCAATAAGCTACGTGAGTATGGTTTGAATCATAAGAAAGGTGACGAATAACAAAAAAGCCTCTGCAAAGAGGCTTTTTACTTTTCACTTTAGATTTATTCCTTCGCCAACGGCGTGTTAACGATGTCTGTTTTTGTCTCGCCCTGAATCGACGCAATCCTGCTTTCGACCTCTTTCACCTGCTGCGAGCTGTGGAGCAGGGTATAGGTCAGATCAAACTGCGCGCTGGCACCCGGCTGCAGCTGCTTAACCCGCTTCTGTTGGCGTTCAATCGTCACGGGGTAGGCGTAGCTGGTGCCCGGTTCAATGCCTGTGACATAACCCTGCTTCAGCGTATCGGTGTTTTTCCATAAGGTCAGCACGGGCAGCTGGCGCGTATCAAACTGGATTGATGCGCCTTTATCTCCGGCTTTATTGACCACCGCCGCGAGCGTTTCGTGGTTGTTGTCGGCGAGCGGCTGAATGTTAAAGACCATCTCATCAAAGCCTTTTGTCGGCCCGGCATAGGTTTGCCAGTCGTTAACGCCCGCTTTGGCGTAGTCATTGAATGGGCTTACGCTCGCCGCTGGCGCAAGGAAACGTGCGCCTTCTTCGAGGATCGGCGTCCCGAAGTTGCTGTGATAGATGATTTGGTAATCGTGAGGGTAATCGGCATGGTTAGTGATAACATCATGCAGGCTGAACTGGTTGGTTCCGGGAACGTAGCGCAGTTCGGTCATGGTCTGCAGATCCGCTTTTTTGAACGTGCTCTCTTTGATCAAACCCCGAACGCGGATCTCATGCGGGGCGGCATCCGCCACCTCAACTTCCACCTGTGATACCGGGGTATTCCCGGCCCTGCCATGCAGGGTGTAAATTTGCCCGTCCGCCGTGACCGGATGACCTGTCCACTCATAGCCACAGCGCACCATCATCTCGTTGAAACCATCCAGCCAGCCGAGACCGTTTCGGCTTTCAAGATTGATATAAGCCGGATTCACGACCTCTTTGACGGGGGAATCCCACCCCAGTCGGGTGCCAAACCCTTCAACGTGCAGAAGGTTCATGCCGCGGGTCGGGCTCAGCGTAATTGTCAGGCCATCTTTACTGCTAATAATGATGACTTTACTGCCTTCCTGCTTGCCGCCGTGCAAGACTTTTTGCTCAATGCTGAACGTCTGATCTTTAACTTTCAGCTCATCACTGGAAATCTTCCAGTTTCCTTTCTCTACGCTGCTTTCAGCACTTGTCAGCACCCAGGTTTTAGCCGCGGCATGGCCAGAAACCAGGACCGCCAGGAGCGTAAAAGCGAATTTGATCTTCATAGTTTATCCTTTTTGCTGAAACGATTATTTACTTTCGTAAGCAAATCTAATGTTTAGACAAAAAGGGAAATGTGATGGGCTTCACTGAGGTTAAAATTAGGTGATTTTAACAATTAGAATGCGTTAATGATCACGCAGAAGTTACATTTTGCTGTCTTTATTGCATGATTTTTGTGATCGATGAATATTTTGGCTTTAACGATTCAGCTATTTTCTAATAAAAAACCCCGCCGTGGCGAGGTTGAGAATAAGTTGTATAGAATGCTAAGGACTTATTATGCTTTCAGCACGTCCAGCGCGGCAGTGTAGTCCGGCTCGGTGGTGATTTCGTTAACCAGTTCGCTGAAAACGACAGTGTCGTTTTCGTCCAGAACCAGTACAGCACGTGCTGCCAGACCTTTCAGTGGGCCTTCCGCGATGCTGACGCCGTAGTTCTCGAGGAAATCAGCGCTGCGCAGGGTGGAAAGGGTGATAACGTTGCTCAGGCCTTCGGCACCGCAGAATCGGGACTGGGCAAACGGCAGGTCAGCGGAAATGCACAGCACCACGGTGTTGTCCATTTCAGTCGCCAGCTGGTTGAATTTACGCACGGATGCGGCACAAACGCCGGTATCAATGCTTGGGAAAATGTTCAGTACTTTGCGTTTGCCCGCAAACTGAGCCAGTGTGACGTCAGACAGATCTTTAGCCACCAGAGTAAAAGCCTGCGCTTTGCTGCCAGCCTGCGGAATGGAACCTGCTACAGCAACCGGGTTGCCCTGGAAATGAACGAGTTGTGACATAGATATCTTCCTGTTTACATATAGTTAACGTCGTGGCTAGTGTATGCCATCAGCAGATAACACGGCAAACCAAATTTTTCGCCTTTCCGGGCCGCAAGGAGTCAGTGATGAGAAGCGTTAAGGTCTATGAAGAAGCCTGGCCATTGCATACCCCGTTTGTGATCTCTCGCGGCAGCCGAAGTGAAGCCAGCGTGGTCGTGGTCGAAATCGAAGAAGAGGGGTTTAAAGGCGTCGGGGAATGTACGCCTTACCCGCGCTATGGGGAAAGTCTGGCATCCGTGATGGCGCAGATCATGACCCTGGTACCTGACCTGCAAAAAGGCCTCACGCGCGAGGCGTTACAGCAGCGCTTATCCGCCGGGGCGGCGCGCAACGCCATCGACTGTGCGCTCTGGAGCCTTGAAGCCGCTCAGCAGCAAAAATCGCTGACGTCACTGCTGGGCGTGGCCGTGCCGGAATCGATCGTGACCGCGCAAACGGTCGTGATTGGGGAGCCCGAGCAGATGGCCGCCAGTGCGAAAGCACTCTATGACGCCGGGGCCACGCTGTTAAAAGTGAAGCTCGACGATCGTCTGATCAGCGAGCGGATGGTCGCCATTCGCTCGGCGGTGCCGTCAGCCACGCTCATTGTTGACGCCAACGAGTCGTGGCATCCCGAAGGGCTGGCCGCGCGATGCCAGCTGCTGGCCGATCTGGGCGTGGCGATGCTGGAGCAGCCTCTGCCGGCAAAAGAGGATGCGGCGCTGAAGAATTTTATCCATCCGTTGCCCGTCTGTGCGGATGAAAGCTGTCATACCCGTGAGAATTTGAGCGCGCTTAAGGGCCGCTATGACATGGTCAATATCAAACTCGACAAGACTGGCGGACTGACTGAAGCCCTGGCCCTGGCGGCGGACGCCCGGGCGCAGGGGTTCGCCCTGATGCTGGGATGCATGCTTTGCACCTCGCGGGCGATCGGTGCGGCGCTGCCGCTGGTCAATCAGGTCCGTTTCGCCGATCTGGATGGCCCGACGTGGCTGGCCGTTGACGTTTCACCGGCGCTTAATTTTACCAGCGGCGTACTTCACCTCTGAGGCTGCCAGCGCAACAGATCCATCATTGCCTTTAAGTATTTTTCGCTGGCTTCGTCGGAGGAGATCGCCGGGAACTCAGCGGTGATGCAGGGCAGGCTCAAGTCGGCGCACCAGCTGCCGAATGAACCGGGTGTTTCATAGCCCACGCTGGTGACGAGCGGCAGGTCGAACGCCTGGGCCAGCCATGCGCCCAGGTCAGAGTGGCGCGGATCTTCAATGCAGGCCAGCGGATCGTGGAAGGAGACAACCCAGGCGGGGTGGATCTTATGGATAAGCTGGCACAGCGCCTGCGTTTCCGGCTCCGATCCGGGTTTATCGCCCGTGAGCAGCACCACGTCCCGCTCCTCGGCGGAGCTGTTCCAGCGATATACCGTTTCCCCTGCGCGCCAGTTTGCCGCAGGGAAATTACGGTTCAGGTCGATTCCTCGTGCATTCGCCCGTAATCCAAGCTGACAGCCGTCCGGATTCACGGCAAGAATCACGTGGTGACGTCGCAATGCTGGGGTCAGCGTCCGCAGCGCGCACGAGAGCGTGACGACAGACGAGTTCTCATCTCCGTGCGTGCCGGCAATAACCAAACCGCTGTCGCGATCGGCATCGGGGGCCGGGAACCAGATCAGCGATGCGCCTAAAAATGAGCGGCCATATTGTTCAGCGCCCGGAGGGAAGGCGCCGCGTTCCGCGCGGGGTCGGGTGGTTGCCATACGATATCCTGATAACGAAGTCTCTACAGGCAGTGTTGTGCAAAAGCCGCTGTTAATCAAATAGTTTCCTTAACGGCTGAGAATTGCCTTAAATCACTATTCAGGCGTAAGTTGTTTGCATTTCTTACTGTCGAAACAAATAATTACGCATCTGCTTTTTACCTGAATTTTTTAAAGGGGATCTTATGAAGCATCCTGTTTCGCGTCTTTTTGCCGCACTGTGCCTGTGCGGACTCTCTTCACTCTCATACGCTGCTGATGTGCCACAGGGCACGGTGCTGGCGCAAAAACAGGAGCTGGTCAGACACATTAAAGACGAACCGGCTTCGCTCGATCCCGCAAAAGCGGTGGGGTTGCCAGAGATTCAGGTGATTCGCGATCTTTTCGAAGGGCTGGTAAATCAGAATGAGAAAGGGGAACTGACTCCGGGCGTGGCGACGCGCTGGCAGAGCAACGATAACCGAATCTGGACGTTCACCCTGCGCGATAACGCAAAATGGTCTGACGGTACGCCGGTTACCGCGCAGGATTTTGTCTACAGCTGGCAGCGTCTGGTTGATCCGAAAACGACCTCTCCGTTTGCCTGGTTTGCGGCGCTGGCGGGCATCAGCAACGCGCAGGACATTATTGATGGTAAAGCGGCGCCAGATACCCTGGGCGTGACGGCGGTGGATGCCAGAACGTTGCGCGTCCAGCTGGATAAACCGCTACCGTGGTTTAGCAACCTGACGGCAAACTTCGCCTTCTATCCGGTGCAAAAAGCCAATGTTGAAAGCGGGAAAGAGTGGACGCGTCCGGGAGCGCTGGTCGGTAACGGGGCCTACGTCCTGAACGCGCGCGTGGTGAATGAAAAACTGGTTGTCGTGCCGAACACCCACTACTGGGACAATGCGAAAACTGTCCTGCAAAAAGTGACCTTTATTCCGATTAATCAGGAATCGTCCGCCACGAAACGCTATCTGGCAGGGGATATCGATATTACCGAATCGTTCCCGAAAAACATGTATCAGAAGCTCCTGAAGGATATTCCTGGCCAGGTGTATACGCCGCCTCAGCTCGGGACCTATTACTACGCGTTTAACACGCAAAAGGGCCCGACCGCCGATGCCCGGGTTCGTCTTGCGCTGAGCATGACTATCGATCGCCGCATTATGGCGGATAAGGTACTGGGTACCGGCGAGAAACCGGCCTGGCATTTCACCCCTGACGTGACGGCGGGCTTCACGCCTGAACCTTCGCCGTTTGAGCAGATGTCCCAGCAGGAGCTGAACGCTCAGGCCAAAACCTTGCTCCAGGCCGCAGGCTACGGCCCCCAGCGTCCGCTGAAGCTGAACCTGCTGTACAACACGTCGGAAAACCACCAGAAAATCGCCATTGCGGTGGCGTCCATGTGGAAGAAAAACCTCGGTGTGGATGTCAAGCTGCAAAATCAGGAGTGGAAAACCTACATCGACAGCCGCAACACCGGCAATTTTGATGTGATCCGCGCGTCATGGGTGGGGGATTACAACGAGCCCTCGACCTTCCTGTCCCTGCTGACCTCTACCCACAGCGGCAATATCTCGCGCTTCAACGACCCGGCTTACGATAAAATTATCCACCAGGCGACGCTCGAAACCACGGCGAAAGCGCGTAATACGGACTACAACATGGCGGAGAAAATCCTCATGGAGAAAGCGCCGATCGCGCCTATTTACCAGTACACCAACGGTCGTCTGATTAAGCCGTGGGTGAAAGGGTATCCGATTAATAACCCGGAAGACGTGGCGTATAGCCGGACGATGTATATTGAGAAGCACTGATGGTTAATGCGAACTGGCGCACGTGAGCGCCAGTTTTGCCATGGATGATACCGCGCTGTGCTTTCCGGCAGCGATGAGACCGGGACGTATTATTCTAACAACGCATTAAACTTCGCCAGCCACTGCGGATGGGCGGGCCACGCGGGAGCCGTCACCAGGTTGCCGTCGACATGTGCCTGATCGATGCCGATCGAGGCGTAGTGTCCCCCCGCGAGACGGACCTCAGGTGCACACGCCGGGTAGGCGCTACAGGTACGGCCTTTCAGGATGCCCGCGGCAGCGAGCAGCTGCGGGCCATGGCACACCGCCGCAATCGGTTTGCGCGCGGCGTCAAACGCCTGTACCAGCTTTAACACATCCTCATTTAGCCGCAGATACTCGGGCGCTCTCCCGCCGGGGATGAGCAGCGCGTCGTAGTCCTGCTCCTTGACGGCGGAAAAATCGGCGTTGAGGGTAAAGCGGTGACCGGGTTTTTCGCTATAGGTCTGGGCGCCGTCGAAATCATGGATTGCCGTTATGATGTAGTCGCCCTTCGGTTTGTCGGGGCAGACGGCATCCACCTGATGACCAACCATCTGTAACGCCTGAAAAGGCACCATGGTTTCGTAATCTTCGGCGTAATCGCCAACCAGCATCAGGATCTTCTTGCTCATCATTCCTCTCCCTTGTCATTAAAGATGATTAAGATATAGCCTGGCGTGGCTGAAATGCCGGAAATAAAAAAGCCCGTCAGAGCACGGGCAACATAAGCAAGTGAATAAGTGATTCGTTATCAACGTAGTTGGAGGATAACGACGCGTATCTTACGCGGCCGTCAGGCTGGCAGATACCTGACAAATTCGGTAGGTGAAACACGATATTAAACGTGCGTTAAGGGGCGTCGAAGGTCGGGTAAAGACTATTTTCGAGAAACTCGACGAGATACCAGATTTCCCCGCTAAAAATAAACCAGAAGCCAAATATAATAAGGAGCAAAATAATTAAGGTGAGTATTATTTCTGTTTTGCCCATTGCAGATTTTACCCACCTGACGTTAATTTATTCGAGGCAGGCATTGTAGCGGGGCTTTCCCGTATACTCCAGTTTCATGCTGCAAGGACTTTATTGCGCCCATCATTTTTAGCGCGATACAGCGCATCGTCTACACGCTTAAACAGCTCATCAATCGTCTCCCCCGGGTTATGTCGCGCCACGCCAATGCTGACGGTAAACCGTGGTAAGCCCGGAATCGTAATGCGGGCAACGGCTGCACGGATCGACTCGGCAATCTGCAACGCGGTGTCGAGAGAGGTATGCGGCAGCAGGATGACGAACTCTTCGCCCCCCCAGCGGAACACCATGTCGTTCTCCCGACTACAGGCTTCCAGCGTTCGGGAGAGGGCAATAAGCACCTCATCGCCCTTCAAATGGCCAAACAGGTCGTTGATGTTTTTGAAGTGATCGGTGTCAACCAGCAGCAGGCTAAACTGCTGCTGGGCAGGTCGATTATTCAGATTGTTGGGGTCGGTAATCGCGTAGAACTGGCGTCGGTTGAGTAACCCGGTCATGGAGTCACGTAACGCGGCATGTTCCAGCTCTTGCTCCAGTCTTTTTTGCTCGGTGATATCGTGGATGATGCACAGCATCAGCTTGTCACCGTAGATCTCAATGGGCCCGGCATACGTCTGAACATGGCGGGTGGAACCATCGGCAAGGCGGTGAACAAAGTTGAGCGGCTTATGGCCGCCGGGCAGCGCGGCAATCGCGGTCATAATGGGCATCACGTCTCGCCCCAGGGTATTGATTTCCCAGGTATGCTTGCTGCACATACCATCATGCGAGTAACCGTAAAAATTGAGCGCAGCCAGGTTGGCATCAACAATCTGACCATCGCGGGCAGGATCGATTAACAGCATCGGCGCGCTGTTGGTCTGAAAAAAACGGGCGTAAAACCCCTGTTTTTTTCGCCGGTAGGTTGCGGAGCGGCTGGCCTTCAGTCCTGAGAGGATATGTTGGGCGATCCCCTCGAAGACAATCACATCCCCCCAGGGGGCGTAACGGGCAAGCGAGAGACGACAGCTTAACGGCGTATCCAGCCCATCCCGGCTTCTTATTGTCCAGATTTCGACGATCTCCTGCTCGGTTTTCAGTTCTGGTACATACATCGACAGGAGAGCTTGTGCATTCGCGGAATAGATGCCTTTACGCAGCTGATCGAGCGTCTTATCTCCCATAAGCTGCGTTGCGACCACGTTCGCAAAAACGATCTCTTCCGAAACGGGTGAAATAAGCCACACGGGTGTTTTAATAACGTTCAGCGCTTCAAAACCGTTTTGCGACATAGGCATTTCCTGTTCATCGGCTTAATACGCCTGACAATCATGACAGACGTGACTCGTGTGTTCTGCTTTGAAACATACTCTACTAAACCCCGTCAGGCATGGTTTTTTTGTGAAATAAATGCGGCGTCCGTTTGAATTTTATTAAGGGGGATAATTTGCCTTTCTGAGTTTATCTGCAGAAGCAGCCACGGCACCTGTTCGGCAGGTAAGGGGCGTGAGAAGAGGTAACCCTGCAGGTAGTCGCAGCCGAGACGGGTGAGAACCGCCTGCTGTTCTTCCGTTTCAATCCCTTCTGCCACCACGTTCATCTCCATGGTGCGGGCGATACTCATAATGGTTTCAACCAGCTTGTAGGTTTTTTCATTTTCCAGCATCGACGTTACAAAGCTTTTGTCAATCTTGAGCTCTTTTGCCGGCAGCACGCTCAGCATCAGCAGGTTGGAGTAGCCCGTACCAAAATCATCAATCGAGACGGTGATCCCCGCATGATTAAAAGCGTTGAGCAACTCAATGCTGCGGTCGAGATTTTTCAGCGCGGTGCTCTCCGTGACCTCAAGGATCAGCCTGGACGGGGACAAGTTATATTTTTCCAGCATCGACGATACGATGTGGAAAATGTCCGGCTGCTCGAACTGGACGGGGGATAAGTTGAGCGATAACGTCCACTGGCTGAACCCTTGTTCAGTCCAGAAATGCAGCTGTCGGCATGCCGCTTCAATGGCCCAGTTGCCCACCGGAATAATTAAGCCGGTTTGCTCCAGCGAGGGGATAAACAGACCAGGCAGCACAACGCCTTGCTCAGGGTGCCGCCAGCGCAGCAGGGCTTCAAAACCATGGATAGTCTTCTCTTGCGCATACCAGGTTGGCTGGTACCACAGTTCAAACTGATCGCGCTCAAGCGCCTGTGAGAGCTCCTGAAGAAAACCGGGTTTTGCCGGGATTGCTGTCGACATCTCGGTTCTGTAACGCGCCCATCCGTTGCGGCCGTCGTCTTTGACGTGATGCAGGGCTGCATCAGCTTTGAGTTTCAGTTCATGCAGCGTCTCGCCATCCTGAGGATAGAGGCTGACGCCCGCACTCATTGTCGTGTTAAGCGTATGACCACAGATCGAAAGAGGACGTCGCACATCCTCGAGCAGCGACGCGAGCAGGGCGTTGAGTTTGTCGTCGTCACATTCCGGCACCAGCAGGATAAAAGCGTCACCTCCCAGCCTTGCCAGGGTCATCTCACGCGAGAGCCGGGAAGTGATGCGTTGTGCGACGGTGATCAATAACTCATCGCCGACGCTGTGACCCCAGGTATCGTTGACGCGTTTGAAGTGATCGACGTTCAGGAAAATAACGGCAAATTGCCTGTTGCTCAGCAACGCGCTGCGCAGGCAGTCCTGCATGCGGAGATCCATCTGATGGCGATTCGCGAGTCCGGTGAGCGCATCAAAGCGCGCCTGGAGCTCAAGCTGCCGATTGAGTTGTCGAAGATTATCCGTCAGCCGGCCGGTGCGCCGGTGAGAATCGATAAGGGAAATAATTAACATCACGCCAAGCAGGCAGAGCGTGGTGACAGAAACCCAGATGGATAACCCCAGCTCGCCGATCCCACCGGGGAGGGTATGCGACATTTCCGGGTAATGCGCAGCGCTCATGCCGGTATAGTGCATCGCACAAATGGCGGCACCCATGACCAGGGCGGCGAGAAGGCGCTCGATAAAAACCCCTTTGTCTCGCAGGCGGAAAGCCAGCCACAGCGCCGTGCCGGACGCCACCACGGCAATGACCACCGACAACCCCACAATACGGCGATCCCAGATAATGCTGCCATCCAGCATCAGGGCAGCCATACCGATATAGTGCATAGATACCACGCCTGCGCTCAGGATAGCCGTGGC
This sequence comes from Enterobacter roggenkampii, assembly GCF_001729805.1. NCBI lineage: Bacteria > Pseudomonadati > Pseudomonadota > Gammaproteobacteria > Enterobacterales > Enterobacteriaceae > Enterobacter > Enterobacter roggenkampii. The sequence continues at coordinate 2,486,362 of NZ_CP017184.1, read as the reverse complement.
AACGATCGGTCGAAACGAAGAACGTTTTTTTCCCGCGACGGCAATATCAAGGGCCGTGGTCGACGCAATAATCGCGACGCCCAGAGACGCAAGGGTTAACCAGAGGTCATAGCGCATCATCATCGGCATCTGCATCGACAGCATGCCGATAAAGTGCATCGACCAGATGCCGATCCCCAGCGTCATACCCCCGGTAATGCGCCAGAACAGGGCAGCCTTTCGGCTGGAAAGGGGGATCTTTCCGGCACTGTCCAGCGCCACAAAGGAGGCGATAAATGCCACCAGATAAGAGATAGCGATTAACACAGGGTCCCACGATATATTGAGCATTATGCAATCCCACGCCTGAGAGGGTTACCGATTTCGCCTGCCGGGCACATCTTAATCTGGCAACGAACATGCGCATTCAAACAATATTAGTTATTTATCGTGAAGCATGACCAGTCATATTAATACTCTACATCGCATTAAGAATATAAAATATATTCTCATTGTTAACGTATTAAGCATTGCTAAACAAGAGCGAATAAAAGTAGCAAAGCTCCTTAAATATAACGGCGATTGTATCGGTTCGCCGCAGCGGATGGTATCGCTTAACGTGGCGGCAGACCAGTATCACAGCATGCTGCGAAGAACATTTTCACTAATACGCTTTTTTCATCTGACTTAAGCTAAATCCCAGGCTGCTAACGGCGAAACAACAAACCCGTGAAGTTTACGAGGAAAAACGTTTGTGCCAATGCTATAAGTCTAGATGCCGACCAAAATATAAAATGTGGGTATCATCATGCTAAGAAATATTAGTGTCAGAACCTTTATTATCGGGTTCCTTTTATCGCTATTTTTGGTAAACGCAGGTGTCGTTGTTCTAATTTCCAGCAAGCCCTCTCTCTTTATTTCCCTTAACGCTATCAATTTCGTTGCGCTATTTTTGCTTTGGGTCTATATGACCCGGTATCTTGTGACGCCGATCAATACGGTGAAGAAAAGTATTGAAGAGGTGACTGCCGGCAACCTGGGGGTTTCTATCCCGGAGTTTGGCAATAACTGTGCGGGGCGACTCATTCCCGGGATCAACAGCCTGTCCGGCAACATTGCGACGCTGGTGAGTGAGATCAGGGCGTCATCGCAAACCGCCATGACCTTATCGGATCAGCTCTCGACACGTAGCGCTCAGCTCTCGGTCAAAACCGAACAGCAGTCTGCGTCTTTAGTGCAAACCGCAGCCAGCATGGAGCAAATGGCGGCGAGCACTAAAAATAACGCCGATAACACCCGCCTGGCGAGTGAACAGGCGAATATGGCGACGCTGCAGGCGCGTAAAGGCGGGGAGCTGATGGGGCAGGTTGCCAACAATATGCAGTCCATTACCGAATGCGCCCAGCAGATGACGGAGATTATTTCGCTGATTGACGGCATTGCGTTCCAGACCAATATTCTGGCGCTCAACGCGGCCGTTGAGGCGGCAAGAGCGGGCGACCATGGAAAAGGTTTTTCTGTCGTTGCGGAAGAGGTCAGAAACCTGGCGCACCGCAGCGCAGAGGCCGCGAAGAATATCAAAGCGCTGATTGAAGTCACCAGCAGTAACGTCACGCAGGGCGCGACCGTGGTGTCGCAGGCAGAGAAGAATATGCATGAAATCGTGACGGGCTCGGGAAACGTCAGTCGCTTAATGGATGAAATCTCCGCGTCGACGTCTGAGCAGGAGAAAGGTATTTCCCAGATCACGCTGGCGCTATCGGAGCTGGAGCGGGTCACGCAAAGCAACGTGGCGATGGCGGAGGAACTCAACGGCTCCTCGGATGTACTGCGCAATCAGGTGATTGAACTCCAGGCCCGCACGCGGAATTTTAGATTGGATCACGGGTCTTCGTCCCCATTACCGACCGGCTCCCCCTCCTTCCTCCAGCAGCCAGAACACTCTCTCTGAAAGCGACACGAAGCCTGGCATGCCAGGCTTTTTTCATACATCTGCCCACCCAGCTCAATTCCCGAGCGATTTCAGCGCGATGGAATACATAGTTGTTGCTTAACCCCTCATGAAAGCTAGACTGACACCGAAAGAGTTAAAAAGGTGGAGGTGCTGTGGAAAGCATTAAAGGATCTGAACTTAACGTTCCTGACGCAGTTTTTGCGTGGGTGCTGGACGGCCGCGGCGGTGCCCGACCGCTGGAAGATAATGATGTGATCGACAGTGCGCATCCCTGCTGGCTGCATCTGAACTATACCCATCCGGACAGCGCTGACTGGCTGGCGTCGACCCCGCTCTTGCCCAATAACGTGCGCGATGCGCTGGCGGGTGAAAGCCTGCGGCCCCGCGTAAGCCGCATGGGTGACGGGACGCTGATTACCCTCCGCTGTATTAACGGCAGCACGGATGAACGTCCGGATCAGCTGGTGGCGATGCGGGTCTATATGGACGATGGGCTGATTGTCTCCACCCGACAGCGTAAGGTCCTGGCGCTGGATGACATCGTCAACGATCTGAAAGAGGGCACCGGGCCGATCGACTGCGGCAGCTGGCTGGTGGACGTCTGTGACGCGCTTACCGATCACGCCAGTGAGTTTATTGAAGAGCTGCACGACAAAATCATCGACCTGGAAGATAACCTGCTCGATCAGCAGATCCCGCCGCGTGGTTTTCTGGCCTTATTGCGCAAGCAGCTGATTGTTATGCGCCGCTACATGACGCCGCAGCGCGACGTGTATGCGCGGCTGGCCAGCGAAAGGCTCGCCTGGATGAACGACGACCATCGACGCAGAATGCAGGATATTGCCGACAGGCTGGGCCGCGGGCTGGATGAAATTGATTCCTGTATTGCCAGAACGGCGGTGATGGCGGACGAAATCGCGCAGGTGATGCAGGAGTCGCTGGCGCGAAGAACCTATACGATGTCCCTGATGGCGATGGTGTTTTTACCGAGCACGTTTCTGACCGGGTTGTTTGGCGTCAACCTGGGCGGAATTCCGGGTGGCGCTTATCGCTACGGTTTTACGGCGTTTTGCGTGATGTTAGTTGTTTTGATTGGGGGTGTTGCATGGTGGTTGCATCGTAGTAAATGGCTGTAAATTTACGCTTTTTTCATCTTTTTCCGGGATTAAAACGCTCTTTTAATTGAGCGAAGTCAATAAACATCTACCCCGTAAGGTGCAATATTACTCCCGCAGGTGAATGCAACGTCAAGCGATGGGCGTTGCGCTCCATATTGTCTTACTTCCTTTTTTGAATTACTGCATAGCACAATTGATTCGTACGACGCCGACTTCATAGTCGGCTTTTTTTTGCCTCCTGATTCTGAGCGTCTACCCTAAAAGGGATGACAGCAAATTATGGAGGGAATGATGAGCATCCTTAACGCTCTGCTACTGCCACAATCGCGTCAATCCGATCCTATCCCCAGCGATCCGGTACCTATGCCCGATCCCATCCCGCGTCCCCAGCCGATGCCCGACCCGCCGCCCGATGAAGAACCGATTAAATTGTCGCATCGGACCGCGAGATCTGCGAGGATACGCGCCATCTGACCGCAAAGATCACCACGAGAGACAATTGTGACCGCTTTTTCTACCCTGAATGTTCTGCCCGATGCCCAACTCGCTAACCTCAACGAGTTGGGATACCTCACGATGACGCCTGTTCAGGCGGCCGCCTTACCCGCCATTCTTGAGGGCCGTGACGTGCGCGTGCAGGCGAAAACGGGCAGTGGGAAAACGGCGGCCTTTGGCCTTGGCCTGTTGCAGCATATCGATGCGGCGCTTTTTCAGACCCAGTCTTTGGTGCTGTGTCCGACCCGCGAGCTGGCAGACCAGGTTGCGGGTGAACTGCGTCGCCTGGCACGTTTCCTGCCAAACACCAAGATTTTAACCCTCTGCGGCGGGCAGCCGTTCGGTGCCCAGCGTGATTCGCTTCAGCATGCGCCGCACATTATTGTCGCGACGCCGGGACGCCTGCTCGATCACCTGCAAAAAGGCACGGTCTCACTGGATGCGCTACAAACGCTGGTGATGGATGAGGCCGATCGGATGCTGGATATGGGCTTCAGCGAGGCCATTGACGAAGTGATCCGTTTCGCACCGGCCGATCGCCAGACGCTTCTGTTCTCCGCAACCTGGCCGGAAGCTATCGCCGCCATCAGCGGGCGCGTGCAGAAAAATCCTCTTACCATTGAAATCGACAGCGTAGATGCGCTGCCCGCCATCGAACAACAGTTCTTTGAAACCTCGCAGCAGGGGAAGATCCCGCTCCTGCAGAAATTACTGAGCCAGCATCAGCCTGCCTCCTGCGTGGTGTTCTGTAACACCAAAAAAGACTGTCAGTCGGTTTGTAATGCTCTGAATGCCGCCGGGCAGAGCGCGCTGTCGCTGCATGGCGATCTTGAACAGCGCGATCGCGATCAGACGCTGGTCCGTTTCGCGAACGGCAGCGCCCGCGTGCTGGTGGCGACCGACGTCGCTGCGCGCGGTCTGGATATCAAATCGCTTGAGCTGGTCGTGAACTTTGAACTGGCATGGGATCCGGAAGTGCACGTGCACCGTATTGGCCGCACCGCGCGCGCCGGGAACAGCGGTCTGGCGATCAGCTTCTGCGCACCTGAAGAGGCGCAGCGCGCCAATATTCTCTCTGAGATGCTGCAGATTAAGCTGAACTGGATGAATCCCCCAGCCGGCGTCAGCCTTGTGCCGCTGGAGGCCGAAATGGCGACCCTGTGCATTGATGGCGGTAAAAAAGCCAAGATGCGTCCTGGTGATGTACTCGGTGCACTGACCGGGGATGTGGGGCTGGACGGGGCGGATATCGGTAAGATTGCGGTCCATCCGGCGCATGTCTACGTCGCGGTTCGCCAGGCGGTTGCCCATAAGGCATGGAAGCAGCTGCAAAACGGGAAAATTAAGGGTAAAACCTGCCGCGTACGCCTGCTGAAATAAAGCATGAAGCGTCTCAGACGGTGTTTCTGAGACGCTAACCGCTTACTTCACTTCAAGCACGTTCAGACGCAACGCTTCAAACTGATTGTCATCGTCTTCCGGCTGCCAGCCTGCTGGCTGCATCGGGATCTCTTCCCGGTCAAATGCCAGATCGCCGCCGTTCACGACTTCTGACTCGTGATTGATGCCTTTAAAGTCGAACAGTTCCACATCCGCGAGATGGGAAGGGACGACGTTCTGCATGGCGCTGAACATGGTTTCGATACGACCCGGATAGCGCTTATCCCAGTCGCGCAGCATGTCGCCAATCACCTGACGCTGCAGGTTCGGCTGAGAGCCGCAGAGGTTACATGGAATGATCGGGAACCCTTTCGCCTGAGAGAAACGCTCAATGTCTTTTTCACGGCAGTAGGCAAGCGGGCGGATCACAATATGTTTACCGTCATCACTCATCAGCTTAGGCGGCATACCTTTCATCTTGCCGCCGTAGAACATATTGAGGAACAGCGTTTGCAGGATATCGTCGCGGTGATGGCCCAGGGCAATTTTGGTCGCGCCCAGCTCGGTCGCGGTGCGATACAGAATACCGCGGCGCAGACGAGAGCACAGAGAGCAGGTGGTTTTCCCTTCAGGAATTTTCTCTTTCACAATACCGTAGGTATTTTCTTCGACGATTTTGTACTCAACGCCCAGATTTTCGAGGTATTCCGGCAGAATGTGCTCCGGGAAGCCCGGCTGTTTCTGGTCAAGGTTGACCGCCACCAGGGAAAAATTCACCGGCGCGCTTTGCTGAAGATTACGCAGGATCTCCAGCATGGTGTAGCTGTCTTTACCCCCTGACAGGCAAACCATGATGCGGTCGCCTTCTTCAATCATGTTGAAGTCTGCAATGGCTTCGCCCACGTTACGGCGCAGTCGCTTTTGCAGTTTATTCAGGTTGTATTGCTCTTTTTTGTTAATCTCTTGATTCTGTTGCATTGAGTACTACCTTCGGAGCCAGCAGGGGCAAAAATTGTATGCCGCGTATGGTACGGATTCCGGCGGCGAATGCCAGCACGTTTTACTGCTGCGTGAAATCTGGCGCCGATGCGTGATAAAGGGTAGCGTTCAGACGTTTGGATACGATAGCGATTTTACGGCAAACGGCGCAGTTGTGGCGCAATCATCTCCGCCAGTATCAATGTTGAAGATTAGCAGTAAGCATGCTGTAATGAGCTTAGTTAATCTGAGGGTAACTTGAGCTTATATTTAAAAATGATAAAAACTTCTACTCTTTTCTTTTGTACTTCCTTATTTTCAAGTATGGCTTTTGCAGAAAATCACTACATACCTCTACTTTATAACTTATCGACTATGTTTGATTTCAATCCAGTTAAGGGGGCTGTTAAATCCTTAGATACTGATGTTGAGGAGAATGGAAAAATCACTTATAAAATCTCCATCAGACTGAATAAAAATGGTTGTGTTGATAGCTTAAACCTTGATAATGTTTCTTCTGGGCATGAAACCATTCTAAAATATACAAATGGAAGTCTTATTGGCCATAGAGATGGCAAGCCTTTCTCAATACAACTTGATGAAAAATGTCACATTTTGAGTGAAAATGAAAATGGTGACGAGTTGCGTTACACTCTTTACCCGAATGGATTAATTAAAGACACCTATTTTTTAGGCAAAAAAATATCTGAACATTTTTATGATGAAGACGATAATTTGACGCGCTCTGAATTTTATAGTTCAGAAAGCGTTATGTCTAAAAATGAAATATCTTATGTTGATAAAAAAAGAAAGCCTCTTGATTATAAACTAATAAACTCATCAGTTTTCTCGGAGGGGTATACAGCAACCAGCTCTTGTCATTATAACGAAATGCTTGTGCCTGAAATATGTAATGCCACAGTACAGAACGCAGGTAATCCGGCACCGAAACCAGTTTCAATGACAGCACATACGAAAGTTGAATTCTACTAGATTAAAACGATTCCAATAAGCTACCTCCGGCGTCATGGTGTTTTATCGGGACGAGTTCAATGAAGGCACTGGCTTAATGTAAGAGGAATTTAAGATGAATATAGAAACGGTCCGCTTAATCCTGGAACCCTTTAATGATTCACATTATGAAGGCTTAAGGGTAATGGATAGTGATGCTGAGGTGATGCGCTATATCAATAAGGGTATCGTTAAAACGCCCGAAGAAACCTGGGAGGGCATCAGAAAGGTGCAGGCTCGCTGGGATAAGTATCACTTCTCGTGGTGGGCTATCAGAGAGAAATCTTCTGGTGCGATCGTTGGTGCGGCATGCCTCCAGCACCTGGCGAACGTGGAGGGGGCACCATTAGAGATTGGCTGGCGCCTCGTGCCTGAACACAATGGCAAAGGCTATGCTACAGAGGCAGCGAAAGCGATCGTTGATTACGCTGTAGAACGGGTGGGAGCATCTTATCTGGTGGCCGTGGCCGATCCAGAAAATATCGCATCGCAGCGTGTAATGAAAAGGTTAGGTATGTCTTATAAAGCCATAGAGCTGCATTACGATACGGAATGCGTTGTGTACGAGCTTAACATGAGTAAGCCTGCTTAATTAAGCGACACATCACTGCCACTTTATCTCAGCTTACAGCACCTCAACCAATTCAAATTCTTCTGCGATCAGTTCCATATCTTCAGAAAAATGGCCTTCGCGGAAGAAAAATCGCTGATGCTCTTTCCGCCAGTATTCAAGGCTTAAATCACCTTCACCCTCTTTGCGAGCGAATTCCTCATTAACATCGCAAAAACGCACCAGTCGCATGGAAACCAGCCGGATCACACAGACCGGGACATTCTGACCATCAAGGATTATGTTGTAGCTTCCTATCCGTGGAGCAGAGACATCCTGCGAGTACGAGGCAAAAGATCCGCAGGTGGCCGTTTTGAGCCCTTTTTTAATCAGGTCCGCAAGCGCGTTCGCCAGTTCCGGGCTGTCACCCATTTGCCAGGCCGCTGCGCCTGGGTACTTCATTTTTAATTCCTCAACCTTAACCATTGAAATCCCTTCTCAACCCTTGACCATAAGAAACATAATAGCGGTTTTAGCATAAACTCCCTCGATATTTGAAGCGTAATCGGCTTTACTTCTACTTTTGAACACAGGCTGGCTGGAATACAAAGGGTTGCATGCATTGGTTGTGTAAATATATTCTTATGGGGGTATCTGTGTGGTGAATCTGCTGCCTGCAGCCCGGCGCGTGACGTTATAATCAGTAACGAGTCATCGGGATGCTATCGGCACCACGCATTTTCTGTAACTTTTATCCCATTGGAAGGGGTTAGCGTGTTCAAGCTTAATACATCTCTACTGGCGGTTTTGCTGCTGTCAGGCTGTAGCTCCGATCTGGTTCTCAACCCACCTAAGCAACCTGAATACAAGTCGATGCCTGAAATAACGCAGTCTGTGACGCCATCACAACAGCGTGCAATCATGGCTGGCGAGCGGCCTGACTGGTCAGAAAGAACGCCGGTCAAGACAATAAAGCAATACTGATAAGCACTTAACAACCAGGGCTGCCGTTCGGCGGCCTTTTTATTTACCCATTTGAGAAGGTGCAAAGACGGAGCCTGGTTTGGGGAAAATTTCTGACGGCGGACATGGTATTTCTTTCTTTATCAACCATGCTTAAGGCGAAGATAATTCAATCACTTCAGCATCACCGAAGCGGCAACGTCACTCGAGTCGAGAACCCTGAATGCGCCATGCACCTATCTCCATAGCTGCAGCCACGGCAATTTTTGTGCTGGGCGTTTTTATCATCAATATCCAGGTCTGGTACTCGGCGCGGGCTGACAGCCTTGCCGGGGCGCACTACGTCGTCAGGAATATGCACGTTATTCTTACAGAAGCGCATCATGCGACCCAGGTTGCAATGCGGCTTGCTGAGAATGAGTGTGATGCTGAAGGACAGTATCGGCTCGGCACTGAAGCGGCATTACAACCCCATCTGAGAACGATCGTTATTCTGAAAAAAGATGTGGTATGGTGCTCCTCCTTGCCGGGAAACCGCGTGTTGTTGGTTAACGGCTCAGCGCTGCCTGAAGCGCCATTGCTACTTGTTCCATCGAAAAGTACGGTCAACGGCCTGCCGGTTCTCTTATACCAGACAAATCATGCCGGCAGCCGAATCATGGTGAGCATCAGCGACAGCCATATCCGGGATGCGCTGAATATGCCACTACGTGGCGTGGCGTATTCGCTGCTGGTCGGCAATCGTCGTTTAGGCCAATCAGGCGATGTCTTGACGGCAGCCCATTCAAACAACGATGTTCTGACGGTAAAAGCCGCTGATTATGCCTTCGCGATTCAATTTAACGCTCCGCCTCTTTTTAGCCTGACGCGATTATTCGACCAGGCCGGTGGAGTGGTGTTATTTCTACTGCTCGTTTCCTCTCTTTCTGCTTATCTTCTGCAGCGATATCTGTCTAAGGATATTTCACCGGAAGAATCGCTGCGTACCGCCATCTACAGAAATGAAATTATTCCCTATTACCAGCCCGTCGTGAGCGGAAAAGAGGGCACCTTGCGCGGTGTAGAGGTGCTGGCCAGATGGAAGCATCCGCAATCCGGGTTTATCTCTCCCTCGTCATTTATTCCTCTTGCTGAGAAAACAGGGCTAATAATTCCACTAACTCAAAGCTTAATGCGTCAGGTTGCAACGCAGATGAATGCTATTTCTACGCTGCTGCCGGAAGGATTTCATGTCGGGATTAACTTCAGTGCGTCTCATATCGTTGCCTCTACCTTTTTTGAAGAGTGTCTGAATTACAAGCGCAGCTTTGTTCAACAGGATCTTAACCTCGTTGTGGAGGTGACCGAGCGTGAACCTCTCCACGTAGATGAACATCTCGTTAAGACCCTGAATGCGCTACATGAAATAGGGTTTGCCATTGCCCTGGATGATTTTGGAACGGGATATTCCGGCCTGTCCTACCTGCAGGACCTGCACATTGATTACATCAAAATCGACCAAAGCTTTGTTGCCAGGGTTAATGAGAATGAGGATTCCACCCTGATCCTGGATTCGGTACTGGAACTGGCAAAAAAACTGTCAATCCGTATTGTTGCGGAAGGGGTTGAAACCCAGGAACAGCTTGATTACCTCATGCGCAATAACATCACGTTTTTACAGGGCTACTTCTTCTACAAACCCGTTCCTTTTAAGGAGTTGATAAAAATTCTGTTATCGAAGCCAAAGGTTAAAGTGAGGGTGGAGTGACGTTTGTCCTGTTGTCAGCAATTCCCGCCCGATACATTCATAAGTAGCGTATAATGCGGCGTCGAAAACCGCTCAACACTTCTCTGGCCAGTACTATGACCCTCAATCGCGTTTGTTATTTACTTCTGATCTTTGCTGCGATCGGCAGTCTTTTTACCTCGAGCCCTTTGGCTATGTGGTTTCTGCTGATCAATATGCTGACGTTGGTCATGTATGGTGCCGATAAAATGGCGGCGCGGAAAGGCATGCGCAGGGTTCCGGAAGCCACGCTGCTGGTATTTGGCGTAACGGGCGGCTGGCCTGGCGCGATTGTAGGCCAACAGCTCTTTCGCCATAAAACACAAAAGCAGCCGTTTAAAACCTACTTCTTCTTAAGCATTGTCGTTAGCATCGCCGTGATGGCGGCGGTTTACCATTTCTCGCCTGTTTCTTCTTGATGGCCGTTTTGACATCAAGTTAACCTGAGTTTTTCAGATGCCAGCACTACGTTGATAAGACGGTCATTCGGATAGCGCGTCGTGAATAAATCCTCTATCACTGCCAATAGTAGTAGGACTATTCTTAAGTTGTTGCTGTTTTTTGCACAATCTGAATAATACGTGCAACAACACGGACGGCAACATCCCATGAAAATAGTCTCTATTACGCTGGCAGCGCTGGTGCTTTATTCTGCACCTGCCTGGTCCGCTTTTCAGGAGCGGGAATATAATACCTGGTATATGAAAAATGCGGTGCTTTATGATATGACGCAGACCTCGGAAGGTTTTCCCGTCATGGTGAGCGTATCCCAGCCTGGGAGAAAATCCGCTAATTTGCTGGTGTCATATATTACGGAAGGCCGCTGTGGTGAGAATAATCTGCCGCTTAATGTGAATGGTAAAGTGCTGCCCGCCAAATATAATTGTGTCCAAATAGGAAAGAACAGAATTGAACATTTTTCAGTGGTGGATGCGGACAGCGTTAATGGCATGGTGACGCATCTGAAATCTGATTTCACTATTCTCCTGCAAAACGATATCAAAATTTGGGCAGCAAATATCAAAGCGCCAAAATACGGGCTAACCCCGCGCTTTTAAAATCATGCTACGCTTGTTTGTTGTATCAGGAGCATGAGTATGAAGAACAAAGACGAACAAACAGGATTAGTGGGGCTGGCGATTGGGGCGGCCGTTATTGGGCTGGTTTCTGCCCAGAAACCAATCGATCGCGACAGCATTGTTGATGAGCTGGTCAGGCTCGGCAGGCAGAAAGGCGATGGTGTAGAAGATGAGGTTTTCGTCAAGGCTGCTGACCTGGTGAGGAAGGGGATCTAGCCATGGCTGATATTCGTCATGCGCAGTGCCATTGTGGCGCGGTGGCCTTTACCGTTGCGCTAACGGATGGCCTGAATACCGCGCGGCGCTGCAGCTGTTCCTTTTGTCGCATGCGGGGTGCGGTCGTCGTCTCTGCGCCGCTGTCAGGGATTACCGTGACCAAAGGTGAGGATAAGCTCACGGAGTACCGCTTCAATACGGGAACGGCACGGCACTTTTTCTGCTCGGTGTGCGGAATTTACACGTTCCATCAGCGGCGTTCTAATCCAAACGAATACGGCGTGAATGTGGCCTGCTTTGATAACGTCTCACCGTTCGATTTCCCTGAAGTGACGGTGATGGACGGGGTTAACCATCCCTCAGATGGAGATAGCGGGGTGTTTGGCTACCTCTCTTTTCGCAAGAAAGGAACAGGTCAGGCGTAATTGCCGCCTGGCCACTCTGTAATCAGCCTGACTATAGTGGAGGGTGGTTATCTGAAACAGGAGAAACTATGCTTTGTGTTGAAAAAGACGATCCGCGTGAGGCCCCTGAATCAGGTGATAAAAAGCCTCAACCCGTAAAAAAATAACGCAACCTGTGCGTTTTCCCGCCACCGGCACTGCTGGTGGCTTTTCATTTCTCAGGGAATACTGTTAACCGCCATCAAGGTGGTTCAACACAGCACTGAGATGCCCGACAATATCAGCAAAATCAAAAATTAACGCCATCCAGATGAGCGCTAAAAGAGTTAGTACGACAACGGATACACGACCAAACAACGCTGTTATCCTTAGTGATGGAAAGGCTATCACCTGAGTTTAAACAGCTTTACCTCAACTTACCCTCAACCACGTGATTTCAGAACCTGCTTTTTGTGACGAACGTCAAGAGATGGGTGAGCCCGCATACTGATGCGGGCTCTGGCAATCAGAACTGGTAAACCAGACCCAGTGCCACGACATCATCCGTGCCGATGCCGTTGTTTTTGTAGAAGCTGTCATCTTCATCCAGCAGGTTGATTTTGTAATCAACGTAGGTGGACATGTTTTTGTTGAAGTAATAGGTTGCGCCGACGTCAGCGTACTTAACCAGATCCTGGTCGCCCTGGCCGTTGCCAAGGTCCTTGCCTTTAGACTGCAGGTAGGAAAGGGACGGACGCAGGCCGAAGTCGAACTGGTACTGTGCGGTCACTTCGAAGTTCTGGGTTTTGTTGGCAATACCGCCGCCTGAAGTGCTGTCACTGGAACCGTATGGCGTCATATTGCGGGTTTCAGAGTACATTGCCGCCAGGTAGATATTGTTAGCGTCATATTTCAGACCCGCGGTCCATGCGTCCGCTTTATCGCCGCCAGCATATTGAGATGCTGCACCGGTGCCTGCGATCACCTGGTCATTAGTACGATCTGAAGAGGTATACGCTGCACCCGCAGTAATCCCCATGCCAAAGTCATAGGTTGTGGAGATACCGAAACCGTCACCGTTTTGGTTACGAATGTTGTTATCAGAACGGTTGTTCGTTCCTTCCTGAGAACAACCATTCTCGTCACAGTTGCTGCCTTCATTTTTGCCCTGATACTGCAGCGCAAAGTTCAGACCCTGCACCAGACCATAGAAGTCGGTGTTACGGTAGGTTGCTACGCCATTGGCGCGGCCGGTCATGAAGTTGTCGGCTTTGGTGTAGGAGTCGCCGCCGAACTCAGGCAGCATATCGGTCCAACCTTCCACGTCGTACAGTACGCCATAGTTACGACCGTAATCGAAGGAACCGTAGTCGCCCACTTTGATACCGGCGAAGGCCAGACGCGTCCAGGACTGGTTATCAGACCCTTCGGTGTTATTGGCCTGAATGTTGTATTCCCACTGTGCGTAGCCAGTCATCATGTCGTTGATCTGGGTTTCGCCTTTAAAGCCCAGACGCATGTAGGTTTGATCCCCGTCAGCGCCTTTATCATCGGAGAAATAGTGCAGACCATCTACTTTTCCGTACAGATCTAATTTGTTACCGTCTTTATTATAAATCTCGGCTGCATGAGTTGCGCCAGCCATTAACAGAGCCGGAATCATCAGGGCCAGTACTTTTCTTTGCATTTTGATATTCCTTTGCGGTTGTTTTTATTTAATTACCTGTTGAACTTTCCGAATACGAAAGTTGTCTCATGCTAAATCACTCCCGTGTAAGAGTAATAAATTATAATTGTTACGAACTAAGTAAAATCTAAACTGAATACATCAGCGGTAATGGTCATTGGTTTGGTGAATGCTTTAAGGCTAAACATAATAAATTAAAATTATTAATCAGGTGTGAATTAAGCTATTCTTGATGGCGTTATATGCCTTTAAGATTATTTATCCATAATTCGCATGAATAATATTTAGGGAACTAAATAGATATTTAATGATTATCTGGATTCGCCCGGTGTGAATACACCGGGTTTTTTTATGGCAAAAAAATGCCCGGACGCGCCGGGCAGAGAGACTAGTCGCTGGTCGATTTTTCGGCTTTACCCGCCAGCTGCGCCAGGAAGTCATACCGTTTTTGCAGATCCGCCGCAGCGTCTTTCCATAGCTGTTCGGCCACTTCCGGCTGCTGCGCGTTAAGGCGACGGAAGCGCTGTTCCTGCATTAACGTCTCGGCCAGAGCATCTGACGGCGGACGCGAATCCAGCGCCAGCGGTAATTTACCCTCGTCCGCACGGCGCGGATCGAACCGATACAGCGGCCAGAAGCCGGTCGCAGTTAGCTGTCGCATCTGATCGTGGCTGAGTGCCAGGTCGTAGCCATGCTCTTCACACGGGCTGTAGGCAATGATCAGCGACGGGCCGGGATACGCTTCCGCCTCCTGGATCGCCTTCACCGTCTGGTTAAGCTGTGCCCCCAGCGAGATTTGCGCGACGTAAACGTGACCGTACATCATCATGCTCACCCCGAGATCTTTGCGTGCCTTGCGTTTCCCGTGCTCACCGAATTTCGTGACGGCACCCAGCGGCGTGGCTTTCGACGCCTGACCACCGGTGTTGGAATAACACTGCGTATCCAGCACCAGGATATTGACGTTTTCGGTCAGGCTCAGCACGTGGTCCAGGCCGCCAAAGCCGATGTCATAAGCCCAGCCGTCGCCGCCAATCAGCCAGATCGATTTTTCGACCAGGGCGTCCGCGTCGGTCAGCAGCTGTTCAGCGCCCGCCACGCCCTGAAGCGCCTGACGCAGCTCTGCAACCTGCTCACGACGTACCTCTGGCGTCGCGTCGGCGTGAAGCGCGTCATTGAGCCCGGCGGGGATCTGCCCGGCAAACTGCTCCAGCAGGCGCATCACGCGCGCGCGGTGCTGGTCAACGGTCAGGCGGAAGCCCAGACCAAATTCGGCGTTATCCTCGAACAGCGAGTTGGCCCACGCGGGACCGCGGCCGTTGGCGTCAGTGGTATACGGCGTAGAGGGCAGGTTGCCGCCATAGATAGACGAACAGCCGGTAGCGTTGGCAATCAGCATCCTGTCACCGTACAGCTGGGTAAGCAGCTTGATATACGGTGTTTCACCGCAGCCCGAACAGGCACCGGAGTATTCAAACAGCGGCGTGATCAGCTGCGAAGTGCGAATATCAATGCGTTCCAGTTTGCTGCGATCGATTTCCGGCAGATTCAGGAAGAAGTCATAATTCACTTTCTCTTCTTCGACGTGCTCCAGACGCGACATCATATTGATGGCTTTAATCTCCGGGTTCTGCCTGTCTTTCGCCGGACAAACCTCGACGCACAGGTTACAGCCGGTGCAGTCTTCCGGCGCGACCTGCAGAACGTATTTCTGTCCGCGCATATCGCGGGATTTTACATCCAGGGAATGCAGGCTGGCCGGGGCGGCCTCCATCTCTTCCGGCGACACCACTTTGGCGCGAATGGCAGAGTGCGGGCAGGCCGCCACGCAGTGGTTGCACTGGGTACACAGATCTTCTTTCCAGATGGGGATCGCTTCGGCGATGTTGCGTTTTTCCCAGCGGGTGGTGCCCATCGGCCAGGTGCCATCCGGCGGTAGGGCAGAGACGGGCAGGGCATCACCCAGCCCGGCCAGCATCGCCGCCGTCACGGTCTTCACGAAATCAGGTGCCGCATCAGACACCACCGGAGGCCGGTTCGGGCTTGCGGCATTGACCGGCTGCAGCGGGACCTCAAACAGCGACTCGCGCGCCAGGGCCAGCGCCTGCCAGTTACGCTCGACCAGCTCCTGGCCCTTGCTGCTGTAGCTTTTGGCAATCGCGCCCTGCAGTTCCGCCAGCGCGCTGTCGCCCGGCAGGATATTCGTCAGATGGAAGAAGGCCATCTGCATAACGGTATTGATACGCGCGGCAAGGCCACATTCGCGGGCAATTTTCGCCGCGTTAACCACATAGAAACGGGCTTTTTTCTGGTTCAGCACCGCCTGCACTTCCTGCGGCAGGCGCGACCAGACTTCATCCGCGCTGTATGGCGTATTCAGGAGGAAAATACCGCCAGGTTTCAGGCGCTCGGCCATCTGGTACTTATCAATGAACTGCAGCTGGTGACAGCCAACAAAATCAGCCTGAGAAATTAGATACGCAGAGCGGATGGGCTGTTCGCTCACCCGCAGGTGGGAAACGGTCAGACCGCCAGCTTTCTTGGAGTCATAGACGAAGTACCCCTGGGCGTACCACGGCGTGGAGTTCCCGATGATTTTGATGTTGTTTTTGGTCGCGGAGACGCTGCCGTCACTGCCCAGACCATAGAACAGCGCCTCGAGTTTGGCGGTCGAGGGCAGGGTGTTTTCCGGCAACGTCAGGGACAGATTCGTCACATCATCATAAATGCCGACGGTAAAGCGCGGCTTGGGCTTCGCTTCGCTGAGCTCGTTGAAGACCGCCAGCACGCAGTCCGGTCCGAACTCTTTGGAGGACAAACCGTAACGCCCCCCGATCACGCGCGGCAGCGTTTCACGTTCGCCATGATTAAAGGCCTCGGCCAGGGCGGTCATCACATCCAGATACAGCGGTTCCGCCTGCGCGCCCGGCTCTTTGGTGCGATCGAGCACCGCAACGGTACGCGCGCTTTCCGGCAGCGCAGAGAGGAGATGTTTCGCCGAGAACGGCCGATAGAGACGCACTTTCAGCACGCCAACTTTTTCGCCGCGCGTCAGCAGCTCATCAACAACTTCCTCGCAGGTGCCAATGGCCGATCCCATCAGCACAATGACCCGTTCCGCCTGCGGATGGCCGTAATACTCAAAGGGTTTGTATTCCCGACCCGTTGCGGCAGCAAAGTCATTCATCGCCTGTTCAACATGGTCGTAAACCGCGTTGTACCACGGGTTGGTGGCCTCGCGTGACTGGAAATAGGTATCCGGGTTCGCCGACGTGCCGCGAATCACCGGGTGCTCCGGATTCAGGGCGCGGGCGCGATGCGCGTCGATGTCCGCCTGCGGAAGCAGATTCAGAATTGTCTCGTCAGCCAGCGGGACGATTTTGTTAATTTCGTGGGACGTACGGAAACCATCAAAGAAATGAATAAACGGCACCCGGCTTTTGAGCGTGGCGATATGCGAAATCAGGGCAAAGTCCTGGGCTTCCTGAACGCTGCTGGCGCACAGCATTGCGCAGCCGGTCTGGCGAACGGCCATCACGTCAGAATGATCGCCAAAGATAGAGAGCGCGTGGGTGGCAACGGTACGCGCAGCGACGTGCAGAACGAAGGGAGTCAGTTGTCCGGCAAGTTTGTACAGCGTCGGGATCATTAATAACAATCCCTGGGAAGAGGTAAACGACGTGGAAAGCGCGCCGGTCTGAAGCGCGCCGTGGACCGTGGCAATCGCACCGGCTTCCGACTGCATTTCAACCACTCGCGGGACATCGCCCCAGACGTTTTTTAACCCGTTACCCGCCCAGGCGTCCGCCTGCTCAGCCATGGTAGAACTTGGCGTAATCGGGTAGATGGCGATAACTTCACTGGTGCGAAACGCGACTGAGGCAACTGCACCATTACCGTCAATAGTTTGCATAGGACAACACCCTTACATTGCGCAAAAAAATAGGGGTCTGTATTACGGCAACAAACCCTGAATATTATCTGTGTATTCTAGCAAACGGGGGATTTTTCGATTTTCGCTTTTGTGTCCTCGTTATTCCTGCCATCAATGTGTAGATCAAACTTTTGGCAGAAAAATTGCGAGAAATTGTTTCAGGAGCGCATAAATACGCACTTCCGCTCTCGACGACACGGGATGGGATGCCTATTATGCATAGGTTTCGCATTATTCATGGGGGAGAGAGCATGCGCTCAGCATTTTTGGTAGGGTGTGCCGCATTATTGTTGTCGGCATGCAGCAGTGAACCTGTCCAGCAGGCAACGGCCGCGCACGTGGTGCCGGGTATGAAAGCCGCGATGTCCAGCTCCGGTCAGGCCAACTGCGCGATGATTGGCGGTTCGCTGTCGGTAGCTCGCCAGCTTGATGGTTCAGCTATTGGGATGTGCGCCTTGCCAAACGGCAAACGCTGTAGTGAACAGTCGCTTGCCGTTGGAACCTGCGGTAACTACTGATTATTCTGCACGCTTAAACATCAGCGTTTTATCGGCTGTCGCCAGCGTTAACTGGTCTTCCGTCAGGTCGACCTGCGCACCTTTGCGCAGCATGTCGCCGATGGCCTGATCCAGCTCGTTAAGCTGCGGCTCACTACAGAGCTTGCGCGTCATGGCCAGCGTTTTCACCTTCAGCTCGCCTTCGGACAATTTCCCCTGTCCGTTGAAGCGGTTACACATCTGGCCAGAAACGCTGATGTTATTCACCAGGCTGATATCTGGCAGTGCGCTAAAACCGATCTCAGGTTGCGTTGTCGCGGTCTTCACGGCCTTACCGTCCACACTTTCCAGCACAAAGCGGTGGTTCTTAAGTTGCTCCGGCTGAACGGAGGCTTTACCCGGATTAACGCAGCCGGTAAGGACAAGACTGATAACACTTAACGCAATGAGCTTTTTCATTTTTCTTCTCAAACTATAAACACTGTGAATCTTTTTCCAGTGTAACGATACTCTGCCATGCGTTAATGGGGTTTATCTGAAAGTGCGGGGAGGAGCCGGGCAACGCAGCGGTTGCCCGGGATGACGTTAATGTGATTTAAACCCTGCCGCCGTCATCAGCATACGGAAGAGCATACTGACCGCAGCCAGCGCCAGTACGCTGCCGCCCCAGATAATGGCCAGCCACAGTAATCTTTTCCAGACCGGTTGTTGCATCAGTGATAACCCTCCCCATGCTGAACTTTGCCGCGAAATACGTAGTAACTCCAGAAGGTGTAGACCAGGATAACGGGAATAATCAATAGCGCGCCGACCAGCATAAAGCCCTGGCTTTGCGTCGGTGCGGCGGCCTGCCACAGGGTGATTGACGGTGGAATGATGTGCGGCCAGATGCTGATCCCAAGCCCGCTAAAGCCGAGGAAAATCAGCCCCAGCGTCAGGATAAACGGTCGGCTATGGCTGTCGGGATTATTCAGGCAGCGCCACTGATACAAACTAAAAATCACCACCAGGGCCGGGACGGGCAGCAGATAGAACAGGTTCGGCAACGTAAACCAGCGCGCCGCGATGGCCGGCTGCGCCAGCGGTGTCCAGAGGCTGATCGCCGCAATAAACGCCAGCAGCACGAGTAACAGGGTCTTCGATACCTGACGCATCCGCTGTTGCAATGCATTTTCGCTTTTCATTACCAGCCAGGTCGAGCCTAACAGCGCGTAGGCCACCACCAGGCCCGCGCCGCAAAACAGATTAAACGCGGTAAACCAGTCAAAGGGGCCGCCGGTATAGGCCCGGCCGGTGACGGTAAAGCCGTTAATGACGGCGCCCACCGTCACGCCCTGGGTAAACGTCGCCAGAATGGAACCGCCTATAAACGCCTTATCCCAGAAAGGACGGTGTGCTGGCGTGGCTTTAAAGCGAAACTCAAACGCTACGCCACGAAAAATAAGACCGATCAGCATTAATGTGAGCGGAATGGTGAGGGCATCGATAATCACGGCGTAGGCCAGCGGAAAGGCGCCGAACAGGGCGGCCCCGCCCAGCACCAGCCAGGTTTCATTCCCGTCCCAGACCGGCGCGACGCTGTTAACCATCACATCGCGATCGTCGGCGTTCTGCGTGGCCGGGAACAGAATGCCAATCCCCAGATCAAAACCGTCCATCACGATATACATCAGCGTGGCAAAGACGATGATCACAAACCAGATAATGGAAAGATCGATACCCATTACGGCTGCTCCTTATGTTCAGTTGTGACGGCAGAAAGCGGGCGCGCCGGACGTCCGTCGGACTCGGTGGCGAAAGATTCATGCGGCTGCGGGCCTTTTCGGATGAGGCGCACCATATAGCTGTAACCCACGCCAAATACCGAGGTGTAAACAACGAAGAAGGCCAGCAGGCTCACGCTCATATGCAAATCGCCATGGGCAGAAACCGCATCCTTCGTGCGCTGGAGCCCATAGACCACCCACGGCTGGCGGCCCACTTCGGTGGTGATCCACCCGGCCAGAATAGCAATCAGCCCGGAGGGCCCCATCAGCAGGGCAAACCACAGGAAAGGACGGGAAGAATAAACGCGCTTTTTATAGCGCAGCCAGAGTGCCGTTACCCCAAGCAGCAGCATCAGCATGCCCAGGCCCGCCATAATGCGGAACGACCAGAAGACGATGGTGGAATTTGGGCGGTCTTCCTTTGGAAACTCTTTGAGCGCCGGAACCTGTTTATCCAGACTGTGTGTCAGAATAAGGCTTCCCAGCGCCGGGATCTCCAGTCCAAAGCGGGTGCGCTCCTGTTCCATATCCGGCCAGCCAAACAGCAGTAGCGGGGTCGGCTCGCCCGGCGGATTTTCCCAGTGCCCTTCAATGGCGGCAATTTTCGCGGGCTGGTGCTTTAAGGTGTTCAGCCCGTGCATATCGCCCACCATGGCCTGGAGGGGCGCGACAATCAGCGTCATCCACAGCGCCATTGAAAACATTGCCCGGATGGCGGGGGTATTATTCCCGCGCAGCAGATGCCATGCCGCGGATGCGCAAACAAACAGGGCGCTGCTCAGGAACGCGGCTATCGACATATGCAGCAGGCGGTAAGGGAAGGAGGGGTTAAACACCACGGCGAACCAGTCCACCGGTACCACCTGACCGTTGACGATCTCATAGCCCTGCGGGGTTTGCATCCAGCTGTTGGAGGAGAGGATCCAAAAGGTGGAAATAATGGTCCCCAGTGCCACCATGCAGGTGGAAAAGAAGTGCAGCCTCGGCCCGACTTTATTCCAGCCGAACAGCATCACGCCGAGGAACCCGGCTTCGAGGAAGAAGGCGGTAAGCACTTCATAGGTCAGAAGCGGGCCGGTAATACTGCCCGCAAACTGCGAAAAGCCGCTCCAGTTGGTGCCAAACTGGTAGGCCATCACCAGCCCGGAGACCACGCCCATGCCAAAGTTGACGGCAAAAATCTTCGACCAGAAATGGTACAGCGAGCGCCAGACCGGATTTTTTGTTTTCAGCCACAGCCCTTCGAGTACGGCAAGGTAGCTTGCGAGACCAATGGTGATGGCCGGGAAAATAATGTGGAAGGATACGGTAAAGGCAAACTGTATCCGCGCAAGGTGAAAAGCATCCAAACCAAACATGCACAGCCTCAATGTCAAACGGTGTGCTGTTATGGTATAGGGGCGAAGATCGGACGAGCAGACGCAGAAAAGCGAATTTTAACCATAACAGTTGGCGTAAATTTCACGCTTTAGCCATCTGATATACCTCGCCGTTGTGGAATAAAAATATTCTTTTTATGATTTTTCCGCATTAAACCGCTTGCTTTGTCGTCAGCGTCGTGCGTTAATGGCCTTCTGGTTTTGAGTCCAAATAAATATCTGACGTAGTTTTATAAAGCAGTTCTCATCACGTTGTGCCTCTCCGCAGCCTCTCTTGGGTCTTTATCTACATTCCGATTCGTTTTGTTTAAAACCATTATGCCCAATCGGCCCATTAGTAATTTACGTTTTTACGTTTCAGGAGAAACCTATGACTTCATATATCCATTTTCGCTGCCCATGCTGTCATGGCTCGCAGTACCGCACCTCAGCCTTTGACGTGTCTGAGAAAAACCCGTTTGGCGCGAAATGCATTTTTTGCAAATCGCCGATGATCACGCTCGACCACCTGGCTGCCGCGCATTCCGCTCAGAGCCACGTGACCGAATACCGTAAGTAATTCATCTTCCAGACTATAACAGTTCGCTAAATCTTCTCTTTTTCTCCTGCTGATATACACTGTCGGTCTTAAGGAGAATCTGATGAAAAAATACCAGCGTCTGGCGCAACAAATTATCTCGCAGATTGAGCTTGGCGTATGGCTGCCGGGCGATAAGCTGCCTTCCCTGCGAGAGCAGGTGGCAAGCAGCGGCATGAGTTTTATGACCGTTGGCCACGCGTATCAGATGCTGGAAAGTCAGGGGCGCATTGTCGCCAGACCGCAGTCGGGCTATTACGTTGCCTCGCGCCCGACCGCACAACAGCCTGCGCCACCCGCTCAGGTGATGCGTGACGAAGCGGTGGATATCAATACCTACATCTTCGACGTCTTACAGGCCAGCCGCGACCCGTCCGTTGTTCCTTTTGCTTCCGCGTTTCCCGACCCCAGGCTTTTCCCGCTTCAGCAGCTCAACCGTTCGCTGGCAAACGTCAGCAAAACCGCGACGGCGATGAGCGTGATTGAGAACCTGCCGCCGGGAAACGTCGATCTCCGCCACGCCATTGCCCGCCGCTACGCGCAGCAGGGGATGAACATCTCCCCGGAAGAGATCGTGATCACCGCAGGCGCGCTCGAAGCGCTGAATCTTAGCCTTCAGGCGGTAACCGAGCCGGGTGACTGGGTGATTGTCGAAAACCCCTGTTTTTACGGTGCGCTGCAGGCGCTGGAACGCCTGAAGCTTAAAGCGTTGTCGATTGCGACGGACGTTCGCGAGGGGATCGATCTCAATGCCTTAGAGCAGGCGCTGAATGAATACCCGGTTAAAGCCTGCTGGATCATGACTAACAGCCAAAACCCGCTCGGCTTCACGCTGAGCGCGGAGAAAAAAGCCCAGCTTGTCGCCCTGTTAACCCAGCACAACGTCCCGCTGATTGAAGATGACGTCTACAGCGAGCTCTATTTTGGACGTGAAAAGCCGCTTCCGGCGAAAGCGTGGGATCGTCAGGACATGACGCTACACTGCTCGTCCTTTTCAAAATGTCTGGTGGCCGGTTTTCGCATCGGCTGGGTGGCGGCAGGAAAACACGCGCCGCGCATTCAGCAGCTGCAGCTGATGAGCACGCTTTCAACCAGTTCTCCCATGCAGCTGGCGCTGGTGGATTACCTGGCGACCAAACGCTACGACGCCCACCTGCGCCGCCTGCGGCGTACGCTGGCCGAGCGAAAGCAGCAGGCCTGGCAGTCACTTCTTCGCCATATGCCTGCAGGCGTTAAAATTCACCATAACGACAGCGGCTACTTTTTATGGCTGGAACTGCCGGCGCAGCTGGACGCGGGGCTGCTGAGCGAAAAGGCCTTAACGCACCATATCAGCATTGCTCCCGGAAAAATGTTTTCCACCTCTGACGCGTGGACGCCGTTCTTTCGTTTTAATACCTCCTGGGCCTGGGGAGAGCGGGAAGAGCAGGCGGTCATTCAGTTAGGAAAATTAATTAGCACGATGCTGGAATAATCCTTTCTCCGTTATTTAAATAATCAATTCTTATCCTGATGACGGCGCTGCGACTATTTCGCGGTGACCCGTCATAGGAAATCTGCATACCGTCTCTCGCGCCTAACCCCTTGTCTATAATCCAGTTAACGGGGAATGCGCCCTCGGTCACACCTTGATGAAATTTCCTGAAGCCGAACGGTGCGGCGCATTTGCGCGGTCTACGTTTAATAAGGGAGATATTTTTACGGCACGGCCGCCGCTAAATTTCATTGCGACAGGAGTAACTCTTATGAGCAAAAAATTTGCCCGCAGCAGCCTGTGCGCGCTCGGCATGACTATCATGGCCGCGCAAGCCGCAGAACCAGCAAAGGCCATTGGCGACGGGGAAGGTCGACTGGATATTATCGCCTGGCCGGGATACATCGAGCGGGGGCAGACGGATAAAAACTACGACTGGGTCACCCAGTTTGAAAAAGAGACCGGGTGTGCGGTTAACGTCAAAACGGCGGCCACGTCGGATGAAATGGTCAGCCTGATGGCGAAAGGGGGATATGACCTGGTGACCGCCTCAGGCGATGCCTCCCTGCGGCTGATCATGGGCAAACGCGTCCAGCCGATTAACCCCGATCTTATCCCCAACTGGAAAACCCTCGACGAGCGGATTGTGAAAGGGGAATGGTTTAACGTCGGCGGTAAAGTCTACGGCACGCCGTACCAGTGGGGACCAAACCTGCTGATGTACAACACCAAAACCTTCCCGACGCCGCCGGACAGCTGGAGCGTCGTCTTTACCAAACAGGATCTGCCTGACGGTAAAACCAATCAGGGACGCGTGCAGGCCTATGACGGCCCGATTTATATCGCCGATGCGGCGCTGTTCGTTAAAGCGACCCAGCCGCAGTTGGGTATCAAAGACCCTTACCAGCTCACCGAAGCACAGTATGCCGCCGTGCTGAAAGTGCTGCGCGACCAGCATGCGCTGATCCACCGCTACTGGCATGACACCACCGTCCAGATGAGCGATTTCAAAAACGAGGGCGTGGTGGCCTCCAGCGCCTGGCCGTATCAGGCGAATGCCCTGAAGGCCGAGAACCAGCCCATTGCCACCGTCTTCCCGAAAGAGGGGGTGACAGGCTGGGCGGACACCACCATGCTGCACGCGCAGGCTAAACACCCGATGTGCGCCTACAAATGGATGAACTGGTCGCTGACGCCAAAAGTGCAGGGCGATCTGGCCGCATGGTTTGGCTCCCTGCCTGTGGTGCCGGAAGGGTGTAAAGCCAGCACGCTGCTGGGCGATAAAGGCTGCGAAACAAACGGTTATAATGAGTTCGACAAAATCATGTTCTGGAAAACCCCCATCGCAGAAGGCGGCAAATTTGTCCCTTACAGCCGCTGGACGCAGGATTACATCGCCATCATGGGCGGTCGTTAATTGCCCGGGAGCAGAACATGACGTACGCAGTCGAGTTTAACAATGTTTCCCGTCTGTACGGCGACGTCCGGGCGGTGGATGGGGTCACCATTGCGATCCGCGACGGAGAGTTTTTCTCCATGCTGGGGCCTTCGGGCTCCGGCAAAACCACCTGCCTGCGTCTGATCGCCGGTTTTGAACAGCTGTCAGGCGGGACGATTTCTATCTTCGGCAAAGAGGCAAGCGAACTGCCCCCCTGGGAGCGGGACGTGAACACCGTGTTTCAGGACTACGCGCTGTTCCCGCATATGTCGATCCTCGACAATGTCGCCTACGGGCTGATGGTCAAAGGCGTCGACAAGAAAAAACGCCATGCGCAGGCCCGCGATGCTCTGGAAAAAGTGGGCCTGAGCTTTGCCATCGCCCGCAAACCTTCGCAACTTTCCGGCGGCCAGCGTCAGCGTGTCGCCATCGCCCGCGCGCTGGTAAACGAACCGCGCGTCCTGCTGCTGGACGAGCCTTTAGGGGCGCTCGATCTCAAGCTGCGGGAACAGATGCAGTTCGAGCTGAAGAAACTTCAGCAGGAACTCGGCATCACCTTTATTTTCGTCACCCACGATCAGGGCGAGGCCCTTTCCATGTCGGACCGGGTGGCGGTGTTCAATAACGGGCGTATCGAGCAGGTGGATACCCCACGCGATCTTTACATGCGTCCGCGCACGCCGTTTGTCGCCGGATTTGTCGGCACCTCCAACGTTTTTGATGCGGGCCTTGCGCAGACGCTTTGCGGCATGGAGGGCACCTTTTCCCTGCGCCCGGAGCATATTCGCCTTAATGAACAGGGTGACGTTCAGGTTCAGGGCGTCGTGCAGGCCGTTCAGTATCAGGGGGCTGCCACGCGTCTGGAGCTGAAGCTCGCCGATGGCGCCAAACTGCTGGTGAGCCAGGCTAACTTCAGTGACGCCTCGCCGCTGAGCGGCATTGCGCCGGGGCAGGCGGTCATGGCGTCATGGTCACGCGATGCGATGATCCGCCTTCACGAGGAGGGGTGAAATGGATATGAGCGTTGCGCATCCTCCCGCCCCGCGCGGCCGCCTGAGCCGCATGACGGCCCTGTTCTGGCGAAAGCCGTCGCTCGGTCTGTTCCTGCTTCTGCTTGCGCCGCTGATGTGGTTTGGCATCGTCTATTTAGGGTCGCTGCTGACGCTGCTGTGGCAGGGGTTTTACACCTTTGACGATTTCACCATGGCGGTCACGCCGGATCTCACGCTGGCGAACATTCAGGCGCTTTTCAACCCGGCAAACTACGACATCATCCTGCGCACGTTAACGATGGCGATTGCGGTGACCATTGCCAGCGCCATCCTCGCATTCCCGATGGCCTGGTACATGGCGCGATACACCAGCGGCAAGTGGAAGGCTTTCTTCTATATCGCCGTGATGCTGCCAATGTGGGCGAGCTATATCGTTAAAGCCTACGCCTGGACGCTGCTGCTGGCGAAGGACGGCGTGGCCCAGTGGTTTCTCAGCCATCTCGGCCTGGAGCCGATTCTGACCTCAATCCTGACGCTCCCGGCAATTGGCGGCAACACCTTGTCCACCTCCGGGCTGGGACGGTTTCTGGTGTTCGTCTACATCTGGCTGCCGTTTATGATCCTGCCCGTCCAGGCGGCGCTGGAGCGCCTGCCGGCCTCGCTGCTGCAG
The DNA here is from genome assembly GCF_001729805.1 of Enterobacter roggenkampii. NCBI lineage: Bacteria > Pseudomonadati > Pseudomonadota > Gammaproteobacteria > Enterobacterales > Enterobacteriaceae > Enterobacter > Enterobacter roggenkampii. Next base: position 2,460,077 of record NZ_CP017184.1, on the reverse strand, counting down.
GCCTCGGCCGACCTCGGCGCGCGTCCCCGTCAGACGTTCCGCTATGTCGTTCTGCCGCTGGCCATTCCGGGCATTGCGGCGGGGTCCATTTTCACGTTTTCCCTGACGCTGGGGGACTTCATCGTTCCTCAACTGGTCGGCCCGCCGGGCTACTTCATCGGTAACATGGTCTACTCGCAGCAGGGCGCTATCGGCAATATGCCGATGGCCGCCGCGTTCACGCTGGTTCCCATCGTGCTGATTTCTCTTTATCTGGCGTTCGTGAAACGTCTGGGAGCATTCGATGCACTCTGAACGCGCACCGCTGTTCCTGAAAGTGGCAGCGTGGGGAGGCGTCATCTTCCTGCACTTCCCGCTGCTGATCATCGCGACCTATGCCTTCAACACCGAGGACGCCGCCTTTAGCTTTCCGCCGCAGGGGCTGACGCTGAAGTGGTTTAGCGTGGCGGCGGGGCGCGGCGATATCATCGAATCCGTGACGTTGTCACTTAAAATTGCCGCGCTTTCCACCGCGATAGCCCTTGTGCTTGGCACGCTTGCTGCAGCGGCGCTGTGGCGAAGCGCGTTTTTTGGCAAGAATGCGATCTCTCTGCTGCTGCTGTTACCGATTGCGTTACCGGGGATCATCACCGGCCTGGCGCTGCTGACGGCTTTCAAAACGATCAATCTTGAGCCGGGGTTTTTCACCATCGTCGTCGGACACGCCACCTTCTGTGTGGTGGTGGTGTTTAACAACGTGATTGCCCGGTTCAGACGCACCTCCTGGAGCCTGGTGGAAGCGTCGATGGATCTCGGGGCTGACGGGTGGCAAACCTTTCGCTATGTGGTGCTGCCCAATCTGGGTTCCGCGCTGCTGGCCGGGGGAATGCTGGCGTTTGCCCTGTCGTTTGACGAGATCATCGTCACAACGTTTACGGCGGGACACGAGCGCACGTTACCGCTGTGGTTGCTCAACCAGCTCGGGCGTCCACGCGACGTGCCGGTCACCAACGTCGTGGCTCTGCTGGTGATGCTGGTGACAACTATCCCCATTCTGGGAGCCTGGTGGCTAACCCGCGACGGCGAAAACATTGCCGGCAGCGGGAAATAACAGTGAATTCAACAGGAAAATGCTATGCAAAAACATCTGCTGATAAACGGTGAGCTGGTTGCCGGAGAAGGTGAAAAACAGCCGGTTTATAACCCGGCCACCGGAGAGGTGCTGCTGGAGATTGCTGAGGCGTCAGCGGCCCAGGTCGACGCGGCGGTGCTGGCGGCTGACCGTGCTTTTGCGGCGTGGGGACAAACGACGCCGAAAACCCGCGCCGAGTGCCTGCTGAAGCTGGCGGACGCGATTGAAGCGCACGGTGAGGCGTTTGCCCGGCTCGAGTCCCTCAACTGCGGCAAGCCGCTGCACTGCGCGCTGGGGGATGAAATTCCGGCGGTGGTCGACGTTTTCCGTTTCTTTGCCGGGGCCGCCCGCTGCCTGAACGGTCTGGCAGCGGGCGAGTACCTTGACGGCCACACGTCGATGATTCGCCGCGATCCGGTGGGCGTGGTGGCCTCTATCGCGCCGTGGAACTACCCGCTGATGATGGCCGCCTGGAAGCTGGCCCCCGCGCTGGCGGCAGGGAACTGCGTGGTGATTAAGCCCTCTGAGATCACGCCCCTGACCGCGCTGAAGCTGGCAGAGCTGGCAAAAGATATCTTCCCGGCGGGCGTTCTGAACGTGCTGTTTGGTCGCGGGAAAACGGTCGGCGACCCGCTCACCGGGCACGAGAAGGTCCGCATGGTTTCGCTGACCGGTTCGATCGCGACCGGGGAACATATCATCGGCCATACGGCGTCCTCGATTAAACGCACCCATATGGAGCTGGGCGGCAAAGCGCCGGTGATCGTGTTTGATGATGCCGATCTGGATGCGGTGGTCGAAGGGGTGCGGACGTTTGGCTTCTACAATGCCGGGCAGGACTGTACGGCAGCCTGCCGCATTTATGCCCAGAAGGGAATCTATGCCCAACTGGTTGAAAAACTGGGTGCCGCAGTCGCCAGCCTTAAAATGGGGGCGCCGGAAGACACCTCTACCGAACTGGGACCGCTCAGCTCGGCCGCCCATCTGTCACGCGTCAGCCAGGCCGTCGATGAGGCGAAAGCGCTCGGCCATATCCGGGTTGTCACCGGCGGGAGCAAAAAAGAGGGGGCGGGCTACTACTTCCAGCCAACCCTGCTGGCGGGAGCAAAACAGGACGACGCCATCGTTCAGCGCGAGGTGTTTGGCCCGGTGGTGAGCGTCACCGAGTTTGATGACGAGGCGCAGGTGCTGGCCTGGGCAAATGATTCGCAGTACGGCCTGGCGTCATCGGTCTGGACCAAAGACGTGGGGCGCGCCCATCGCCTGAGCGCGCGCCTGCAGTACGGCTGCACCTGGGTGAACACCCATTTTATGCTGGTGAGCGAAATGCCGCACGGCGGCATGAAATTATCGGGCTACGGGAAAGATATGTCGGTCTACGGGCTTGAGGATTATACGGTTGTCCGGCATGTCATGATCAAACACTGATCCGCTTAGCCTGGCCGCTTGCGCGGTCAGGCGTTCTCTTTGCCCGCCAGATGTGTTACGTAAGATACTCAATTGTTATTAGCCATAATTTTTAAGTGGTTATTCTGTAACGAAAAAACTTGATCTGTGTCAACATATGACGCATATTGCGTGCGGTTATTTTTTCGGCTCTGGTATACAGAATGACGTTGTATCAAAAGATGTTGGTTTTTTACGCAATTATGGCTTCCATTTGCGCGTTAATCACCTGGTTCCTCTCAAAAGACCGCAAACGTATCCGCCTGCTGAGCGCTTTCCTGGTGGGGTCAACCTGGCCAATGAGCTTTCCCGTTGCGCTGCTGGTCTCGCTTTTTTGAAGCACGCTTCCAGTTTTAAAAGATGAACATAGCATTCCTGATGCGATAACTGTATAAATACACAGTGCATCGTAAAAGGAGTGCTTATGAACAGTTTTTACTCGCAACAGGCCGGTTGCACCGTGCGCTGGCACGACTTGCCCGGCTCCGGCGATCCCGTGGTGTTCATTCACGGGCTGGGCTGCGCCGCTTCCTATGAATATCCCCGCGTCGTTCGTGACCCGCTTTTTGGCGCGCGCAGAGCGATTCTCATCGACTTGCCCGGCAGCGGCTACAGCGATAAGCCTGAGCACTACAGCTATAAAACCACCGACCAGGCGCACGTTGTGGCGGAGCTGATTGACCATCTTAAACTGGATTCCTTCTGGTTATACGGCCACAGCATGGGCGGCAGTATTGCTATCGAAACGGCGGGGCTGCTGGCTACGCGCGTGAAGGGGCTGATGGTGTCAGAACCCAATTTTCACGCGGGTGGGGGGATGTTCAGCCGGTCAATCGCGGCGCAAAGCGAGCAACAGTTTCTGGAACAGGGTTATGACGTCATGCTCAGCGCAGAAAAAACGGCGTGGGCAGGGTGCCTGCAGAGCAATGCGGCTTATGCCGTCTGGCGCGGTGCATCCAGCCTGGTGGCGGGCGTTGAACCGGAATGGGAAGCGCAGTTCCTGTCACTTCCTTGCCCGGTAACGTTGATTTTTGGCGAGCTCTCTCTGCCGGATGACGATGTGGAAAATCTGCAACAGAAAGGCGTTGAGGTAAAAATTATCCCTGCGGCAGGGCACTCTATGTCGTGGGAAAACCCCTCTGCGCTGGCGCAGGCCTTAGCCGGGTGTATGACGATGTGATTATTGTGCAATGTATCATCGTTGCGAAATGTAGGCCGGGTAAGCGCAGCGCCACCCGGCAAGAAGGCGGCTACATTATTAAAGCACGTAGTGCCTGACGAGCGTCAGGCTGAACATCATGCGGGTGATGGTAATCAATGTTCTCGATCGCGCGGCTATAGAGCGCGACCAGCCAGTCGTAAACGTACGCGGTAGCCGCATGGACCGGCTGTTCACCCAGACGCGTCAGGCGGGGCTCGGCGCTGCTCACCACCGGGGTGACGAAGATGGCCTGCCCCTTGCGGATGCGGCTTGCCGGGCGCGTCGCCACGGGGGTCTTGTCGTAACCCAGCCAGCCAACGAAATTGCCCATCACGGCATGCAGTTGCGCAGCGCTACTCTTATCCGCTTCGACAATTCGCTGCAGCTGCTGAGGCAGATCCAGCCGGTAGCTGGTGACCACCAGCACATCCGCAATTTGCTGCAACACCGCAGGATCCAGCCCAAGACGGGCGGCTGTCGCCTCGTTGCGGCTCCACTGGCGCAGATGATTTATCCAGACTTTGTGTGCCAGGCGCGCTTTGTCTTTGGTCTGGTACAGACCGGCGCTTTCCTGGGCGTTCTCGGCAAACAGGTCAATGGTATCCGTAAATAGCCCGTTAACCTGCTCCTCGCGCGGCTGCTGAACGGCCAACAGTGTTTCAAAGGCTTTCAGCGGCGGCAACAGGCCTTCAAGCAGCTCGCCGTGGCGGGCGGCACTGCTTTGCAGCGTGCGCACCATGTTTTCTGCCTGAGTGCGTCGGATACCTGGCTCCTCAACCAGCGGTGCCAGGTAGCTTTGCATCATCGCCGAGAGCTCCAGACGCAGCGCGTTTTTGAGCGTGCCGAGACGCTTCTGTCGCTGCGCGGGCAGCGTGGCCTGAGACAGCCACTCAATGACGCGCTGCATGCTGTGGCTGTCCAGAGCCTGCAGCGTGCCCCAGCGCAGGCCGGGCTTCCCGAGCAGATGCTGTACGGCTTCATCGAGATTCTGCCGGGTGGTAAAGCGAGCGTCGTGCGGGGTGATCGCCCATACCAGACCCGGCAGGGCAGATTCTTCCGCAGGCTGCGTCTCCCTGACCCAGTTCATTAACACTTTTGCTTTTTTGGCCGTCTGTTCGTGCTGCGCCGTCGCGTTGCAGATGACCAGCACATCCGGCTGGAGCTGTTGACGATAGTGCTCAAGCAGCCACTGGGATTTTGCCTGGCGTAGCGGATCGGCATGGCGGTCTTCAAACACAGGGATATCAATGATATCGACATTATCCAGCGCGCCGTTCTCAACCGGAAGCACCAGTTCACGGGTCAGGAAGGCCAGCACATCGACGGGGAGGCTGATGGCGTTCAGCATCTCACCGTTGTTCAGCGGATGGAGAAGCGTCTCTTGCGTATTCTGCAGCGCTACCGAGCCGTCGTGCGTCAGGAACCCTTCGCCAGGCAGCCCGAAGCTGTCCACCAGCAGGCTAAGGGGGGCCGCAATCTCGCTGGCATGGCTGGTCTGGTGCAGCACATGGGCCAGATTTAACCACTGCTGGGTCAGTTCCTGCTGCTCGCCCCACAGCAGCGACCAGACGCTGGCGCGGGTGCTGAGATCGAGCGAAGGCACCAGTTGGGCGAACTCGTGCCACAGGGCATCATCAATTTGCTGTTTCGCGGCGGGTACCGTGCTCTGCCAGAAGCGGGCAATCGCCCCCACGTCCTGCGCCGTGATGCCGGGCACGCTCTGCGGCTGGCGCAGGCCGCGCCATTTCTCCAGGCGGGTCTCAATGACCGCCTTATCCACCGCGCGCATCTGCGGGTGCAGCGTCGTGCGGGCAATAAACAGCTGCACCAGCTCGGCCTCGGTGACCAGGCTCAGGCGCAGCGGAAACGCTTCGTCAAGCGCTTCCGGGGTTTCCCGGGTGAAGCGGACGGCCATGTTGGTCAGGGCATGTCCCGGATTGATATGCGAAAAATAGTCAAAGGTGCGCTGGCCTGGCGTCACGTTCAGGCGTCCATTGCCGCTGCCGCACAGCGACAACAGCAGGTGCGCTTTCGCGCTCTGCGAATGGCCGTAAAGCCCGATGCTGCTCTGGCGGGTCATGGCGCGTTCAATGGCCAGCTCGCGCGCCTGCGCCGCGTTGATGCGGGCAAGCAGGGCGTCGGCATCGTTATCCAGCACGGGGGCGTTCAGGCGCGTCTCGTTGATCCACCCGATTAAGGCCTGAGTGGTGGTGGTCGTCGCTGTCATTTCAGGTATACGCTCCCGCTGTCGATCCAGTAGTGGCTGCCGCTGTGTCGGCGGTCGGCCAGGGTATTCAGTTTGAAGGTTAAGGCGTCAGGCGCCACCGGCGTGCCGTCCTGCAGCCAGGCATCGCTCAGCTCGAAGGCCTCCGGGCCTTCATGCTTGCTGCCGCCGCAGAGTTTGAGCCGCACGTTCAGCACGCCGTCGCCGGCAATCGCTTTTGCCAGTTCGGCCGAGTTAATGCTGAGCGTGTAGAGCGGCGTGGCAGGCCAGCGCGCGTTCGCCAGCTGGCGGAAGCCGAGGGTGACGTTACCGCGCAGCGGGAAGTGCAGACGCGCGTCAAGCTTCGCACCGGGTTTATCAAGATCGATATCCTGATACCAGACGTTTTCCTCGCGCAGGGTATTGACGGTGTTATCCAGCACGCCCAGATAGCGCACGGTGGAATACGCGCCAATGTCCGCGGCTTTAAAGTTGAAGCGCGGCAGACGCAGGTCAAGCGCAAGGCTGCAGAGCATGGCCCCCACGGCAGCGGTCGATTTCGGGTTGCCAATGCGCCCCTGCTGGCTGAACGGATACCACTCATGCACCTGGTATTTATCCAGCCAGACGATGCGGTTGACCGGCACCGGCTGCAGGTGGCGAATCAGCGCCTGAACGCCAGGCAGGCAGCCCGGGCGTCCGGTGATCAGCAGAATGTCGCAGCTATAATGGGAGATCGCCTCACACACCGCGTGGAGCGGGGAGGCCAGCGTAAACTGCCCGGCCAGCATCGCATCCTGCATTTCGCGGAAATTGACGTGCAGCGGCACGGCGAAGAGGTCAAAAGCGTCAGAACCCGCAGGCAGGGCATGGTCGATCGCCTGCTGCAGATAGTTCATCACGTTGCGGGTCGGCTTCTGCGGCAGGAGATCGCCAAAGGTGGCGTGCAGACCAGCCAGCGGATCGTCAATGTCGCTGGACTCCCACCCGGCAAGAATCGCATGGCCAAGCGGCATAAACAGCTGCAGCGCCGTCTGCTGGCGCAGTACGGCCTGGGTATCAATGCGCCCGGAGTCGCCGAACAGTGAAGCCATCAGCAGCGAGGCGTCTGCGATACCGGATTTTTGCAGCTGCGTTTGCAGGGCGGGCAATACGTAGCGCTGAATCACGTCCAGAAGCGTGTCGTCGCCCGCCACCTTAAACCCTTCCCGGAACAGCAGCTGCGGGGTGATTTTGACGTTATTGCCGGAGCCGTCGTCCAGCTGGTAATGGGTGATCGCCATATCCGTTGTGCCGCCGCCGATGTCGATGGACGCGACGCGCAGCGCGCGTCCCGGCTGGCTGCCCGGCTCAGGCTCACGGTCCGGACGGGCAAGGGAGGCGAAGAAGGCCTCGGTCTGGCCGCCAAAGCGGGAGATGGCTTCGTTATACAGCCAGACCAGCTGACCGCAGCTGGCTTCATCCCACTCCATCTGGATTTCCGGTACCGGCACCACGCTTTTTTCCTGCTGTTTGCGGGTGACAAAATCCTCATCCTGCGGGTGCCAGCCCATCGCTTTCCAGACAATGGCGATGGCTTCAAACATGCGGCGTCGGAAGATCTCGCGCTCCTGCTTTGGCATGGCGGAGGGCAGCGTCAGGATCAGCGTGCGCAGCTGGCGCGGCGAGGCAGGGAAGCCCAGGCGCAGGCGCGTGGCGACGCTGTTGATCTGCCCCAGTGCCTGAGCCAGCAGCTCGCACAGCATGTGGGTCATCAGGGTGCTGCGGCTGTATTGCGGCGAGAAGACTGGCAGGCGCTCGTCCTGCGGCAGCGTGAAGAGCGGCTCGCCGTCATCGTTCATCAGGTTCATCAGCGGGAACGCGGTGGCAAGCGGTTCACGCTGGGTCTTGCTGTTCATCTGGCTAAAGCGCCAGTCCTGCACGACCGGGGTTTCATCCCACAGGTAGCGACGCGGGCTGGAGATACCGCTGTTGCCCTCGGTGCCCAGACGCTGCATCGCCAGCTTTCGGGCTTCATCACCGACGCGGACAATCGACGGCCAGACGAAGGCATCTTCGCGACCGCTTTCCACCGAGAAGTGCTGCTTGCCAAAACGCGCTTCCGAAAACTCGAGACGGCTGGTGAACAGCGGTTCGTTCAGGAACTGCGGCTCGCTGAGCGAGCGGACCTGCAGCTCGGCGGTCTGGCGCAGCCCATCGTTGGCATCGCCGTGGTCTTCAATAATGACGCCGCAGGTGTGGGTATTGCCCACGTCGAGGATCAGGTCGACCGGAATGGCAGGCGTGCTGAGCGTATGGGTGACAAATTTTACTTCCGGCACGGTGAGCTGTTCACCGAGCATGGTCAGCAGGTTGAGCCAGTGGGCCTGATACTCAAAGCTGCGCATCGCCTGCTGCAGGTCGCGTTCAGAGCGGTTCTCAACGCCGTCGGCATACTGGGTAAACGCCTCGCGCAGCCAGCCGTCAATCCAGGTCTGATCGAGGAAGCTGTCTACCTCGCTATCGCGCCAGGCCAGCGCGAAGCGGGTGCCGTTCAGAATATCGTTTTCCACCGGAGAGAGCGCGGACGTGGCATGGTCGGCAATCTGGCTGTCAAGCGCGAGGGTCACGCGGTGGGTATTGCCTGCCGTGTCCGGGGTGTCAAGCTTGCGCACCTGAACGCGCGCCCAGTTATCCGGCCCTTCCACAAACGTCCGCGGCGGGTTGAAGCGCAGGAAAGGAACCGGAAGCCAGACGCCATCCAGTACCGTCAGCGACTGATGCAGCGGGATAGTGGTTTCTGGCTTGACCACTTCAGGCTGGCCGCCGTTCATGCCCGGCAGGGTATAGCGACCGTTGACCAGGTCGAAATCGAGGCGCAACAGCGGGCCGTTCGCGGTTTTACGTACGAAGCGCCCGTTGCTGGCGGAGTCCTGCGGCGTCAGACCGAAATCGAGGAACTGCACGCCGCTGTTGGCAATAAGCGTGACGCTTTGTTTATAGTCGCAAAGATTTACCAGCATAGGATCAGGCACCTGCTTTCTTGAACGTCAGTGGGACGACGGTGTTGGCATCATAACGGGCGCGACATTCTGCGATATCGCTGGTGCCTGCTTTACAGGCCACTTCCGGCATCGGGTAGCGGGAACCGTCGGTGCAGCGGGCAGTACCGCGACTCTTAATCATCAGTTCGCCATTGCTGTGTAGGCCGGAGAAGACCTCCGCGCGGCAGACAATGTTGTCGCCGTGGACAACGCGGGCGAAACCTTTATTGTTCTGGATTTGATAGCGCAGCGACGGCGGCTTGCCGGTCACCGGATCCTTCACGTCGAGGATGGCGCGCCAGGTGCCGTTCAGGAAGCGCGTCGATCCCGCTTTCACCTGATTCGCTTCCATCACCATGGCGTCTTTCGGAATGGCGACAATCACCACCGGAGCGGGTTGTGGCGCAGCTTCAGCTGGAGCCGCTTCTTTTTCTTTGCTGGCCATGACCTCCGCCTGATGCAGCGGTAACTTCATCGCCAGCGGTTCAACCGCCTTGATCGGCTTTGGCGCAATCTCCACGGGTTCAGGTGCGGGCGCCGGGGCGGGCTCAGCGGAAGGCGCCTGTTTCGGCCACAGCAGCGGGGCGGCAACGGCGGCAACGATCACGGCGGCAACCGGCAGGGTCCACAGGGGAACGCGGCGCTTTTTCACGATGTTCGCCGGAACAGGTTCCTGGACAGGTTGCGCAACGACGGGGGCCGGTTCGGGCTCATACAGATCCTCCGGCGTAATACGCACCACCGTGGATGGGGCGATCAGCGGCTCGTCAGCGTGCTCAAAGGTCATCACCGGCTCTGGCTCAGGCTCGGGTTCAGGATCGTCAATCACAACAGGGGCTGGCTCAGGGATCAGGGACTCACGCAGGCAGTCGAGGACATCGTCGCGCGCGTTCTCGTTGAGGTTTACAAACCCCCAGAAGCTGATGACCGGCTTTCCGTCCACCAGGAAGAGGAAGTTTTCGCCCGGAAACTGAAATGCCTTCGACAGCAGAGAGCCAAAGAGCTGTTGCGCGGTTTTGGGCGACTGCAGGCATTTCTTGCTTAATGACTCGACGCTGGCGAGCGTGTTTTCAAGATAGCGCAGGGCGCGATAGCGATCATCTTCATCGGCCGCTTTCCAGCTGATTACGCTCCCTTCAACCGGGGAATACCAGTCCACGCGGTCGCCGCTGTCGTTGACCTGAGGAATCGCCAGACAGTCGACGATGGCCTGTTGTTTGCGCAACCGGAGCGCTTCCCGGATTTGCAACGCTGATTCGAAAACGGCTTGTCCGCCGCCGCCAACGGCCTGAAAATCATCCAGATTACCGCTGCGTAAAAGAGTTTTTGCCACGATTTGATCCCATATACTTCTTCACACCCTTACTTTAACGAACCGAGGACGCAACCAAACGGAGGAAGAGACGCTAAAAGCGCCGATTTCTTGCGGCATAGAAAGTGACGGTTGTGCTTGACGAATAATGGCACTTAAGACAAATCGTCTTTCTGGCTGCTGGCGGTTAAAACAGCAAAAACCGCGGCTTTAGAATAACCTGATAGTGTTTCGTTATTTGCCAGGTCAAAACGCCTGTGCTGTTATTACTGTCCTATATAATAAAACTGTCAGGGTTATAACCATGTCTACAGGGAAAACACTGCTCGCCCTTGCGCTGAGCGCGCTGTTACCAGCCGGTGCCGCATGGGCGGCAAACAACGACACCCTTATTTACTGTTCAGAAGCCTCCCCCGAGTCCTTCAACCCACAAATCGCCAGCTCTGGCCCGTCTTTTGTGGCCAGCTCTCAGGTGCTGTATAACCGCCTGATCAATTTCGACCCGGTGAAAAATACTCCGGTGCCGTCGCTGGCGGAGTCCTGGACAATCTCCCCGGACGGCAAGACCTATACCTTTACCCTGCGTAAAGGGGTGAAGTTCAACAGCAACAAATACTTCAAACCGACGCGCGATTTTAATGCCGATGACGTTATTTTCTCGGTCATGCGCCAGAAAGACCCTAAACACCCGTACCACAACGTGTCGCAGGGGAACTACGAGTACTTTAATGATGTCGGTCTCGATAAGCTGATCCAGGACGTGAAAAAGGTCGATGATTACCACGTTCAGTTCACCCTCAGCGAACCCAACGCCGCGTTTCTGGCCGACTGGGGGATGGATTTCGCCTCGATTCTCTCCGCGGAATACGCCGACGCGATGCTGAAAAAAGGCACGCCTGAGAACGTGGACACCTGGCCGATTGGTACCGGGCCTTACGTGCTGCAGCAGTACAAAGTGGATTCGCTGATCCGCTACGTCGCGAACCCGAACTACTGGGAGGGCGAGGTGCCGACGAAGCATCTCATCTTCTCCATTACGCCAAACGTGGAAACCCGCCTGGCGAAGCTGCAGACCAACGAGTGCCAGATCATTCCTGCGCCATCCCCGGTTCAGTTTGACGCCATCAAGAACAACAAAGACCTGACGCTGCACGCCGTCGATGCGCTGAACGTCGGTTATCTGGCGTTTAACACCGAGAAAAAACCGTTTGATAACCTGCTGGTGCGTCAGGCGCTCAACTACGCGACCGACAAGAAGGCCATCGTTAATGCGGTCTTTATGGGATCGGGCACGGTGGCAAAATCGCCGATCCCGCCAAATATGCTGGGCTTCAATAAAGACCTGAAGGACTACAGCTACGATCCTGAAAAAGCGAAAGCCCTGCTGAAGCAGGCGGGTCTGGAGAAGGGCGCGGAAGTCACGCTGTGGTCAATGCCGGTGCAGCGTCCGTATAACCCGAATTCGCGTCGTATCGCGGAGATGATCCAGAGCGACTGGGCGAAAGTCGGCGTGAAGGCCAAAATTGTCTCTTACGAGTGGGGCGAATATCTCTCCGGAATGCGTAAAGGCGAGCATGACTCCGCGCTGTTTGGCTGGATGTCCGACAACGGCGACCCGGACAACTTTGCCGACGTGCTGCTCGGCTGCAACAGCATTAAAACCGGCTCAAACGCCGCGCGCTGGTGCGATAAGGGGTATGATGCCCTCGTACAAAAAGCGAAGCTGACCAGCAGCCCGGCCGAGCGCGCGAAGCTCTATGGCCAGGCGCAGGAGATTTTCTACCAGCAGGCGCCGTGGATTGCGCTGGCCAACGGGAAAACGTTCTACGCGACCCGCAGCAACGTGACCGGGTACAGCGTAAGCCTGATGGGGAGCGATTTCTCAAAAGCGAAGCTGAACTAAGCCTTTTTAGCCGGGTGGCGGCTCCGCCTTACCGGGCCTACATTTGGCACCTGTAGGCCCGGTAAGCGTAGCGCCACCGGGCACATAACGAGGAGTGACAATGTCACATTTAAACGAAGTTATCGCCCGCGTCGATGCCGCCATCGAAGAGAGCGTCATTACCCACATGAACGAACTGCTGATCGAATTAAGCGATGATGCAGAGCTCAGCCGTGAAGATCGCTACACTCAGCAGCAGCGTCTGCGCACCGCGATTTCGCACCACGGTAAGCAGCATAAAGAGGAGATGGACGCGCGTGAGGAACAGCTGACGAAAGGCGGCAGCATACTGTAACCATCAAAACTGGCGTCGCGCCACCAGCCAGGCCCCGACCACCAGCATCACCGCGCCGCACACCGGGCCGATCAGGGCGCGCAGCGGGATGCCCTGGCTCCTCAGCACGTCCAGCACCAGCCCGCCAATCAGCTGGCTTGCCACCAGCACGGCGATGGTCGTCGCCGCGCCAACGTTCTGATAGCCGCTGATGCTGGCAAACACAAAAAACGACCCCAGCAGCCCCGGGATAAGCGTCCACCAGCGCACCGTTGCGGCGAGCTCGCTGAACCCGGCGACGCCCTGTTTCAGCAGCAGAATGCTGACAAACAGCACGATGCCGACCAGCGAATTCAGCAGCATCGCGATAAGAATGGTGGAGGAGGACTGGGTGATACGCACCATCAGGGTGTTTTGCACCACCAGGCCAATGCCCGCCGCCACCAGAAACGCCAGCGTCAGTGACTGATTCATGGGATCGCGTCCGGGTCGCTGCGCTCGTCCAGCTGCAGCTGCATAAAGGTTAAGTCCAGCCAGCGGCCAAACTTGGTTCCCACCTGCGGCATTTGTCCGGTCGTCACAAAGCCGAGCGTTTCATGGAGATGAATCGAGGCATGGTTTTGCGCTTCAATCCCGGCCACCATCACGTGTTTACCGATGGCGCGGGCCTCGTTAATCAGCGCCTTCATCAGCGTGCGGCCAATCCCTTTGCCCTGATGGGCCGGGTGGACGTAGACCGAGTGCTCAACCGTATGACGGAAACCGTCAAAGGCGCGCCAGTCGCCGAAAGAGGCGTAGCCGGTGATTACGCCGTCTTCCTCGCTCACCAGAACCGGGTAGCCCGCAAGCGAGCGCGCCTCAAACCAGGCGATTCGGTTATCGGTATCGACGGTTTTATCGTTCCAGATCGCGGCAGTGTGCAGCACCGCGTGGTTGTAAATCTCGCCTATCGCAGCGCAGTCTTCTTTGCAGGCATGACGAACGATCATGATGAAGCCTCTGTGTGTTGTTCACTATAGTATTACGTTATCGCTACGATATTACACAACTGTATCGCCCGATCGCTACGGCATAAGCCATATTTTTTTGTTATCAAAAGCCCATTGAATTGCCGTTCATACACTATAGTATGACGTCATGAACACCATAACAGACACAATGAATCAACGGATTAGCGCAAGAATTCGCCTTGAACGCGAGTCTCGCGGGTGGTCCCTGAGCGAGCTGGCGGACCGGGCAGGCGTCTCCCGCGCCATGATCCATAAAATCGAGCGCGGGGACAGTAGCCCGACAGCCACCTTGCTTGCCCGCCTGTCGGGCGCGTTTGGCATCAGCATGTCAACGCTGATTGCCCGGGCCGAAATGCAGGAGGGCAAGCTGCTGCGCCTGGCAAATCAGCCCGTCTGGCGCGACCCGCAGACGCACTACCTTCGCCGCCATGTTTCTCCCCGTACCGATCTGCCCATCGACCTTGTTCAGATTGAACTGCCTGCGGGCAGCGATGTTCCGATGCCGGCCTCTTCTTACGCGCTGGCGCGTCAGCTTATCTGGCTGCAGTCCGGTGAGCTGGTGTTTCAGGAGGGCGATACGCGCCACGAAATGCAAGCCGGAGACTGTCTTGAGCTGGGGCCGCCTAATGACTGCCGGTTCATTAACGAGACGAACGAAACCTGCATCTATCTGGTTGTACGCCTCAATCAGTCTGGCTCGTAATGCTAATGCGATAACGCCGAACGTGAGCCAGGCTGTAATGACATTTGTACCAGAAGGAGATCCTGATGAATCACTCTGTTTCGCATAACCGCCGCTGGGTGCTGGCCTCTCGTCCACAGGGCGCACCGGTCGCGGAAAATTTTCGTCTGGAAACGCAGCCTGTTCCGGAGCCGGGTGCGGGGCAGCTTCTGCTTCGTACCGTCTGGCTGTCGCTGGATCCTTATATGCGGGGTCGCATGAGCGACGCGCCATCCTATTCACCGCCGGTTGAGCTCGGTGCGGTGATGGTGGGGGGAACGGTCAGCCGCGTTGAACAGTCAAACCATCCCGACTACAAAGCCGGTGAATGGGTGCTGGGCTACAGCGGCTGGCAGGAATATGAACTCTCGGACGGCAGCGGCCTGGTGAAGCTGGGCGACAATCCGTCTCATCCTTCCTGGTCGCTGGGCGTACTGGGTATGCCGGGCTTTACCGCCTATATGGGGCTGCTGGATATCGGGCAACCGAAAGCGGGTGAAACGCTGGTGGTGGCGGCGGCGACCGGCCCGGTTGGCGCGACGGTTGGGCAGATCGGCAAAATCAAAGGTTGCCGGGTGGTCGGCGTCGCCGGTGGCGCAGAGAAATGCCGCCATGCCGTTGAGGTGCTCGGGTTTGACGAGTGTCTGGATCACCACGCGGCGGATTTTGCCGACCAGCTCAAGCAGGCCTGCCCGAACGGCATTGATGTCTACTATGAAAACGTCGGCGGGAAAGTGTTTGACGCCGTGCTGCCCCTGCTGAACACCTCCGCGCGCGTGCCGGTGTGTGGCCTGGTGAGCGGCTACAACGCGACGGGCTTGCCTGACGGGCCGGACCGCCTGCCGCTTCTGATGGCGACCCTTCTCAAGAAACGCATTCGGATGCAGGGCTTTATCATCGGCCAGGACTATGGACATCGCATCCATGAGTTCCAGGAAGAGATGGGGCGCTGGGTGCAGGAGGGAAAAATCCACTATCGCGAACAGGTCACGGACGGGCTGGAAAACGCCCCCGAGGCGCTCATTGGCCTGCTGGAAGGACGAAACTTCGGCAAAGTCGTGATTCGCGTCGCGAGTGACAATAAATAAAGCGCAATATGGCGGGGTTTCCCGCCATATTTATTTGTGAAGATACGATATATTGTCTTTAATTACTGGACATGACTTTTCGCGCCATCATCCCCGATGAGCCCGAAAACGATAAAAAAAATGACGTTTACTTTTTTTGCTGTTTTTTGTACTTCCCACCACCAGGCATGACGATACAGGATATATCGTACCGGCGCCGTTTTATTAAAACTGGCGTTTAAAAATAGCATTAAGTTTTAGCTACAGGAATTCCACATGCTTGATTTGGATCACTTAGAAAAAGCCCAAAGGGTTAGCCTTACCATGCAGGTTGAACACAGTTTGAAAGGGGCGTTAATTACAGGCTCTCTCAAACCAGGAGCACGACTGATTACGAAAGAGATTGCTGATAAATTAGGCACCAGTATTACGCCGGTCCGCGAAGCGCTGTTGCGCCTGGTCTCCTCAGGCGCGCTTCACGCCACGCCCGCACAGGCGTTTCTGGTCCCTGAAGTGACGCTGGAGCGTTATAACGAGATTAACGCCATCAGAAAACAGCTTGAGCCAATGGCGGTCGCCGCAGCATGCCAGAAGATGTCAGACGGCAAGCTGGAGGCGTTGCGCAAAATGTCAGAGGCTTTCCATGAGGCCATGCGCAATGGAAACGTTCAGCAGGCATTGCATGCGAATCGTATCTTCAGGTTTACGCTTTATCAGTATGCGGAAATGCCTACGCTTAATGCCTTAATTGAACAGCTATGGGTCCGCATCGGGCCCTGCATGAACTACCTGCATCACGAACTTAACGACATCAAAACGGCAACGTATCACTATGACGAGCTGCTTTCGGCCCTTGAGCGGAGAGATGTTGATGCGAGCCAGAAGGCGATTGATAAGTTGATTGATGAAGCAGATTCTCTATTACAGCGACAATATTTTAACTGAGAGATTATTTATTAGAGCGACTATATACCGCCGCTAATTATTTATCTGGTGAATAACTCCTGATGGCTTAATGCCATCAGGAGGGTTATTTCATTTATAAAATAAACTTTTCTTTTTGCTTACTCGAAGCGATAAGAGACCGACAGCCCGACGCCATAGTTTCGGCCTGGTGCAGGCTCGTAATAACGACCGTTGGACTCGTTGACAATTACCGAGCCCGCGTACTCTTTGTCGAACAGGTTATCGACGCGGCCAAAGACGTCCATTCCCCAGTTGCCGTAGTTAAATTTATACCCGGTATTCAGCCCGACTACCGTATAGGACGGCGCTTTCGCGGTGTTTTCGTCGTCGGCCATGATATCGCTCATGTAACGCACGTCTGTCCCCGCATACCAGCCTTCCTCCGGCTGCCAGCCAAACGAGGCGAAGCCCATGTTGCGCGCAATCCCCGGCATACGGTTACCGTTACAGTCTGCGTCGCTGCAGACGTTAGTCCGGTAGGTGGCATCCAGGTACGTCCACGCCATCTTCAGCTTCCAGCTCTCAGCGAACTGCTGATCCAGGGAAACTTCGACACCCTGACGACGGGTTTTCCCGGCATTTTTATAGGTTGTACGGCCGCCAGAACTGGAGTCCACCACGATCTCGTCATCCGTATCGGTGCGGAACAGCGCCGCCGTCAGCAGGCCGTTGCCGATGCGGGTTTTGCTGCCCACTTCATACGTATTATTCGTGGACGGCTTCAGGCCAATATTCAGACCGCCCTGGTTATCGGCGCGATAGGAGAGCTCGTTGATGGTTGGCGTTTCAAAGCCACGCCCTGCGGCAGCGTAGAGGTTCCACGCATCCGTCACCGCATACTTCACGGCGCCCGCCGGGAGCCACTTGTGGTAGCTCGCGTCACCGCTGTCATCGCCGTTGCCCGGCGTAACGTAGTGGTCGTTGGAATCAAACCAGACCGAACTGTAGCGGACACCCGCGTCGACAGAGAGTTTCTGCGTCAGCTGCCAGCTCGTTTGCAGATAAGGATCGACGTTCCACATCAGGTTGCGTTCGTCACGACGTTTATCGCCTTTGACGCCGTAGTCCGGCACGCCGTTGCGCATCACGAAGTTCTCGTATCCGCGACGGTCTTCGCTCATGTTTTCGTAGTTCAGACCGGTGGTGAAGGTCACCGGAACCAGCAGCTCGCCGCGGTGCGTCCAGCGGGTATCCACGCCCTGATAGTGGCGCTGCATATCAATCACCCCGCCGGAGTGAGTGGCTTTTAGCTGCGGCTGATACGGAATCGACTGGTACTGCGTCATTTCACGCTCGCCGGCGTACATCATCACGCTGAGGTCGTCCTGAGCGCTGAGCTGGCGATCGTAGCGCAGGCCGGCCTGGGTCTGCTTGATGGTCTTACGGGTGTTGTACTGATCGCCGCGCGGCGACTGACGCGGGTTGTCCCGCCACTCCTGGTAATTCAGTCCACCCGGATCGTTGGCCTTCATGTCCACGCTGTTGAAAATCAGCGTCAGCTTGCTGGCGTCGTCTATGCGTACACCCAGTTTGGCGTTAGCGAGATTTTTCCGCGCGCCGCTGTGGTCGCGGTAGCCTTTGGTGGTGAAGCGGGTGGTGGAGACGGTGTAATCCACGTCCCCGGCGTGGGTGCCGTCACCCATCGCGCCGGTGGCTTTCATGCCATAGCGCCAGGTCCCGTAACTGCCGTAATAGCTGCTGGCTTCAATGGTCGGCGGCTGCTGCCCGGTCTGGGTGTTGATGTTGATTACGCCGCCAGAGGCGTTGCCGTACAGGGCAGAGAAGGGACCGCGCAGCACTTCAACGCTCTCCACGCTGGAAAGGTCGATGTTGGAGGTCTGACCCTGTCCGTCCGGCATGGTGGCTGGAATACCATCGACGTACATACGGATACCGCGCACCCCGAAGGTTGAGCGGGCGCCAAATCCGCGCATCGAAAGCTGGAGATCCTGGGCGTAGTTTTGACGGTTCTGAATTTGCAGCCCGGGTACGCTGCCAAGGGATTCAGACAGGTTAATGCGGGGCGCGGCCTGGCGCATATCGTCGCCATTGACGACGCTGACCGCGGCCGGAGTATCGAGCTCCGATACGGTTTGCGGCGTGGCGCTGACGATCATGGTCTGTTCCTCTGCGCTCACGGCGGTGAGCGGCGCAAAAATAACAGGAACCAGCAGCAGCGGGAGAGAAGCCTTACGGGCAGAAATGATTTTCATGAATAAAACCGGTTGTGGTGTATAAACGAACCAAATGGAACATGTCCATATATGTTAAAGGTTTTGTAAAAGTTTTGAAAACTATAACCGCACATTGCGTTAATGGAAGGCGAAGCGGGAAAGAAAAACTCCACATTTAACCCATTAATGATTACTATTCTCATTATCAAAAGACAATGCCATGACGTTGTCTGCCGGAAGTGATGTCAGCCCAACCCCACTTTTCAGAAAAGGAATTGATATGTCTTTACGTCAACTGTGCTCGCCGCGTCTGAGCCTGTCGCTGCTGTCTGCCACTTTACTGCTTGCCGGGACGTTCCAGGTGCATGCCGCCGAAGAGGTACTGCGTAAAGCGGTGGGCAAAGGGGCGTATGAAATGGCCGTGAGCCAGCAGGAGAATGCGCTGTGGGTGGCGACCTCGCAAAGCCGTAAAACCGACAAGGGCGGGGTTGTCTACCGCCTTGATCCGGTCACGCTGGACGTGACGCAGGCAATCCATAGCGATCTGAAACCCTTTGGTGCCACCTTTGACAAGGCGACTCAAACGCTGTGGTTCGGCAATACGATCAACGGCGCGGTAACCGCGATTGATGCAAAAACGGGTGACGTAAAAGGGCGGCTGGTGCTGGACGGGCGTCAGCGCAGCGAAACCGTCAAACCGCTGCAGCCGCGCCAGCTGGTGGCAGATGACGCGAGCAACACGATTTACATTACCGGTGTCGGTAAAGAGAGCGTGATTTGGGTCGTGGATGGCGCCACGCTGAAGCTGAAAGAAACCATTGCCAATACGGGCACCTACAGCACCGGCCTGGCGCTGGATGCGCAGGCGAAACGTCTGTACACCACGAATGCGGACGGCGAACTGGTGACGATTGATACGGCCAGCAATAAAATTATTGCCCGTAAAAAGGTGCAGGATGACGGGAAGGAGCACTTCTACCTGAACCTGAGCCTCGACACTGCCGGTCAGCGCGCGTTCCTGACCGATTCAAAACAGCCGGAAGTGCTGGTGGTGAGCCTGAAAGACGGTAGCGTGATCGAGAAAATCGCCGCGCCGGAATCCCTGGCGGTCCTGTTTAACCCGGCCCGCAATGAAGCCTACGTGACGCACCGTGAAGCCGGTAAGGTGAGCGTGATTGACGCGAAATCGTATAAGGTCACTAAAACCTTCGACACGCCGGTCTACCCGAACAGCCTGGCGCTCTCTGCGGATGGCAAAACCCTGTACGTGACGGTGAAACAGAAATCCACCCGCCAGCAGGAAGCCACCCAGCCTGACGATGTGATGCGTATTGCTCTCTAAGATGGGATTGCCCGGTGGCGCTGCCGCTTACCGGGCCTACAAAACCATGAAATGCAGGCCGGGTAAGGCGAAGCCGCCACCCGGCTTTTTTATTAACGCGAGGTTTCTTCTACCAGCGGGGCGTCGTGTTTTTCATCGTCAGGATGAACCGGCGCGGTGCTGTGAATTTCATGAACGCGTTTACGCACGCCGAACCAGCCCGCAATCAGCAGCACGGCCAGCAGCGGAATGGTCGCGATGGTGTAGGTGCCGTTCGGGTAGTCGAACGCCATTAGCACCAGCACGCTGAACAGGAAGAGCAGGGTGAGCCAGGAGGTCACCGGCGCGCCAGGCAGCTTAAAGCTGACGTCAGCAGCTTTGCCTTCTTTAATCGCTTTGCGCAGACGCATCTGGCAGACCACGATAAAGCCCCAGGACGCGATAATCCCCAGTGCCGCCACGTTCAGAACGATTTCGAATACCTGAGACGGCACCAGATAGTTCAGGAACACGCCGAAGACATAGACCACCAGCGTCGCCAGAATACCGGCGTACGGCACGTGCTGCTTGCTCATCTTGGACATGAACTTCGGCGCAGAACCGCCCATCGACATGGAGCGCAGGATACGACCGGTCGAGTAGAGGCCGGAGTTCAGGCTGGAGAGCGCTGCGGTCAGGACCACGATGTTCATGATGCTGCCCACGTACGGCACGCCCAGCTTCGAGAAGAAGGTGACGAATGGACTCTGGCCCGCCTGATAGGCGTTCCACGGCAGCAGCAGCACCAGCAGCACCACGGAACCGACGTAGAACAGACCGATACGCCAGATCACGCTGTTGATGGCTTTTGGCACCATCGTCTGCGGATCTTTACATTCACCTGCTGCGGTGCCCACCAGCTCGATGGAGGCGAAGGCGAACACGACGCCCTGAACCAGCACCAGCGCAGGCAGCAGACCGTGCGGGAAGAATCCGCCGTTATCGGTTATCAGGTGGAAGCCGGTGGCATTGCCATCCAGCGGCTTACCGCTGCCGAGGAAGACGGTACCCACGACCAGGAACACCACGATGGCCAGCACTTTAACCAGCGCAAACCAGAACTCCATCTCCGCGAACCACTTCACGCCGATCATGTTCATGGTGCCGACAATCGCCAGTGCGCCAAGCGCAAAGACCCACTGCGGCACATCGCCAAACGCGCCCCAGTAGTGCATATACAGCGCAACGGCGGTGATGTCGACGATACCGGTCATCGCCCAGTTGACGAAGTACATCCAGCCCGCGACGTAAGCGGCTTTTTCACCGAGGAATTCACGGGCGTAAGAGACGAAGCTGCCGCTGGAAGGGCGATGCAGTACCAGCTCGCCCAGCGCGCGGAGAATGAAGAAAGAGAAGATCCCGCACACCAGATAGACCAGGGCGAGAGCCGGGCCAGCCATCTGCAGACGTGCACCCGCACCTAAAAACAGACCCGTTCCGATAGCGCCGCCGATGGCGATCATTTGAACCTGACGGTTGCCCATCGCTTTGTGGTAGCCCTCTTCGTGGGAGTTCAACCAGCGACGTTTAGCAGCGTGATGATCGGCTGCGCTTTTATTGCTTGTTTTCATTGAGTTACCTGTTTGCCTGTCTGAACCATTATCGTGATAGTCCTGCCTGGCAGAGCGCAATACAAACGATTGCTTCTGCGCAAACACATGTCGCCTTCCCAGTCATTCTGCGTATGGATAAGGCGAAACATGGCGAGGCATCCTACCTGCAATTCATAAGCGACGCAAAATATAACCGTGCCGAAAGTGATGCACGTCGAAGGAAATCGTGTGGTCAGAGCAGACGGGGATCACAACACGCTGAAACGTGATGAGTTTTTAGTCAAAACAATGGTGGGGTTGATTATTTAATCATCAGATTCTCTTAATTATTACCAGATGGTATAAATTTTTGCTGCTGCAGGGCATCGAGAAGTAACCTGAACGCGGTTGTGTGCTGCCGACGGCTCGGATAATAGAGGTGGTATCCTTCAAACGTGGGGCACCACGATTCAAGGACCCTGACCAGCCGTCCCTGATTCAGAGCGTCCAGAACCGAGGACTCGGGCACGTAGGCTAATCCGAGACCATTCTCCGCGGCGTCGATGCGCTGCGACAGGTTATTGAGCGTAAGCTGTCCGTCAACCCGCACGCGAAGCTCGCGCCCGTCGCGCTCAAATTCCCAGTCATACAATCCCCCTCGGGTGGGCAGGCGGAGATTGATACAGCGGTGTTCACCCAGCTGCTCCGGCACGAGCGGCACGCCAAAACGAGCCAGGTAATCCGGGGAGCCGACGACCGCCATGCGCATGTCCGGCGCAATCCGCACCGCAATCATGTCTTTTGCCACCTGTTCACCCAGGCGAACCCCCGCGTCGAAGCGGCCATCGACGATATCTGTCAGGCCATTGTCGACCGTCACTTCGACGTTAATGTCAGGATATTGCAGCATAAAAGCCTTCAGTACCGGCCAGAGCACGGCGTCCATCGCGTGCTCGCCGGCGACGATGCGGATAGCGCCTGCGGGTTTGTCGCGGCTGCTGCGAAGCGCCGTGAGTTCCTGTTCGATCTCCAGCAGATGCGGGCTGAGGCGCGAAAAAAGCTGCTCACCCGCGGGTGTCGGAACCACGCTGCGGGTTGTGCGGGTTAAAAGGCGAACGTCTAATCGTGCTTCAAGCTTGCGCATCGCATGGCTCAGTGCCGATTGCGAGACGCCCAGCTGCGCCGCTGCGCGCGTAAAGCTGCGCTCGCGGGCCACCACCATAAAGGAGAGCAGATCGTTGAAATTATCTTTTAGCATCGCGGTTCTATTTATGAGTTTCAGTCATGTGTCCTATCTGATTATGCACCCTAATGCTGCGGAGTGCTTTGCGCTACTGTTAACGCAACAGTCAACGAGGAGCAAAAGATGAAAATTATCCGCAGCGGTTCATTACCGTCAGTACGAGGACCGGAAGCCTGGTTCACCGGGGCTGTTCGCATTGACGCGCCCTTTCAGGCGACCGAACCTGCCAGCGTCGGCGGGGCAACCGTAACCTTTGAGCCGGGCGCGCGCACGGCCTGGCATACGCATCCCCTGGGACAAACGCTGATTGTGACGCAGGGTCGCGGCTGGCTACAGGCGTGGGGCGAAGAGGCGGAAATCCTGAATCAGGGCGATATCGCCTGGATCCCACCCGGCGTGAAGCACTGGCACGGCGCAAGTGCGCAAACGGCGATGACGCATCTTGCCATCGCCGAAGCGGTAAACGGCAGCCCGGTAACGTGGCTGGAAAAAGTGACCGACGAGCAGTACCCGAACGGCTAACCGCCAAAAACGGCAATCGCCTGCTGCAGGCGCGTCGTCCGCTGCGTCAGGTGATTCGCGGCGTGAGTGACGTTATCCACCATCCCCGTATTGCTCTGGGTCATTGCGCCGATACGGGAGAGGGAGGCGTTGATGAGCGTCAGCGCCTGGGTTTGCTCCTGCGTGGCGAGGCCAATCTCCTTAATCAGGGTGGAAACCTGCAGCACATGGTCGATCATAACCGTCAGCTGTGATTCGGTTTGTCCCACCTTCTCCACGCCAGCGTTGACGCTGGCAACGTTTTTCTCGATCAGCGCTTTGATCTCTTTCGCCGCCGTCGCGGAGTGCTGCGCAAGATTGCGCACCTCAGCTGCGACCACGGCAAAGCCGCGGCCGGCTTCACCCGCGCGCGCCGCTTCCACGGCGGCATTCAGCGCAAGAATATTGGTCTGGAAGGCAATACGATCGATAACGCTGATAATATCGACGATCTGGCCGTTATCCTGCGAAACGGACTGCATCATACCGATGGTCTCTTTCATCATCGCTTCACCGCAGTGGGCGCTGTCGCGGGTGCGATCCGCCATCTGAATCGCCTCGTTCGCGGTTTCGGCCGTCTGCTTCACGGCGCTGGCGATCTCTTCCACCGCAGATGCGGTTTGCTGCAGAAAATCGGCGGTTTCTTCAGAGCGCGTCTGCAGCGCCGCGCCTTCTTTCGCGACCTGCTGGCTGATGGTGCCAATACCGCTGATTTGCGCCCCGACATCATCCACCAGCGAGTTCAGGTTTAAACCAGACTGATTCACCAGGCGCATCATCAGCCCGATATCATCGATTCTGTCAAAATGGTAATAGTCCGTTTTACGTCCTGAAACCACGCGCTGCATCTGTTGAACAATGGATTTTACCGGCCGGGCGATCTGCGCATGAAGATAACAGGACAGCGCAGAAAAAAGCAGCACCAGAGTGGCGGCCTGAACGAGACGATCGCGGAATAAATACATCGCCAGGCAGGAAAGTAACGCTGTCGCAGTAATACCAAGCTGAATTCGTTTTCCGGTACTGAGACATTTAAAGAGCGACAAAAAGGAAAATATACCGCGCCGAACGAACAGTCCTTTATAAAAACGATGATGTTTTAATTCATTATTACGCACTTTTGCATACAGATTTTCACTCGCCGCGATCTCTTCCCGTGAGGGGATATTGCGCACCGAAATAAAGCCGGTCAGGGATTCCCCCTGCCAGACCGGCGTCACGTTGGCCCGCACCCAGTAGTGATCGCCATTATGACGACGGTTCTTCACCAGACCTGTCCAGGTCTCGCCCTGCTGGAGGGTAAACCACATGTCGCCAAACGCTTCGGCAGGCATGTCGGGATGGCGGATGAGGTTATGCGGCTCACCCAGAAGATGCTCTTCTTTATATCCGCTGGCTTCTATAAAAGCGGAGTTAGCATAGGTAATATGACTTTTTATATCGGTAGTGGACATTAACGTCGAACCGGCGTTAAGCAAATACTCGTTTTGTGTAACGGGGGTGTTACGCCTCATGAGTAACTCCATGATGTTGTGCAAGAATAAAAAATCCGGAAAGTGCTCCGGCAAGATAAGTATGATTATTTTAATGACGACCTGGATATATTCTCGCTGAAATTGAGACTCTCCGAAATACCCGGCATTCATTATTTTTAATCTGTTAATGTTGTCGAATGTAATAAAATTGAAAATATTTTAGTGAGTGTTATTTTGAATCGACTTAAGTAAATGACATAAGCCAAACTGCAAGAGGGAGATCGTCTCTCTGGAAAAATTGTCATGCTGAAATAGCGTTTCGTTAACAGGATGAAAACGCTATCATTTGGTCACATTTTCGTAAATACAGGGAGGTTGAGGTGAAAATTAACGTCATCGGTACCAGCGGGAGCGGAAAAAGCACGCTGGCGAAGCAGATTGCGACCGCGCTGTCTATTCCCTGTATCGAGATGGACAGACTCTACTGGCGCTCTGACTGGCAGGGCACGCCGGACGACGAGTTTCAGGCAAAGCTGGCGCAGGCGCTACAGGCTTCGCCAGACTGGGTGCTCGACGGTAACTACAACCGCACGCGACCGCTGAAATGGCGCGATGTCGATGTGGTGGTCTGGGTGGATTATGGGTTTACCCGCACCCTCTGGCAGGCCGTCACGCGAGCAATAAAACGGGCCTGGCATAAACACGAGCTTTGGCCGGGAACGGGAAACAAAGAGAGTTTCCGGCGCGCGTTCTTCAGCAGAGAATCCATTATCATCTGGACGATGAAAACCTGGCGTAATAACCGTACGCGCTATGAAGCCGACCTGCAAAACCCGCAATATAGCCATATTCGCTTCGTCCGCATTACCCGTCGGGAGCAGGTGGAATCGCTGATTGCCTCCTTAAAGTCTTATTCTTAGCAGGGTTTTATATATCTGTTTTCCGGCAAACCAAATGTAAATTAATTGTTTCTCAGTGGTGAAATGCGCCTTTAATAATGTCGACATGTTAAGTCAAACGAGAACGCAACATGTCATGGCGAATCAGCATTCTGGATAAAAGCCCCATCGCTGAAAACGAAACGGCTGCCGATGCACTGGCGCGTACCCTGGCGCTGGCGCAGCAGGCAGAAAATCTGGGCTATCACCGCTTCTGGATTGCCGAACACCACAACACCCCACAGCTTGCCAGCCCTTCGCCGGAGCTGCTGATTGCCTGGATCCTCGGGCAAACCACGCGCATTCGCGTCGGGTCTGGCGGCGTAATGCTTCAGCACTACAGCCCTTATAAAGTCGCCGAGAACTTCAACGTGCTGGCCGCGCTGGCGCCTGGCCGCGTCGATCTCGGCGTCGGGAAAGCCCCCGGTGGATTACCGCTCTCAACCCGCGCGCTGCAGCAGGGCCTGAATCAACAGGAAAAGGGCAGCTTCGCCGAACAATTGGCCCAGCTCGACCGCTGGATCCGTCCTGAGCATCACGCTATTGAAGAGGCCGTCCGCGCCACGCCGCTGCCGCCGTTGCCTGCTGAGGGGTTCCTGCTGGGCGCGAGTACCGACAGCGCGCTGCTCGCCGCCAGGCTCGACTGGCACTTTGTGTTTGCCGCACACCTGAACGGTGACCCGGACCTGCTGCGCGAGGTGGTATCGACCTGGCGTGAGAACAGCGCGCGCGACGTAATAGTGGCGGTGCAGGCGATTGTCGCGCCGACGCAGGCTGAGGCAGACGCGCTGGCGCAGAAGGTCGAAGTGTGGGGCGTTGAGCTGGCAAACGGGCAGCGTGTCACCGTGGCCAGCGAAGAGCAGGCCTACGCGTTTGCGCGCCAGGCGGGCAGTGAGCCGGTGCGCATTGCACGCCGGGCGCAGTCGCTGCTGGCGGGCACCGCTGAGTCGGTAGTGGAACAGCTCAACGCGCTGCACCAGCAGTGGGGCATTGACGAATTTATCATCGACACGCCGGTGGCGGAGGGGGCTACGCGCGTCGCGTCGCTGCGTCTGCTTGCCGGGGCGCGTCTTAACAAGGAGGTCACCGTATGAGTTTTGGCGAACAACTGATTGCCTGGCGCCGCGAACTGCACCAGAACCCGGAGCTGTCCGGCCAGGAGGTCGAAACCACCGCGCGCCTGCGCCAGTGGCTGACGAAGGCCGGGATCGCCCCGCAGCCTTACGACCTGGCGACCGGGCTGGTGGCGGAAATCGGGACGGGCAGCAGGCTGGTTGCGCTGCGCGCCGACATTGACGCGCTGCCGATCGAGGAGCGCAGCGGCGTGCCGTTTAGCTCACAGCATGCCGGGGTGATGCACGCCTGCGGACACGATATCCACACCAGCGTTATCCTCGGCGCCGCGTTAAAGCTGAAAGAGCGGGAGGCCTCGCTTAACGGCCGGGTGCGCATCCTGTTTCAGCCTGCCGAGGAGAACTTTGGCGGTGCGAAGAGCATGGTGCGGGCCGGTGCCTTACGCGACGTCAGCGCGATTTTCGGTATGCACAACGAGCCTGGCCTGCCGGTCGGTGAGTTCGCCACCCGCGGCGGGCCGTTCTACGCCAACGTCGACCGCTTCGTGATCCGCATTACCGGTAAGGGCGCGCACGCCGCACGTCCTCACGAAGGCAACGACGCCATTGTGCTGTCGAGCCAGCTGGTGACGGCGCTGCAAAGCGTCGCCAGCCGCAACGTCAACACGCTGGATTCGGTGGTGCTGAGCGTAACCCGCATTGCGGGCGGCAACACCTGGAACGTGCTGCCGGAAAGCGTCGAGCTGGAAGGCACGTTGCGAACCCATCGCACGGAAGTACAGCAGAATGTGAAAGCCCGCGTGGGTGAAATTGCCGCCGGGTTTGCCAGCGCCTTCAGCGCGCAGATTGATATCACCTGGTATGCCGGGCCTACCGCGCTGGTGAATGACGAGCGCTGGGCTGATTTTGCCACCTCGGTCGCGCGTGAGGCCGGTTATGAAACCCGTCACGCGGAACTGCATATGGGCGGGGAAGATTTTGCGGTCTATTTGCAGTCTGTTCCCGGCGCGTTTGTCAGCATTGGCAGCAACAGTCCGTTTGGTTTACATCACCCGGCTTTTAACCCGGATGAAGCACTGATTGAGCCCGCCGCCCGCTATTTTGCACAGCTTGCGGAAAAAGCCCTGCAACACGTTTAATTCAGGAGAGGTAAAGATGTCTGCAACCCGACAACTGCGGCTGGGCACCATTCTGCATGGTGCATCCGGGAATATGTCCGCCTGGCGCCATCCTGCGGCGATTGCCGACGCCAGTATTAACTTTGACTTCGTGAAAGCGACGGCGTTAAAGGCCGAGGAAGGGAAGCTCGATTTTCTCTTCGTGGCCGATGGTCTCTATATCAACGAGAAATCGATCCCCCATTTTCTGAATCGGTTTGAACCGTTAACCGTGCTTTCCGCTCTGGCCAGCATTACCTCGCGTCTGGGGCTGGTGGGAACCTTATCCACCTCCTACAGCGAGCCCTTTACCACGGCGCGCCAGTTTGCCAGCCTCGATCACCTGAGCAACGGCCGCGCGGGCTGGAACGTGGTGACCTCACCGCTGGAAGGGTCGGCGAAGAACTTTTCCCGCGAAAAACACCCCGAGCATGCGCTGCGCTACCGGATTGCCGATGAGTATCTCGACGTGGTGAAAGGGCTGTGGGATTCCTGGGAAGGGGATGCGTTTATCCGCAACAAAGAAAGCGGCCAGTTTTTTGACCCGGCGAAACTGCATACGCTCGATCATCACGGTGACTTCTTCCAGGTCGCCGGTCCGCTGAATATTGGCCGCACGCCGCAGGGGCGACCAATTGTCTTTCAGGCCGGGGCGTCGGACGACGGGAAAAAGCTGGCGGCAAAACATGCCGACGCCATTTTTACCCACCACGAGACCTTCGACGAGGCAAAAGCCTTTTATCAGGACGTAAAACAGCAGCTGGAAACAAACGGCCGCCGCGCGTCGGATCTCCATATTTTCCAGGGCGTTAGCGTGATTGTGGGGAAAGATGCCGATGACGTGGAACACCAGTACCAGACCACGGCGGCGCTGGTGTCGATTAATGACGCCCTCAATTACCTCGGGCGTTATTTCGAACATCACGATTTCAGCCAGTATCCGCTCGACGAGCCGTTCCCGGATATCGGCGACTTAGGCAAAAACAGCTTCCGCAGCACCACGGATGAAATCAAGCGTAACGCCCGCGAACGCAGCTTAACCCTGCGTCAGGTGGCGCTTGAAGCCGCTTCGCCGCGCCCGCGCTTTTCCGGCACGCCGGAGGAGGTGGCTGACGGTCTTCAGGCCTGGTTTGAGGGTTATGCCGCAGACGGCTTCATCATTCAGGGCGGTACGCCGGACACCTTCCCGCGCTTTGTTGACCAGGTGGTACCGATTCTGCAGTCTCGCGGGCTGTTCCGTACCGACTACCCGGGCACCACGCTGCGCGAAAGCCTTGGCTTAGACCAACCGAAAAACCAGTACACACAACAATAAAAGAGAATCCCGCTATGCAGAAATCATCGCTTGTTCTGGCGCTCGCGCTGGCCTTTACCCCTGCCGTCTGGGCAGAGAACGTCAATATTAACGGCACCGGCGTAAGCATCGAGGCCAATAAAACGCCGATTAACACCGCGAAAAATAGCGAGGCGGTGGCGCAGCTGCCGAAAGACTATCGCTTTGCCGTGCCGGGGAAATTTACCGTTGCGGTGGCGGGACTCAATCAGCCGCCGCTGACGGTCTTCTCCGACGACAACAAAACGCTGCTGGGGAGCGAAGTTGACGTCGCGCGTCTGGTCGCCGACAGCCTCGGGCTGGAGCTGAACGTGGTGCCCACCTCCTGGGAAGACTGGCCGCTGGGCGTCGCGTCCGGGAAATACGATGCCGCCATCAGCAACATCACCGTCACTAAAGAGCGCAAACAGAAGTTTGATTTTGCCACCTACCGTAAGGATTCCCTCGGTTTCTACGTGAAATCGACCAGCCCGATCAAATCGCTTCAGAAAGCGGAGGACATCGCCGGGCTGCGGATTATCGTGGGCTCCGGCACCAACCAGGAGGCCATCCTGCTGGCGTGGAATGCCGAAAACCTGAAGAAGGGACTGAAGCCCTTTACCCCGATCTACACCAAAGACGATGCGGCCCAAACCCTGGCGCTGCAGTCCGGGCGTGCGGATGCCTACTTTGGCCCGAACGTGATTGGCGCCTGGAAAGCGGCGCTGAACGGGAAAACCAAACTGGTGGGCAGCGTCGACGGCGGCTGGCCGAAGGCGGCGCACATTGCGGTGACGCTGAAAAAAGGCAGCGGGCTGGTTGAGCCGGTGCAGACCGCGCTGAACGGCGTCATCAAAAACGGCGATTACGACAAAGTGCTGAACCGCTGGGGTGAAGGGGTTGAGCGCATTCCGCAGTCCGAAGTGAACCCGGCGGGCCTGGGCGATTAAGGAGGCGTGATGAGCGAACGATTTCGTGATGTTTCACCGGAAGATGCCGAACTTCAGCCCATTATCGAGGGGCTGTTCGGTGAATATGCGGCCCGCTACGGGGACTACTTTTCTAAAGACGCGGAAGTGGAGCTCACCGAGTGGTATCTGGCGCCGCAGGGGCTGTTTATCGTCCTGGAGCGCGACGGGAAGATTATCGCCACCGGCGCGTACAAACCGTTCGACGAACGCACCGCGGAAATCAAACGTATCTGGACGGACAAAACCCTGCGTCAGCAGGGGCTTGCCGGGCGCGTGGTGCAGGAGCTGGAGCGCAGGGCGGTGCTGGCAGGGTACAGTCAGATCTACCTGACAACCGGCTTTCGTCAGCCGGAAGCGGTCAGGCTCTATCTTAGCCAGGGCTATCAGCCGCAGTTCGATCTGAACCGCGATCCGGAAGAGTATAGCCAGCCGCCGTTTGACGGTCGGCTGCGTTTCACCAAAACGCTGGTACGTGAAGCGTTCAGCAAAACCGCATGAGGAACGACGATGAGCAACGTTGAAACCATTAAGGTGGTCCCGGCGCGTTATCCGCTGCGGGCCGTCGGCGCCGCGGTGGCGCTGTTTGTCCTGGCGGTCGTGATTCAGTCAGTCGCCTTTAACCCGCGCTGGGAGTGGGCGGTGTTCGCCCGCTGGTTCTTCGACCCGGTGATCCTCGAAGGCGTCGGGCAGACCCTGCTGCTGACGCTGATCGGCACCGCGCTGAGCGTGGTGTTTGGCGGCATGCTGGCGCTGGCGAGACTCTCGTCATCCTGGCTGCTGAGCAGCCTGGCGTGGGCGTACATCTGGCTGTTTCGGTCGCTGCCGCTGATCGTCGTGCTGATCATCCTGTACAACTTTTCCTATCTCTACGACACGCTCTCGCTCGGCGTGCCGTTCACCGGCATCACCTGGGGCAGCTTTGAAACCATCAACGTGCTGGGGCAATTTTCTACCGCCGTGGTGGGGCTAACGCTGGTGCAGAGCGCCTATACCGCCGAGATCATTCGCGGTGGTTTCCTCGGGGTCG
Source organism: Enterobacter roggenkampii (assembly GCF_001729805.1). Classification (NCBI taxonomy): domain Bacteria; kingdom Pseudomonadati; phylum Pseudomonadota; class Gammaproteobacteria; order Enterobacterales; family Enterobacteriaceae; genus Enterobacter; species Enterobacter roggenkampii. The sequence continues at coordinate 2,428,999 of NZ_CP017184.1, read as the reverse complement.
ATCACGGGCAGTATGAGGCCGCCGCCGCGCTCGGTCTGCCGGCCTGGCGCCGCACGGTGCGCATCATTTTGCCTCAGGCGCTGCGCACCATTCTGCCGTCGGGATTCAATGAAATCATCAGCCTCGCCAAGGGCACGGCGATGGTGTACGTCCTGGCGATGCCGGAGCTGTTTTATACCATCCAGATGATCTACAACCGCACGCAGGAGGTGATCCCGCTGCTGATGGTTGGTGCCGCCTGGTACCTGGCGATCACCACCGTCCTGTCCGCTATCCAGTACGGTGTTGAACGCGCACTCGCCCGCAGCGAACGCCGCTCTGCGGTTAATCAGAACCGTGCCGCCCGTCGCACCCGTTCCGTCACCACCACGCCAGCACAGGAGCCTATCCATGCAAGCCTCTCCTGAAGGACATATCTCAATCACCGGCGTCAGCAAGTATTTTGGTCGCCATAAGGCGCTCGACAACGTGTCGCTTGAGATCCCGCCGGGATCCGTGACGGTCATTCTTGGGCCCTCAGGCTCGGGCAAATCGACGCTGTTGCGCACCATAAACCACCTGGAGCGCGTCGACGAAGGTTTTATTCAGATCGACGGGGACTACATTGGCTACCGCCGTCAGGGCGACAAGCTCTACGAGCTTAAGGAGAAAGAGATCCTCAAACAGCGCGTCAACGTGGGCTATGTGTTCCAGAACTTTAATCTCTTTCCCCATCTCACGGTGCTGGAAAACCTGATTGAGGCGCCCATCGCGCATAAAAAGCTCAGCAAAAAAGAGGCGGTGGAAAGCGCGTACAGCCTGCTGGACGTGGTCGGGCTGCGGGATAAAGCCGACGCCTGGTCCCGCCATCTCTCCGGCGGCCAGCAGCAGCGCATTGCCATTGCCCGCGCGCTGGCGTTACGTCCCCGCGTGATGCTGTTTGATGAACCCACCTCGGCGCTGGATCCGGAGCTGGTAGGGGAAGTGCTGGACGTGATCAAAAAACTGGCCCGGTCCGGCACTACCCTGGTGGTGGTCACCCACGAGATCGGCTTTGCCCGTGAAGTGGCGGATCAGGTGGTGTTTATGGTCGACGGAAAAATCGTCGAGCAGGGCAGCAGTGACGAGGTATTAAACCGTCCGTCACATGCGCGAACGCGCCAGTTCCTCTCCAAAGTCTTGTAAGGAGTGCCAATGAAATATGGACTTCTGGCGGGGCTGGTCTTCACGACGGCGAGCCACGCCAGCATCGATCTGAAAGCCAACGAGCAGCCGCTGCCGGTGACGGTGGATCGGCAGGCCGTGGCGAAGATCCCCGCCGGGTATAAATTCGTTGAGCCAGGTACGCTGACGGTCGCCGTCTCGATGCTGAACTCCCCGCCGCTGGCGCTGCTGGCCAGCGATAACCGCACGCGGATCGGCAGCGACCCGGATATTGCCCGCCTGCTGGCGGGCAGCCTGGGGCTGAAGCTAAAGCTGGTGCCGACGGCGTGGGAAGACTGGCCGCTGGGGATCGCTTCCGGGCGCTACGACGTGGCGCTGGTGAACATTGCGGTGACCGAACAGCGTAAAGATAAGTTTGATTTTGCGACCTACCGCGTCGATTCGCTGGCGTTTTCGGTGAAATCCACCAGCGAGATTCAGTCAATCAAAAGCGCGGAAGATCTGGCCGGGAAAAGGGTGATTGTCGGCTCGGGTACCAATCAGGAGAGCATCCTGCTGGGCTGGAACGAAGAAAATAAAAAGGCGGGGCGGGCGCCTGCGCTGCCGGTCTATCTTCACGACGATGCCTCGGGCAATCTCTATATCCAGTCCGGCAGGGCGGATGTGTTCTTTGGCCCTCAGTCGGTTTCAGCTTACAAAGCGGCGCTCACCGGCAAAACCCGCGTGGTCGGTTTAGGGCCGAAGAAAGCTTATGTCGCCACCACGACCAAAAAAGGCAATCAACTGGTTTATGCCCTGCAGGCCGCGCTGAACGGTGCGATTGAGCGCGGAGAGTACCAGAAGGTGCTGGCGCGCTGGGGCGAGCAGGGCGAAGCGGTGACGCAATCGGAGGTCAACCCGCCTGGGATAACCTACTAATGGTGCTCTACACTTAGGATTTTCACTCCTGAGGGGGCAACATGATTAAACTTTATGGCGTACCCGGCTGGGGCTCGGCAATCAGTGAGGTGATGCTGACCCTGGCTGATATCCCTTATCAATTCATCAACGTGGACGGGTTTGACCAGCCCGGTCCGCAGCGTGAATTGCTGCACAAGCTCAATCCGCTGTGTCAGGTGCCGACGCTGGAGCTGGAAAATGGCGCCATCATGACCGAAACGGCGGCGATTGCCCTGATGGTGCTCGACCGGTGTCCCGATCTCGCCCCGCCCGTGGGGCAGGCTGAACGTCAGCAGTTTCAGCGTTTGCTCATTTGGTTCGTAGCCAACGTCTATCCCACGTTTACCTATGCAGACTATCCCGAACGCTGGGTGCCGGATGCGCCGGAACAGCTGCAGAAAAACTGCATCGAATACCGGAAATCCCTCTATTTGTGGTTCGAAAGCCAGCTTAAGGCTGCCCCGTTTGCGCTGGGGGAACGGCTGACGCTGCTGGATGTGTATATTGCGGTGGCGCGCACCTGGGGGCCGCGTCACGACTGGTTTGCCGGGAACACCCCTAAATTCACGGTGATTGCGGACGCCGTATGCCAGCGACCGGAACTGCACAAGGTGTTAAAGGCAAACAAAATTATCTGATAACGTGGAACCCACATTCACAACCGGAAGCCTGCACATGCCACACGTAGATATTAAATGTTTTCCCCGTGATTTAAACGACGAACAGAAAGCTGCCCTGGCGGCAGATATTGCCGACGTGATTATTCGCCATTTCAACAGCAAAGACAGTTCCGTGTCGGTGGCGCTGAAGCAGATCGCGCCTGAAGACTGGAAGGCGCAGGTCTGGGATACCGAAATTGGACCGAAGCTGGAGGAGCTTATTAAGAAGCCCGGGTATTCGATGTAAGATCTTCTGCCGGGGAGCGGATAAATCCTTCCCGGCTCGACTTCCCGTTTTTCGCAAAAATCGATAAAAATGCGTTTTGTCTTATCCGCTACAATTAACGTTTCTGACTGGCATATTATTCATCCTTAGGAAAGATCTCCAATAGAATCAATTAAGGACAGACACGTTAAAGGATAATTTTCTGATGACAAAATTACCCCGTTTTTCATTCGCCTTTCTTCATCCCCGTTACTGGCTAAGCTGGGCCGGCATTGCGGCTCTGTGGCTCATCATGCTGCTCCCTTATCCGCTTCTGTTCAGAATCGGTCATGGCCTGGGTCGACTGGCGATGCGCTTACTGCCTCGCCGCGTCGAGATTGCCCGTCGCAACCTGGAGCTTTGTTTCCCGGAGATGAAAAAGGATGAACGCGAGTCATTGCTGCAGCGTAATTTTGAATCGGTAGGAATGGGGGTGATTGAAACCGGGATGGCATGGTTCTGGCCTGCGTGGCGGGTAAAGAAATGCTTTACCGTGCAGGGTTATGAGCATATGGAAAAGGCGAGGGCGCAGGGAAAAGGCGTGGTGCTGGTAGGGATACATTTTCTGACCCTTGAGCTGGGCGCGCGGATATTTGGCATGCTTAACCCCGGTATCGGGGTCTATCGTCCTAATAACAATGCTCTGCTGGACTGGCTTCAGACGCGAGGGCGCCTGCGCGCCAACAAAACCATGCTCGATCGCCATGATTTAAAGGGCATGATCCGCGCGCTGAAGCAGAATGAAATTTTGTGGTACGCCCCGGATCACGACTATGGCAAAACCAACAGCGTGTTTGTGCCGTTCTTTGCGGTGCCGGATGCCGCGACGACGGCGGGCAGCTATATGCTGGTCAAAAGCGCTAACCCTGCCGTTATCCCCTTTGTGCCGCGCCGCAGGGCGGATGGCACCGGTTACGAGCTGATTATTCTGGAGGATATCAGCGAGGCGCTGCAGGGCGGCGATAAAGAAGCCGTGGCGACGCAGATGAACAGGGCAATTGAGCAGGCCGTACGCATGGCCCCAGAGCAGTATATGTGGCTGCACCGTCGCTTCAAAACCCGTCCTGAAGGAGTACCTGACCGGTATGCCCGTCTGAAACAGGCGGCAACTCGGGGTGAAAGTCTCACCGCCAGCGATTTTTCTGACCGCTCAGGCATACAGCACTGACACCACAGCGATGCCCTCACCCTGCGGTGAGGGCATGACCGGCGCTACAGCGCGGATCGGCGGTACGGTGCATAGTCCGCCTGCCACCAGGTTTTCTCGATACGCGCCATCAGGGTTTCATCATCTAACGCTGGCGCCACGCCTTGTTCAATGGCGGCCCGGGCGACGGCAACGGCAATCTGGCGTGAGACCGTTTCAATCTGATCTACCGGCGGCAGTAATCCTCCTCTTTCCGTGGTCACGAGCGGAGACTGCGCGGCCAGGCTGCGGCTTGCTGCCATCAGCATCTCTTCCGTCACCCGGCGAGCGTTACAGGCCAGCACGCCAAGCCCAAGGCCCGGGAAGATATAGGCGTTGTTGCACTGGGCAATCTCATAGTGCGCATTCTCCCAGAATACCGGGGCGAACGGGCTGCCGGTGGCCACCAGCGCGGCTCCCTGGGTCCAGGCGATGAGATCCTGCGGCTGGGCCTCCGCCCGCGACGTCGGGTTCGAGAGCGGCATGATAATCGGGCGCGGGCAGTGGCGATGCATCTCTTTGACGATCTCTTCGCTGAACAGCCCCGGCTGACCTGAAACGCCGATCATCACCGTTGGATGTGCGTTCTTCACCACGTCCAGCAGGGAAATATTCTTCGCGTCTACCTGCCAGCGGCTTACGGCGTCGCGCGCGGTAAGCAGGTTTTTCTGGAAATCGAGCAGGTTGGTCATGTCGTCGGTCAGCAGGCCGAAGCGATCGACCATAAAGATCCGGCTGCGGGCTTCCGACTCGCTCAGGCCGTCATCGACCATCAGCGCCACAATTTTTTCAGCAATCCCGCATCCGGCAGAGCCGCTGCCCAGGAACACCACGCGCTGGTCGCGAATGCGCGTCCCCGCCGCGTGCGCCGCCGCGATCAGCGTCCCGGCGGTGACGGCTGCCGTGCCCTGGATATCATCATTGAAGCAGCACAGCTGGTCGCGGTAGCGCTGCAGAAGTCGGGTGGCGTTTTTCTGCGCAAAGTCTTCAAACTGCAGGAGAACGTTGGGCCAGCGCGCCTTAACCGTGCTGATAAACATATCCATAAATTCAGCGTATTGGTCGTCGCTGATGCGCGGGTGACGCCAGCCCATGTACATCGGGTCGTCGAGGTGTTGCTGATTATTGGTGCCGACATCCAGCATAATCGGCAGGGTGGAGGCCGGATGGATCCCTCCGCAGGCGGTATACAGCGACAGCTTACCAATCGGTATGCCCATACCGCCGATACCCTGGTCGCCGAGGCCTAAAATGCGTTCTCCGTCCGTTACCACAATCACCCGAACGTCGTTGCGCGAGAAACTTTGCAGCATCTCATCAATGCGGTGGCGGTTAGGCCATGAAATAAACAAGCCGCGCGCGCGGCGATAAATCGTGGAGAAATGCTCGCAGGCTTCACCCACCGTCGGGGTATAGATAATCGGTAACGTCTCTTTCAGATGCGAACGCAAGAGGTTGTAAAAGAGAGTTTCATTGGTGTCCTGAATATTGCGCAAATAAACATGGCGGGAAATGTCGCTTTTAAAATGGCAGAACTGCACCCAGGCACGCTCCGTTTGCTCCTCAATGGTTTCAACGTTATGCGGCAATAATCCATGCAGATTAAAATTATCCCGTTCTTCCTTAATAAAGGCGAGGCCTTTATTTAATAACGGATTTTCCAGCAGTACGGCGCCATTATAAGGCGTGTACAGAACGTCTTTACGAGACATGGTTAACTCCTGAATATTTAAACGAAACAGAAATAAGACGAGCAGAAACAGTGACTTTAAAGATGATAAAGACACGGAGTTTTCTGTGTTTTGTTGGGGAGCTAATTTAGCGCTTAGCTAACGGAGCAGGAGTGATAAGGGTCACATTATTTCTGGTTTTATTAATTTCAAAAGAATTGCATTGAATGTCATGAATAACTTTAGTTACATAATAATGAATTAAATTATTTAAAAGGAAAGGGCTGTTGTGTTCACATTTCTCTTCGAAAGCCCATGTTAATTTCACGCTGAGCCTGTTTTAGAGAAAAGGCCACCAAAGTCATTATTTTCTATTTAAGAACATTTATTCGAATCAGGAATAGTTTTCCGCTTATTCCTTACTCTGTATATCCGAACACAAATTTCAGGTGATTATATGAAAGATAATCCTGTACCGACTTCCGCGCTGTCGACCTCGCGTTTTGCTTTTGGGCTGAACACGACCGAGGTGGGCGCGGTTCCGCTGATGCTGTTCGTCGGGATTGCCGCGATTGTGGCGACGTCCGCCTGGGCAGGGCTGCTGCCGAAAAATATGATTGGCGGACTGGCGGTCATCATGACCCTTGGCTTTGCGTTTGCCAAAGTGGGCCGGCAAATCCCCGTGCTGAAGGACATCGGCGGCCCGGCGATCCTGTGTCTGATGGTGCCTTCCGTGCTGGTCTATTTTGGCGCATTCGGGAAACAAACCCTTGATACGGTGCATCTGCTGATGAAGGAGGCGAATCTGCTCTATTTCGTCATCGCCTGCCTGGTGGTCGGCAGCATTCTGGGGATGAACCGGGTGCTGCTGATCCAGGGCATGATGCGCATGTTTGTTCCGCTGGTGGCGGGGACACTGATGGCCGTGCTGAGCGGGCTTATTGTGGGAACGCTGTTTGGGTATACGCCTTACCACACCTTCTTCTTTATCATTGTCCCTATCATTGGCGGCGGAATTGGCGAGGGGATTTTGCCCCTTTCTCTGGCCTATTCGGCAATCCTGGGGCAGACGCCGGACGTCTACGTGGCGCAGCTGGCTCCCGCTGCGGTCGTCGGAAATATCTTCGCCATTATTTGCGCCGGCTCGCTGGCGCGTCTCGGGACGAAACGTCCTTCGCTTTCGGGAAACGGCATGCTCACGCGGAGTAAAGACGACGCCAGCCTGTTCGCCGGGGCGCCTGGCGCTCAGCAGACGGATTTTCATCTGATGGGCGGCGGATTGCTGATGGTGTGCGCGTTTTTCATCGTCGGAGGCTTGTTTGAAAAACTGGTCCATATTCCCGGCCCGGTGCTGATGATCCTGATTGCCGTCCTGTGTAAATACTTCAGGGTGATCCCAGCCTCAATGGAGCAGGGGGCGCACAGCTGCTATAAATTCGTTTCGGCTGCGCTGGTCTGGCCGCTGATGATCGGCCTCGGGATGCTATACGTGCCGCTTGAAAGCGTGGTGTCGGTCTTCTCGGTGGGCTATGTAGTGGTATGCGGATCGGTGGTGATTGCGATGGCGCTGAGCGGCTACGTGATTGCGTCGCGTCTGAATATGTATCCCGTGGAAGCGGCGATTGTGACCTGCTGCCACAGTGGGCTGGGCGGTACGGGAGATGTGGCCATTCTATCCGCCTCCAACCGCATGTCGCTTATGCCGTTCGCGCAGATCGCGACGCGTATTGGCGGTGCCTCAACGGTGATTTTCGCCACGCTGTTGATGGGCTGGATTATGGCGCACTGATTCGAATCGGCAGGATACTGAATCGCAACGACATTTACAGCGTATCGCTGCGGTTCAGTCCTTTATAAAACTCACCGCGCTGTATAGAATTACCGCAGCCACAGCGACGGGATACCACACGATGACCGGAAGAGTTGATTATCAGATTGAAAAATATCTCCTGACCGAAGCTGCCGAACCGGAGCGCCTGACGCGCCAGTGGGCAGAGGTTCTGGAGGAGTGTCGTGAGCAAAAGGCCGGTGCAGAGGAGCGGCTGCGCCTCGCGTTGCTTAATGTGGATTACGTCACCAGCTTCGAGCTGCCCTTCAGGCTGCTTCTCACCCGTGCGCCCCAGTTGATTGATGCCGTCAGGAAAGAGCTTCAGCTCAGTCAGAAAAATGTTCTGTTTAACGGCAAGCGCTTTGGCTGCGTCTACAGCCTTAAACGGGATCTGGACGGCATACCTGACGAGTTTACCTATCACCTGAAGACGCGGATCCAGCGCAGTGACGCCACGGGCGCGACGGAAGCGTCTTACCGGCAAATTGCCCAGCAGGTGAAAGCGCCAAAGGAACGCCTCAAACTGACGCTGGACAACGGGCTGTCTGTAACCGCGCTTGACGGGCTTTTCTGGTTTGGCATTCAGCGCATCGCGGCTGATGTACAACGGTTACGCAAAACAGGGATGCGGATAGTAACGTCCAACGCCGAGGTGTTCGATACGCTTACCAAAACAACCCGGCAGGTCCCGGTCTATCGCCTGGAAGGGACTCAAATTACTTAACCTGCAGCAGGATCGCCATCAGCCCCGGAAAACGGGTATCCAGATCGTCTCGTCGCAATGAAATCATGTTTTCGCGTCCCTGCGGACGCTGCCAGATGACCCCGCTGTCGCGCAATACGCGCCAGTGATGGGTCATCGTGGACTTCACCACGTCCTCCGGGCGCAGCGCGTTACAGCTCAGTTCGCTGCCGTCGGCGAGCCGGCGAATAATCGATAGCCGGAGCGGGTTGCCGAGGGCAAAGAGCACATTTTCCAGCAGTATTTGTTCAGTTTCAGGGTGGTTAGGGATCATCGTTTTCCTGCGTATGGCGTCAGATTGAGCTATATCAACAATAGGTCAACCCTTAAAAAATAGTTCGATAATACTCGTACAATAGGACTATTATAGCAAACGAACGAATGCACGACCATCCTGGTCGTCACAAACACGTCATACTGACTAAGGAAATATCATGCCCCGACCCATCCCTCTCGAACGTTATCGCAACATCGGTATCTCCGCGCATATCGATGCCGGTAAAACCACCACCACCGAGCGCATCCTGTTTTATACCGGGATGAGCCACAAGCTGGGTGAAGTACACGATGGCGCGGCAACCACTGACTGGATGGCGCAGGAGCAAGAGCGCGGGATCACCATTACCTCCGCGGCGGTTAGCTGCTTCTGGCCAGGCATGGACAGAGGCTATGAGCCGCACCGGATTAACATCATCGACACCCCGGGGCACGTGGACTTCACCATTGAGGTGGAGCGTTCCATGCGCGTACTCGACGGTGCCGTGATGGTGTATGACTCCGTGGGCGGCGTGCAGCCGCAGTCGGAAACCGTCTGGCGTCAGGCCAATAAATATCACGTTCCGCGTCTGGCCTTCGTCAACAAAATGGACCGTCCGGGTGCCGATTTCTTCCGCGTCGTGCGGATGATGCAGGAACGCCTGAAGGCCAATCCGGTGCCGATTGTCATCCCGGTGGGGGCCGAAGATCACTTCACCGGCGTGGTGGATCTCATCAAGATGCGCACCATTCTGTGGGACGATGCGACGCAGGGCATGGTGTTTACCTATGCCCCCGTGCCGGACGATTTGGTCAGTACCGCCCAGGAATGGCGGGAAAAAATGGTCTCTGCGGCGGCGGAAGCCAGCGATGAACTGATGGACAAATACCTGGAAACCGGCGACCTGACGGAAGCGGAAATTATCAAAGGGCTACGTATTCGCACCATTGCCGGGGAAATCCAGCCGATGCTGTGCGGCAGCGCGTTCAAAAACAAAGGTGTACAGCGCATGCTCGATGCGGTGATTGAGCTGATGCCGTCGCCGCTGGACGTGCCGGCCATTGATGGCGTGGATGAAAAAGGGCAGCACGCAGAGCGTCACCCGAGCGATGATGAGCCGTTCTCGGCGCTGGCGTTCAAGCTGATGAGCGACCCGTACGTCGGGCAGCTGACCTTTATCCGCGTCTACTCTGGCGTGCTGCGTAAAGGCGACGCGGTGTATAACCCGGTGAAAGGGAAGAAAGAGCGCATCGGGCGAATCGTACTGATGCATGCCAACGATCGCCACGAGGTGGACGAACTGCGCGCCGGGGATATCGCGGCCTGCGTGGGGCTGAAAGACGTAACCACCGGCGACACGCTCACCGATCCGAACGCCGTCATTACGCTTGAGCGCATGGAGTTCCCGGACCCGGTGATCTCGCTGGCGATTGAGCCGAAAACCAAAGGCGATCAGGAGAAAATGGGCATCGCGCTGCAGCGTCTGGCGGCGGAAGATCCGTCTTTCCGCCTGCACACTGACGAAGAGTCCGGTCAGACCATTATCTCCGGGATGGGTGAGCTACACCTCGAGATTATCGTCGACCGCATGAAGCGTGAGTTTGGCGTCGAGGCAAATATCGGTCGTCCGCAGGTGACCTACCGTGAAACCCTGCGTAAAACGGTGAAGGACATCGAAGGCAAATTTGTCCGACAGTCCGGCGGTAAAGGGCAGTACGGCCATGTGGTCCTGAGTCTGGAGCCGCTGGAGCCTGGAAGTGGTTTTAAATTTGAAGATGCCACCAAGGGCGGCGTGGTGCCGCGCGAGTTTATTCCGTCCGTTGAGAAAGGGCTGCGGGAAGCGATGAACAGCGGCGTGCTGGCGGGCTATCCGGTCGTCGATGTTAAAGCGACGCTGACGTTTGGCTCGTATCACGACGTCGACTCCTCGGAGATGGCGTTCCGCATGGCGGCGATCCTCGGCTTTAAAGAGGGCGCCCGCAGGGCGGATCCGGCGATCCTTGAGCCGATCATGCACGTGGAGGTGGAGACACCGGAAGAGTACGCCGGTAACATCATGGGCGATCTCTCTTCCCGCCGCGGCATGGTGCAGGGGATGGCAGAGCAGTACGGAAGCCAGATTATTCGCGCTGACGTGCCGCTGGCGGAGATGTTTGGTTATGCCACGACATTGCGCTCAATGTCCCAGGGACGCGCGACGTATACGATGGAGTTCCATCATTTTGCGGAAGCCCCGCGGAATGTTGCGGATGAGATTATTGCACGGCGTGCGAAGTAGTACGGTCACCCTCTCCCAATAGGGGGAGGGTTTTCTCAATCCAGCGCCTTCACCATCTTCCCGCTCGCCACAAACGTCCCGGCTCCAAGATGATGCAGGGTATTGAGCTTATCCCCGTCAAACTGCCAGCGTCCGGCAATAAAGGCCCGCTCATCCGCTGCCGCTGAAACCACTTCACCAAACAGCGTGTCGTATTTCTCTGCCGCGGAGGTCACGGGTAATAACCGGCATTCCATCCACGCCAGGCATTTCTCTTCAATGACCGGCAGGCCGAGCTCCGGGCCATTCACGACCGGGATCCCGTAACAGTTGAATTTGTCCTCGTCGCGCCCGCTGACGCTGCCCACCGCGTAAGTCCAGTTGGCCGCCGCCACGCCGGGAATGACGATGCCAAATTTCCCGCTGCGTTCGATCAGCTCGCGTGACCAGGTACTTTTATCCACGACTATCGCGATGCGCGGCGGTTCAAACTCAACGGGCATGGACCATGCGGCGGCCATAACGTTACGTCTGTCGAGCGTTTCATCACGACTGGTAATCAGTACGGTAGGACCGTGGTTGAGCAGACGGCTGGCATGACGTAATTCAACAGGGCGAAAGTGGCTCATAGGATCTCCTCATCTGTAACGATGAGTATGACGAAAAAGCACGTAAATCAAAGTGAGCGCGTAGAATTAGTTTATAAACACAGCATCACTATCAAAGGAAACTGATATATGTCCCCCTTTCTGACCGCCTATTTCGCCCGCATCGGCTGGAAGCAACCGGCTTCTGCTGATATAGACACCCTGCGCGCACTGCATTTACATCACAACTGCGCGATCCCGTTTGAGAATATCGATGTCGTCCTGCCGCGCGAAATTCATCTCGAAGACCAGTGTCTGGTCGACAAATTGCTGATTGCCCGCCGTGGGGGATACTGCTTTGAGCAAAACGGCCTGTTTGAGCGGGTATTGCGTGACGTCGGGTTTACCGTGCGCAGCGTATTGGGGCGCGTGGTATTAGCGAGCCCGCCGCAAATGCCGCCGCGCACGCACCGCCTGCTGCTGGTGGAGCTTAACGGTGAGCGCTGGATTGCGGACGTGGGGTTTGGCGGCCAGACGCTGACGGCGCCGATTCGTTTACTCGCTAACGAGGAGCAGGAAACGCCGCACGGTCTGTATCGTCTGCTGAGCGAGGGCAACGACTGGGTGCTGCAGTTCCGCCACCACGAGCACTGGCAGTCGATGTACCACTTTGACCTGACGACGCAGTATTTCAGCGATTACGTGATGGGGAATTTCTGGTCGGCGCACTGGCCGCAGTCGCATTTCCGCCATCATCTGCTGATGTGCCGCCATCTGCCGGACGGCGGCAAGCTGACGCTGACCAACTTCAACTTTACCCACTGGCAGAACGGTCATGTGGAGGAGCAGATCCATCTTTCCGATGCGGCAGCGCTTTACCAGCTGATGCAGGAGCGGTTTGGCCTGGGCGTTGATGACCCGAAGCACGGCTTTACGCTGGCCGAGCTGACGGCGGTGATGGCGGGGTTTGATACGCATCCGCAGGCCGGGAAATAGCCCGGTGGCGGCTACGCCTTACCGGGCCTACGGGTGACCGAACACAGGCCGCCACCCGGCAGGTTAGTTTAAACATCGTCAAAGGCATGCTGATATGGAAATCTTGTTGCGGAATAAATTCAGTTCAGTGGGAATGTTACTCGGGGTTATTGCACTGCTTCTCTCTTTAGTGCAGTTCACCTTTGGTCCTTTTTCGACAAAATCGACGACCCTTGAAATTGTTGTGGCTGAAAAGGTTTCGGCGGTAAAAAAAGGGATCATTGCTGGCATAAAGGGAGAAAAGCCGACCGTTGAGGCAAAAAAGAAAGCGGTCGATATCGACAGCATTCTTATCAATAGCGGAATAATTTTATCCGTTGTGGCATTAGGGCTTGCCTTCACGGCTGGGATGCGCAAAGAGAACAGATGGGGGGTGAGTGGTGCACTGTTTTTTTCCGGGGCCACGCTCGCTTTTCATGCGGCGTTACTGGCTTTTGGTCTGATTGTCACAGTGTTGCTGCTGCTGTTGGTTATTTCAGTCGTCAGCGGAAGTACTTTGTTCTGACATTGCGGCCCGGTGGCGTCTACACCTGACCGAGCCTACGTGCGTGTGAACGTAGGTCGGGTAAGGCGTAGCCGCCACCCGACAAATCAACGGCGCGATCTCACCACCTGATACCGCCGCGTAAAGTACTCAAACGGCGCGCTCCACACGTGCACCAGGCGGGTGAAGGGGAAGATGAGGAAGATCGTCATCCCCAACACCAGATGCACGCGGAAGATCGGCGCCACGCCGCTCAGCATTTCTGATGAACCGCCCTTAAACGTCACGATCCCCTGCGCCCAGCCCACCAGCTTCATCATCTCGCTTCCGTCAGGATATTGCGCGGAGAAAGGAATGGTCGATAGCCCCAGAATGCACTGTATCAGCAGGATACTCATAATGATGATATCCGGCGTGGTGGAGGTGGCACGCACCCGCTGGTTGAACAAGCGGCGAATCAGCAGCATCGACCCGCCGATCAGCGTCAGCACGCCGCAAATTCCGCCCGCAATCATGGCCAACTGCTGCTTAACCGCGACGGGTAAAAACCAGGCGTACATCCAGTGCGGGGTTAACATGCCGAACAGGTGCCCGAAGAAAATCCCCAGGATCCCGATATGAAACAGGTTAGAACCCCAGTTCATCCCGCGCTTGCTGAGCATCTGGCTTGACGAGGCGCGCCAGGTGTACTGTCCGTAGTCGTAGCGCAACCAGCTGCCGAGGAAAAACACGGTGGCGCAGATGTACGGATAAATGTCATAGAAAAACACGTTCAGGTAGTGTGTCATTTTGGGCCTCCGGCGCTGACGTCCACGTACTGCGGCGCGACGTCCTGGCTAAAGCGTCGTTGATATTGCTGCATCGGCGAGCTGTCGCACGATGTGGCGTTGTCTTCGATAAACTTCACCTGTTCCTCTTCCCACACGGCGTCCAGCGCCTGACGGGTATCATCCCGTTTTTCACCGGACACCTGTTTCGCCACGCTGTCGCTGGAAAGCCGCGTTCCCGCCAGCGCCAGCAGAGCGTCAAACAGCTGATAGTGCGCCACGCCGCGCTGCTTCAGGCGGCCGCCGATCAGTGCCAGGATCGGTGCGACGTTTTGCAGCCCGTCACGCGCTTCGTCATCGGATACGATGCTCAGGTATTCCAGGTAGAGCGGCAGGTAGTCCGGCAGCTCGCGGCAGTCCAGCTCAAGACCCGCTTTCTCATACTGGCTCATCAGGTCGACCATCGCCTGGCCGCGATCGCGGGACTCGGCGTGAACGTGCTCGAACAGCAGCAGGGATGTTGCGCGACCGCGCTCAAACACCTCACACCATTCGGCCTGTTTATCCAGCAGCGGGGCGCTCAGGTGCTGGCTGGCAAACGGCAGCAGCATGGGCGCGTCCTGCGCAATTAACGAAAGCGCTTCATCACGGTTTTCCCACAGGGTCTCATCGGGATACTCGATCAGCAGCGCGATGATTTTCAGGATCTGCATTACTCTCCCTCCCCGTGTTCGCGCACCTCGGTGATGTTGATCGCGTCGATGCGGCTGCTGTTGAAGAGGTTGAATTTCGTATCGGAGCCGTGGCAGCCGTCGCCGAAGGTGAAGCCGCAGCCGTTTTTCTCCGGGAAGGCGTCGCGCGCCATTTCGCGGTGGCTGGTCGGGATCACGAAGCGGTCTTCGTAGTTGGCAATCGCCAGATAGCGGTACATCTCTTCAACCTGCGCTTCGGTCAGGCCGACCTCTTCAATGGCGCGGGTATCGGTCACGCCTTCCACGGTCTGGGAACGCTTGTAGTGACGCATTGCCATCATGCGCTTCAGGGCGCGCAGCACCGGGCCGGTGTCGCCCGCGCTGAGCATGTTCGCCAGATACTGCACCGGAATGCGCAGGCTTTCGACTGCGGGAAGAACGCCGTCGCTCTGCGGCAGGCCGCCGGCGTCCGCGTAGGACTGAATCGGCGACAGCGGCGGCACGTACCAGACCATCGGCAGGGTGCGGTATTCCGGGTGCAGCGGCAGAGCCAGCTTCCAGTCCATCGCCATTTTGTAGACCGGGGAACGCTGGGCGGCGTCAATCACGTTCTGCGGAATACCCTGCTTCAGCGCTTCCTCAATCACCGCCGGATCGTTCGGGTTGAGGAACACGTCGCACTGGCGCTCGTACAGATCGGTTTCATGCTCGGTGCTGGCCGCCTCTTCAATACGGTCCGCGTCGTACAGCAGCACGCCGAGGTAGCGGATGCGCCCGACGCAGGTTTCCGAGCAGACGGTCGGCTGGCCGGACTCAATGCGCGGGTAGCAGAAGATGCATTTTTCAGACTTGCCGCTCTTCCAGTTGAAGTAGATTTTCTTGTACGGACAGCCGCTGATGCACAGGCGCCAGCCGCGGCATTTGTCCTGGTCGATCAGCACAATGCCGTCCTCTTCGCGCTTGTAGATCGCGCCGCTCGGGCAGGTGGCGACACAGCTCGGGTTGAGACAATGCTCGCACAGGCGCGGCAGGTACATCATGAAGGTGTTTTCGAACTGGCCGTACATCTCTTTCTGGATCTTCTGGAAGTTGCGGTCGCGGGCGCGTTTTTCGAACTCGCCCCCCAGCAGCTCCTCCCAGTTGGGGCCCCAGACGATTTTGTCCATCCGCTTGCCGTCAATCAGCGAGCGCGGGCGGGCGGTAGGGAGGTGATCCCCCTCCGGGGCGCGGTGCAGATCCTGATAGTCAAAGGTGAAGGGTTCGTAATAATCGTCAATCTGCGGCAGGACGGGGTTGGCGAAAATCTTCGACAGCACGCCCATTTTGCCGCCGAGGCGTGGGGTCAGCTTGCCGTGAATGCCCCGGATCCAGCCGCCTTGCCACTCCTCCTGATCCTCCCAGTTTTTCGGGTAGCCGATCCCCGGTTTGGTCTCCACGTTGTTGAACCACGCATATTCCATCCCTTCACGCCCGGTCCAGACGTTCTTGCAGGTGACCGAGCAGGTGTGGCAGCCGATGCATTTATCGAGATTCAGAACCATGCCAACCTGTGAGCGTATTTTCATTTTTTCGCCTCCTGGACCTGATCCCGACCTTCGCCGTCCAGCCAGTTAATGTTTTTCATTTTGCGGATCATGATGAACTCGTCGCGGTTGGAGCCGACGGTGCCGTAGTAGTTGAAGCTGTACGCCAGCTGGGCGTAGCCGCCGATCATGTGCGTCGGTTTCGGGCAGACGCGGGTGACAGAGTTGTGGATCCCGCCGCGCCGTCCGGTCACCTCTGAGCCCGGAATGTTCAGGATGCGCTCCTGAGCGTGGTACATCATGGTCATGCCCGGCGGCACGCGCTGGCTGACCACCGCGCGGGCGGTGAGGGCGCCGTTGGCGTTGAAGGCCTCGATCCAGTCGTTGTCCTCAATGCCCAGCTCGCGGGCGTCGGTTTCGCTGATCCAGACAATCGGCCCGCCGCGCGAGAGGGTCTGCATCAGCAGGTTTTCGCTGTAGGTGGAGTGAATGCCCCATTTCTGGTGCGGCGTCAGGAAGTTGAGCGCTTTTTCCGGGAAGCCGTTCGGCGGGATCTCGCGCATATGGGTGACGCTGCGGGTGTCAATCGGTGGACGATAGGCCACCAGACTTTCGCCGAACGCGCGCATCCAGGGATGATCCTGATACAGCTGCTGGCGGCCGGAAAGGGTACGCCACGGGATCAGCTCGTGAACGTTGGTATAGCCCGCGTTATAGGAGACGTGCTCGCTCTCCAGGCCGGACCAGGTCGGGCTGGAGATGATTTTACGCGGCTGCGCCTGGATATCGCGGAAGCGGATCTTCTCGTCTTCCTTGTTCAGCGCCAGATGGGTGTGATCGCGCCCGGTCAGCTCGCCGAGCGCTTCCCAGGCCTTCACCGCCACCTGGCCGTTGGTTTCCGGCGCAAGGGCGAGGATCACCTCTGAAGCGTCAATGGCAGTTTCAATGCGCGGGCGGCCTTTCGCCGGGCCGTCGAGCTTGACGTAGTTGAGCTTGCCGAGGAAATCGACCTCGCTCTGCGTGTTCCACGATATGCCTTTCCCGCCGTTGCCGAGCTTATCCATCAGCGGGCCGAGGGCGGTGAAGCGTTCGTAAGTTTCCGGGTAGTTCCGCTCGACGACCGCGATGTTCGGCGCCGTTTTACCGGGGATCAGATCGCATTCCCCTTTGCGCCAGTCCTGAATGTCAAACGGCTGCGACAGCTCCGCGGGGGAGTCGTGCTGTAGCGGCTGTAACACCACGTCGGTTTCGGTGCCGAGATGCCCGACGCAGACCTCGGAGAATACTCTGGCAATGCCCTTGTAGATCTCCCAGTCGCTGCGGGACTCCCACGCCGGGTCGACGGCGGCCGAGAGCGGGTGAATAAATGGATGCATGTCCGAGGTATTCATATCGTCTTTTTCATACCAGGTGGCGGTCGGCAGGACGATATCCGAGAACAGGCAGGTGCTGGACATGCGGAAGTCGAGCGTGACCAGCAGGTCGAGCTTGCCCTCAATGGCGGCGGTCTGCCACTCCACTTCCTCAGGCTTCACGTCGTCGGTTGAGCCTAAATCCTCGCCCTGAATCCCGCTCTCGGTGCCGAGCAGGTATTTCAGCATGTACTCGTGGCCTTTCCCGGACGAGCCGAGCAGGTTAGAGCGCCAGACGAACAGGTTGCGCGGATGGTTCTTGCCGTTGTCCGGCTGCTCGCAGGCGAAGCGGATATCGCCCGATTTTAACGCCTGAACGGTGTACGCCTGCGGCGTCATGCCCGCCGCGTCCGCGCGGGCTTTGATGTGCAGCGGGTTGAGGTTGAGCTGCGGCGCCGACGGCAGCCAGCCCATACGCTCGGCGCGGACGTTAAAATCAATCAGGTGGCCGGTGAACCTCGAGGCGTCCGCCAGCGGAGAGAGCAGCTCCTGCGCGGTCAGCTTCTCGTAGCGCCACTGGCTGGCGTGGTTGTAGAAGAAGGAGGTGCTGTTCATCTGGCGCGGCGGACGGTTCCAGTCCAGCGCGAAGGCCAGCGGCAGCCAGCCGGTTTGCGGGCGCAGCTTCTCCTGGCCGACATAGTGCGACCAGCCGCCGCCGCTCTGCCCGACGCAGCCGCAGAAGACCAGCATGTTGATCATCCCGCGGTAGTTCATGTCCATGTGGTACCAGTGGTTCACCCCTGCACCGAGAATGATCATCGACCGGCCGTGGGTTTTGTGCGCCGTGTCGGCAAACTCGCGGGCGATTTTTTCAATCAGCCGGGCGGGCACGCCGGTGATCTGCTCGCCCCAGGCGGGGGTATAGGCTTTGACCTGGTCATAGCTCTCTGCGGCGTTGCTGTCCTCCAGACCGCGATCGAGACCGTAGTTCGCCAGCACCAGATCGTAAACGCTGACTACCCGTTTCTCGCTGCCGTCGGCGAGGGGCAGGGTTTTGCTCGGCACGCGGCGCGTCAGCACCGGATCCTGCTTCACGCTGCGGAAATGCGGGTTCTCGTTGCCGCCAAAGTAGGGGAAGGCGACGTCCGCCACGCTGTCGTGGGTGATGAGCAGCGACAGCGTCAGTTCGGTGTCGTGGCCCGCAGCCTGTGGCTCCAGGTTCCATTTGCCTT
Source organism: Enterobacter roggenkampii (assembly GCF_001729805.1). Taxonomy (NCBI): domain Bacteria; kingdom Pseudomonadati; phylum Pseudomonadota; class Gammaproteobacteria; order Enterobacterales; family Enterobacteriaceae; genus Enterobacter; species Enterobacter roggenkampii. Next base: position 2,410,382 of record NZ_CP017184.1, on the reverse strand, counting down.
TTTCTCCCCAGCGGAAGCCGATGGAGCCGTTTGGCACCACCAGGTTCCCGGCAATATCAAAGGCGACGGTCTTCCATTCCGGGTTATTGGCTTCCCCCAGCCCGTCAACCAGGTCCGAGGCGCGCAGCATACGTCCCGGCACCACGCGACCGTCTTCCTGCTCATCCAGCAGCACCAGCATCGGCATGTCGGTATAGCGGCGGCAGTAGTTGAGGAAGTAATCGCTTGGGTTATCGAGGTGGAACTCTTTGAGGATCACGTGGCCCATCGCCATGGCGAGGGCGCTGTCGGTGCCCTGTTTGGGGGCCAGCCACTGGTCGCTCAGCTTCGCCACCTCCGAGAAGTCCGGCGTGATGGCGACGGTTTTGGTGCCCTTGTAGCGCACCTCGGTGAAGAAATGGGCGTCCGGGGTTCGGGTCTGCGGCACGTTCGAGCCCCAGGCGATGATGTAGCTGGAGTTGTACCAGTCGGCGGACTCCGGCACGTCGGTCTGCTCGCCCCAGGTCATCGGCGACGCCGGCGGCAGGTCGCAGTACCAGTCGTAGAAGCTCAGGCAGGTACCGCCCAGCAGGGAAAGATAGCGCGTGCCGGCGGCGTAGGAGACCATCGACATCGCCGGAATAGGGGAAAAACCGGCCACGCGGTCCGGACCATAGTTTTTGATGGTCCAGACGTTGGCGGTGGCGATCAGCTGGTTCAGCTCTTTCCAGTTTGAGCGGATAAACCCGCCTTTACCCCGCGCCTTCCTGTAGCTTTGCGCCTTTTGCGGATCGCTCTGGATGGCGTCCCAGGCCAGCACCGGATCGGTATGCTGCGCCAGCGCCTCGCGCCACAGCTCAATCAGCCTGCGGCGCACCAGTGGGTATTTAAGACGGTTGGCGCTGTAGAGATACCACGAGTAGCTTGCGCCACGCGGGCAGCCGCGCGGTTCGTGGTTGGGCAGGTCAGGGCGGGTGCGTGGGTAATCTGTCTGCTGGGTTTCCCAGGTCACGAGGCCGTTTTTAACGTAAATCTTCCAGCTGCAGGAGCCGGTACAGTTCACGCCGTGGGTGGAGCGCACGATCTTGTCGAACTGCCAGCGCTGACGGTAGCCGTCCTCCCAGTCGCGGTTGGTGTTATATACCTGCCCGTGCCCGTTGGCGAAGCTGTCCCCCTTTGTTTTGAAATAACGAAAGCGATCCAACAGTTTGCTCATGACATTTCTCCTGCTTCGGACGTGTAGTTATTCTTGTTTTGCGGATTTGCGGCCATACACCAGCCAGGTAACGAGCACGCAGACGATGTAAAACACGAGGAACACCTTCATGGCGCCGACCGGCGATCCGGTCATTGCCAGCGAGGTGCCAAAGGCTTTGGGAATGAAGAACCCGCCAACGGCGCCGATAGCGGAGATAAAGCCCAGCGCGGCGGCGGTTTCTGTCACCGCTTCGTGCTGCGCCTGCTCGTCCGTGCCGCCCTGCTTTTTGACGCGGTCGAGCGTGATTTGGCGGAAAATAATCGCGATCATCTGGAAGGTGGATCCGCTGCCGAGCCCGGCGGTGAGGAACAGCCCCATAAAGACCAGATAGAACGCGACGAAGCTGCCGGAGCCAGAGCCGGGCAGCGTCAGGAAGATCAGGGCGCTGAAGAGGGCCATAAAGACGAAGTTAATCAGCGTGACCCGCACGCCGCCCAGTTTGTCAGAGATCATCCCGCCCGCTGATCGCGCCAGCGCACCGATTAGGGGGCCAAAGAAGGCGAGGTGCAGAATGTTGACGTCCGGAAACTGGGTTTTTGACAGCATGGCAAAGCCCGCCGAGAAGCCGATAAACGAGCCGAAGGTCGCCAGATAAAGCAGGCTCAGCAGCCAGAGATGAAAGCGCTTCAGCACCGGGAGCTGGCTGGCGATAGAGGCCTTGGAGCTGGCGATATCGTTCATTCCAAAGAAGGCCGCAAGGGTGGCCAGCAGCAGCAGCGGCGCCCAGATCCAGGCCGCATTGGCCAGCCACAGGGTGGAACCGTCATCCTGCGGTACGCCCTCCACGCCCAGGAAGGTAAACATCGGCAGGAAGATCACCAGCGGCGCGACCAGCTGCATCACGCTGACGCCCAGGTTGCCGAGCCCGCCGTTAATACCGAGCGCGCTACCCTGTTTTGCCTTGGGGAAGAAGAAGCTGATGTTGCCCATGCTGGAGGCAAAGTTGGCGCCTGCAAAGCCGCAGAGCAGGGCAATCACGATAAAGATCCAGTAAGGCGTCGCGGTGTTCTGGATGGCCATCCCCAGCCAGACGCAGGGAATGATCAGGATGACGGTACTCAATACCGTCCAGTATCGTCCGCCAAATATGGGCACCATAAACGAATAGGGGACGCGCAATATCGCGCCGGAGAGAGAAGGTAATGCCGTTAGCATAAAAAGTTGATCGGTGGTGAAATTAAATCCGACTTTATTCAGATTGACGGCAATGGCGCTAAATAACATCCAGACGCAAAACGCTAACAGCAAACAGGCGACAGAAATCCACAGGTTTCTTCGCGCGATATGTTTTCCTTTGTTTTCCCAAAATTGCACATTTTCCGGTTTCCAGTTACTTAACAGATGCGGATTACTCTTCTCACTTTGTTGTGACATATCACCCTCTTGCTCGCCAGAATGAAGAGAAAACAAATGAAAACAGTTAGATAGATGTGAGTGCGCTGGTTGGTTTATTGGATGTTTTTGGATACAACTGAAAGGATAGATAAAAAAGCGAACCCCTGAGATTCGAAAGGAAATATGGGTTCGCTTAATGTGTTACTAATTGTAAAACTCGCGGTAAATAATACTCCGTTGGGAGTATTAACCCAATTCGAGGGAGATAAGTTTATCGAGATGCTTATTAAACGCCGCATCGTCCATTTCGGGCATATTTAAAATCGTGATCCCATCAAGCCCACAAACCAGCCCGATCAATCGCCAGGCAATATTTTCCGCGCGATCGGTAAGCGTAAAGGCGTTGGCCTCCGCCCCGGCGCGGATAATCGCCACGGTCTCCTGATGCCACATCTCCATGGTTAGGGCGTAAGCCGCGTTGATTTCAGGATCCCGGCTGGCGAGAATTTGAGCTTCCCGCCAGAGGCGAATGTAAGGCTCAAGCCCGCCGTCGTCACTGCCGAGCATGCTGTGCAGCCGTTCCCGCCAGCTGGCGTTTTCACCCACCACGTCGGCATCCAGCAGCTCGCGGATCACGCGCACAAAGGCCAGCGATTTTAGCTCGCCGCCGGAGGCGAAGTGGTGGTGGACCTGTCCGGTCGCGACGCCCGCTTCAGCGGCAATTCGCCGTACCGTCATGGCTGCCAGCCCCTCGGCCAGCGCCACGCGCATCGCGGCCTGCAGGATCGCTTCCCGTCTCTCTTCCTTGCTCAAATATTGCATTTTTTCACTACTCTCAATAGGAATGAAACGAGTGTAACAAAAAGCTGGACACGCGTTCAACTTTACGTAGGATCGCAATCTGGACATGTGTCCAGGTTTGAGATGAAAAGGAAATTTATGTTTCGTCAGTGGTTAGCGTTAGTGATTATCGTGCTGGTGTATATCCCGGTGGCGATTGACGCGACGGTGCTGCACGTAGCGGCGCCGACATTGAGCATGACGCTGGGCGCCAGCGGCAATGAACTATTGTGGATCATCGATATTTACTCGCTGGTGATGGCGGGAATGGTGCTGCCGATGGGCGCCCTGGGTGACCGCATCGGTTTTAAACGGTTGTTGATGATCGGCAGTACGCTGTTTGGCCTGTCATCGCTGGCGGCAGCGTTTGCCCCCTCAGCAGGGTGGCTGATCGCGGCGCGCGCCTCGCTGGCGATTGGTGCGGCCATGATCATTCCTGCCACTCTGGCGGGGATCCGCACGCTCTTTACCGACGCGAAAGATCGCAACATCGCGCTCGGCGTCTGGGCGGCGGTCGGTTCCGGCGGGGCAGCGTTTGGCCCGCTGATTGGCGGTATGCTGCTCGAGCATTTTTACTGGGGATCGGTGTTTTTGATCAACGTACCGATTGTGCTGGTGGTGGTGTCGCTGGCCGCGCGTTTTGTCCCCCGTCAGCAGGGCCGACCGGAGCAGCCGCTGAATATCAGCCATGCCATCATGCTGATTGTGGCGATTTTGCTGCTGGTCTACAGCGCCAAAACCGCGCTTAAGGGCGCTCTGGCGCCGTGGCTGGTGGCGTGTACCCTGCTGACGGGTGCCGTGATGCTGTTTATTTTTGTGCGCATCCAGCTGCGCGCCCGCGTGCCGATGATCGACATGCGCCTGTTCTGTCACCGCATCATTTTAAGCGGCGTGGTAATGGCGATGACGGCGATGATCGCCCTGGTGGGCTTTGAATTGCTGATGGCGCAGGAACTGCAGTTTGTCCATGGCTTTACGCCGTTCGAGGCGGGCATGTTTATGCTCCCGGTAATGGTGGCCAGCGGGTTCAGCGGACCGATTGCCGGTGTGCTGGTGGGCCGTCTGGGGCTACGCATTGTCGCTGCGGGTGGCATGGGGCTGAGCGCGGTCAGCTTTATCGGCCTGTCGACGCTCGACTTCAGCACGCAGCAGTGGCAGGCGTGGGGGCTGATGGTGCTGCTCGGCTTCAGTGCCGCCAGCGCGCTGCTGGCCTCGACCTCGGCCATTATGGCGGCCGCGCCGAAAGAGAAGGCGGCAGCCGCCGGAGCCATTGAAACCATGTCCTATGAGCTGGGGGCCGGGCTGGGGATCGCCATTTTTGGTCTGCTGTTGACCCGCAGCTTCTCGGTGTCGATTGCGCTGCCGCAGGGGCTGCATGCCTCGCTCGCCGATAAAGCCTCGTCATCGATTGGTGAAGCAATGAAGGTGGCGCAGGATCTGACGCCGTCCCTCGCGGAGCCGGTGATTGAGGCGGCGAAAAGCGCGTTTATTACCTCCCACAGCGTGGCGCTGGGGAGTGCAGGCGGAATGCTGCTGTTGCTGGCAGTGGGGATCTGGTTCAGCCTGGCGAAGGTGCCGAAGGGGTAAAACACGCCCGGTGGCGCTGCGCTTACCGGGCCTACGGGCGCGGTTGTCCGAGCCGCGCCACCCGGTTTATTTTTCCTGGGCCGCGGCCAACACGCTGTGCAACAGCACGTTTGCCCCTTTTTCCGACCACTCCGGCAGGATCCTTTCCGCTTCGTTATGGCTGATGCCCTTCACGCAGGGGATAAAAATCATGCTGGCAGGGGCAATTTTGCTGACATAGCAGGCGTCATGTCCCGCGCCGGAGACCATCGGTTTCGCCGAGTAGCCCAGTTCCGCCACGGCCTTCTCCGTGCGGGCCAGACATTCGGCATCAAACGCGATGGGCGCGTAGTCAAAGATGCGCTCAACGACAGCCGCCACCCCGCGCAGGCTCAGGCTTTCAGCCACCTTATGCAGCGCTGCCTCCATGGCTTCCAGCGCCGTCTGCGCCGGATGGCGAAACTCCACGCTGCAGACCACCCGAGACGGCACGACGTTGCGCGAGTTTGGCGTAACCTGCGCCATACCGATCGTCGCCCGTCCGTCCGGCGCATGCCGATAGCCAATCTCCTCCACCTTCAGCGCCAGCTCCGCGAAGGCGGTCAGCGCGTCGCGGCGGCTGTGCATCGGCGTGGTGCCCGCGTGGGCGGCAAACCCGTCCAGCGTCAGGGTAAACCAGCGCTGGCCCATTGCCGCGCGGACTAACCCGATATCCAGGGCTTCGTCTTCCAGAATCGGGCCCTGTTCGATGTGCAGCTCGTAGCAGGCGTGAACCGGAAACGCGCGGGCAGGGGCTTCACCCCGGTAGCCGATGCTTTCCAGCGCTTCACCCACGCTGATACCGTCGCTATCCGCGCGGGCGTGGGCGTATGCTTCGCTAAATTGCCCCGTCCAGACCCCTGAAGCGAGCATGGCTGGCGCGAAGCGCGCGCCTTCTTCGTTGGTCCAGTTGACCAGCACAACGTCACGTTCCGTCTCAATGTGATGGTCGTTGAGCGTTCGCAGCAGCTCCAGCCCGGCCAGCACGCCGTAAACCCCGTCGTAGTTCCCCCCCAGCGGCTGCGTATCCACGTGCGAACCGGTCATGACCGGGGCAAGCTGCGGATTTTTCCCCGCACGACGGATAAACATATTGCCCATGCTGTCGACGTCACAGGTAAAACCGGCGTCCAGCGCCCAGTCGCGAAGCAGATTACGCGCAACGCGATCTTCCTCGCTCAGTGCCAGACGGGTGACGCCACCGGCGGGCGTACCGCCGATCTGCGCCATCATCTCAAGCGTTGACCACAGCCGTTCGGCGTTGACGCGGATCATGGCTTGTCCTTACTGCAGCGGTAGCGGAAATCACAGCACGCGCCGCCCTGCATAATGGTGGTGGTGCGGGTTAGCTCTACGTCGGGCGCATAGCCCACGATGAATTTTTCATCGCGCGCGCAGGAGAGCAGGTGACCAATTTCGCCCAGCCCCATCTCGTGGTACATCTCCGCGTAGCGACAGCGGGTCACGTTGTAGTTGTACTGCTGGTCGTCGGCGTCGATCACCTTCACCTCCAGGGCGTTATCTTTCTCCCACAGATACTGCAGGGCGATAAAGCTCTTGATGTTCGCGCCGTTGGGTTCTTTGCTGGCAAACCCTTTGCCAGCGTCAATCGCGGCCTGCTCAATGGCCTCACCAATCACCGCCTGGGCGCGGTCTTTCCCTATCTCGCGCACCAGGATTTCATAAATTGGCTTAATAATTTCGGCTTCAATTTTGCGGCGGGCGAGAATGCCCAGCTCATTATTATTACTCATCACATTGCCTCGCTGCGTTACTTCGCTTTTGCGCCGCCCAGCACGGTCTGCGGCTGCCATTTGCCGTCGACAACCTTATAGACCGTGAACGACGGCGATTTCAGGTTGCCCTCTTTATCAAACGCGATCTGTCCGGTAACGCCGGAATAGCTGATGGCGCGCAGGGCGGGCAGATAGTCGGACGGCTCAACGGAGTCTGCTTTTTCCATCGCCGCCACCAGCACGCGGGTGGCGTCATAGGCGAACGGGGCGTGCAGTTCGATATGGGTGTGGTAGCGGGACTGGTACGCCTGCTCGAACGCTTTACCACCCGGCATCTGGTCAACGGGCAGACCCGGCTCCAGCGCCACAACGCCTTCGCCTTCTTTCTGCGCCAGCTTGAGGAACGTCTGGCTGACGAATCCGCCTGCGCCCATCAGCGTGGCGTTCATGCCCAGCTGTTTGATGCGGCGCGCCAGCGGTGCGGCCTGGCTGTCGACGCCGCCGAAGAAGATCAGATCGGCGTTTTTACTGCGGATGGCGGTCAGTACGGCGCTGAAATCGACCGTTTTGTCATCCACGTACTGACGATCGACAATTTTCACGCCCTGGGCTTCCAGCGATTTTATAAACTGGTCTGCCAGACCCTGACCGAAGGCGGTACGGTCGTCGATCACCGCAATGCGTTTGGCTTTCAGGGAGTTAACCGCGTACTGACCGGCGAGCTGACCGCCGTCATCGTCGTGGCCCATCACGCGGAAGCTGGTGTCAAAACCCTGTTGGGTATAGGCATGACCGGTTGCGACCGGCGCCACCTGGGCAATACCCGCATCGTGATAAATGCGGGCCGCCGGAATGCTGGTGCCGGTATTCCAGTGACCGACCACGCCCGCCACGCCGCTATCCACCAGACGCTGCGCGACGGCTACGGCGGTGCGCGGGTCGGACTGATCGTCTTCGGACTGCAGTTTGAAGGTCACCGCTTTGCCGCCGATGGTCGGGTGCTGCTTGTTAATGTCGTCAATGGCCAGCTGCGCGCCGTTCTCCAGATCTTTCCCGATACGGGCAGACGGGCCGGTCAGCGGGCCTGCTAGTCCGATGACCACGGTTTCACCGTCGGCGGCCCACGCGGACGTTGAGGCAAAACCGCCGAGCAGAATAGCGGCGCTGAGCGCACTGATTTTTACTGTTTTCATTGTATTTCCCTGATGTTGGCTGGTGTGGTTAAACGGGCATTTCGCCCAAATAAATCTGTGCAATCTGGTCGTCGTTGAGGAGCGCTTTCGATTCGCCATGATGAACAATGCTGCCGCTGTCCATGACCCACGCGCTGTCGGTGACTTCCAGCGCGAGACGAGCGTTTTGTTCGATAAGCAGCAGGGCGACGCCGCGCTCGCGCAGCCCGGCAATAACGGCAAAAATGTTCTCGACCATCTTCGGGGCAAGGCCCATTGACGGCTCGTCGAGGATCAGCAGGCGCGGGCGACTGAGCAGGGCGCGGTTAAGGGCCAGCAGCTGTTGCTCGCCGCCGGACAGCAGACCGGCAAGCTGATGCTGGCGTTCGCCCAGACGCGGGAAGCGCTCGAAAATTTCGTTCATCTCGCGCCTGGCGGTGACAGTGTCACGCCTGAGCCAGGCGCCCATCTGCAGGTTTTCCAGCACCGTCATGCGGGAGAAGATCCCGCGGCCCTCCGGGACCATCACCAGCCCGTCGCGAAGCAGGTTCTCCGGGCTCTGTTTACGTACCGCTTTACCGTTGAAGTCAATGCTGCCGCTAAAGCTTTCCAGCCCGGTAATGGCGCGCACGGTGGAGCTTTTCCCCGCGCCGTTCGCGCCGATCAGCGTAGCCTGTTCGCCCTCGCGCAGGGTAAAGGAGACATCGCGTACGGCCTGAATGCCGCCGTAATGCACGTCCAGACGTTCCACCTTCAGTAATTCAGACATGGGCGTTACCTCCAAGCCAGGCGGCGACCACTGCCGGGTCGCGCCGCACGCTTTCCGGCGTGCCGGTGGCGAGCGTTTTGCCGTAATCAAGGACCGTCAGGCGATCGCAGATGCCCATCACCAGCTTGACGTCATGCTCAATCATCAGCAGGGTTTTGCCGTCATCGCGGATACGGATGAGCAGCTCGCCGAGCGCCACTTTTTCCGCCGCGTTCATCCCGGCGGCGGGTTCATCCAGCGCCAGCAGCAGCGGATCCGTTGCCAGCGCGCGGGCGATTTCAAGCCGACGCTGATGGCCATAGGCCAGGTCGCAGGCGCGATAGTGGGCGAACTGCGCAATGCCGGTATAGTCCAGCCAGTGCCAGGCCAGCTCGCGGGTCTGTTTCTCTTCCTCACGGGCGCGTTTGTGGCGGCTCAGCGCGGCCCACAGGCCGTTCCGGGTGCGCACGTGGCGGCCCACCATCACGTTTTCCAGTACCGACATGTCGTTGAAGAGGCGCACGTTCTGGAAGGTGCGCGCAATCCCGGCGGCGGTCACTTTCTCTATGTGTTTTGGGAAATAGGGCTTATCCGCTATCGAAAACTCGCCGCTGTCCGCCGGATAAAGGCCGGTGATGAGGTTAAAGCAGGTGGTTTTTCCCGCGCCGTTGGGGCCGATCAGTCCGTAGATCTCGCCTTTGTTCACGGTTAAGGAAACGTCATCTACAGCAGTCAGCCCGCCGAAGCGTTTTGTCATGTTGCGTACGGTTAACAGTCTCATGCCTTCGCCTCCTTGTGGCGTACCGGCCAGATCCCGGACGGGCGCACCAGCATAACCAGCACCAGTGCCAGACCGTAAAACAGCTGGCGCAGCACTTCCGGGTCAATCAGCACCGTACCGAACAGCGCCTGCTGAACCGGTGCTGCCTGGCTGCGCAGCAGTTCCGGCAGGGCGGTAAGCAGTACCGCGCCCAGGATCACGCCCGGAATGTGCCCCATGCCGCCCAGCACCACCATCGCCAGTACGGCAATCGATTCCTGTAACGTGAAGGACTCCGGGGAGACAAAGCCCTGAAACGCGCCGAAAAGCGCACCCGCCACGCCGCCAAAGGAGGCGCCCATCGCAAAGGCGAGCAATTTATAGTTACGCACGTTGATGCCCATCGCGCGCGCCACATCTTCATCCTCGCGGATGGCGTGCCAGGCGCGACCAATTCGGGAATGCTGCAGGCGCAGGCAGACAAAAATAATCGCCACAATGACCAGCATCAGCAGGTAGTACCACAGCCACAGGGCAGGCACTTTGAAACCAAACCAGTGGTATACGCCGCTGAACTTCAGGCCGAAAAGGTTCAGCGTATCCACCCCGGTAATGCCCTTAGCGCCATTGGTAATGTTTACCGGACGGTCGAGGTTACGCATCAGGATGCGGATAATTTCGCCAAAGCCGAGGGTCACTATCGCCAGGTAGTCCCCGCGCAGCTTGAGCGTAGGAGCACCGAGTAACATCCCGCAGACGGCCGCGACGAGGGCGGCCAGCGGAATAATGAGCAGATACGAGGTGTGCAGCCCCTCCGGGAACCAGACGCCGAGGATCGGGAACACCTCCAGCAGGTGCGGGGAAGCCATCAGTGCCGCGAGGTAGGCGCCGACCGCGTAAAAGGCGATAAAGCCCATGTCCAGCAGGCCGGTATAGCCCACCACAATGTTAAGCCCGAGCGCCAGCATGATGTAGAGCAGGGCGAAGTCGATGACGCGCACCCAGTAGTTGCCGCCAAGCTGCGTGGCCACCACGGGCGCAATCAGCAGCGCGAGGCAGAACAGGCTCATGCCTGACCAGAATTTGCGCGTCGTCGCCGGGGTCTGGAGTTGAAGTGTTGTCATGGTATTCCTTACGCCCTGTTCGCCACGCGCTCGCCCAGCAGGCCAGCCGGACGGAAGACCAGCACCAGGATCAGCACCATAAAGGCAAAGACATCCTGATAGTTGCTGCCAAATACGCCGTGGGTCAGTTCACCCAGGTAGCCTGCGCCCAGCGCTTCGATAATGCCGAGCAGGATGCCGCCAATCATGGCGCCACGAATGTTGCCAATGCCCCCCAGCACGGCGGCGGTAAAGGCCTTGATCCCAGGTAAAAAGCCCATCGAGAAGCTGGCGTTACCGTAGTTGCTGGCCATCATCACGCCTGCCAGCGCGGCAAACGCCCCACCAATCGCAAACGTCAGGGTGATGATGGCGTTTGGGTTAACCCCCATCAGCGTGGCCACGCGCGGGTTTTCCGCCACGGCGCGCATGCCGCGCCCCAGACGGGTGTATTCCACCAGCAGCCAGAGCCCGGTCATCACCGCCAGCGCAAGGACAACGGTGACGATACCGGTGACGGTGACGATGGCAGGAGGATGCGCTTCGCTGCCTGACGTGACGGCGATAGGGTCCATCGGCAGGATCTGCGGGAACATCAGCGGGTTGCGCGTCCAGATAATCATCGCCACGGTTTGCAGCAGGACCGAAACGCCGATACCCGAGATCAGCGGCGCGAGGCGCGGGGCGTTGCGCAGTCGACGGTAGGCAAAGCGTTCCACGGCCATCGCCAGCAGGGCGCAGACGGCCATGGCAATCATCAGGGCAACGCCGAGCTGCAACAGCTGCGGCATATGCGGGAAGGTGGTATTCAGGGCGTTAATGGCGGAGAGCGTGGTGAGCGCGCCGACCATCAGAATATCGCCGTGAGCAAAGTTAATAATGCGCAAAATGCCATACACCATGGTATAGCCCAGCGCGATAAGCGCGTAGATGCTTCCCAGCATCACACCGTTGATCAGTTGTTGTATGAGTGTATCCAACGTCTGTACCCGCAAAGTGCTCGTTCTGCGGCTACCATCCAATAAATGAATTAAATTGTAAAATACGCATCTATTATTTCTTATGATAAATAGATATTGTTCTTTCTTTATGATTTATATAAATATAATGAAGACCTATTTTTGGGTGAAAAGCCTAAAGAAATCAACATATGAATAAAACAGAACAATTGGTTGGCCTGCCTGCGTATGCAGAAAGTCGCCTTGCAAACGATCCGCCGCTTCGGGCTGTGCGTGCCTTTGAGGCCATCGCCCGGCTGGGCAGCGTCACGCTGGCCGCGCAGGAGCTGGACATTTCTCCGTCGGCCGTCAGCCATCAGCTCAGGGTGCTCGAAGGGTACCTGCAAATGCCGCTGACGGAGCGTCAGGGGCGCAGGCTGGTGCTGAGCCAGCACGGGCGGGAATATTACCGCTCGATCCGTGCGGCGTTTAACGTGCTGCGCCAGGCGACGGAGCATCTGGCGGAGCAGGCACAAACGCGTCAGGTCACCATCAGCCTGATCCCGCTTTTTGGTATGGGGTGGTTTATCCCGCGCTTGCCTGCGTTTATGCGCGCCAACCCGCAGACCGAGATTAACGTGGTGTATGCCAACCATCGTAACTATCTGAGCGACGCGTCGGATATGTCGATTCGTTTTGGCAACGGCCAGTGGGCGGGCTATCAGAGTGAAAAGCTGATTTCCGGACAGATGGTGCCGGTGTGCAGCCGCGCGTTTTTGCGTATTCACGGCCATATCGACACGCCTGAGCAACTGCTGCAGATGCCGCTGCTGCACGATGAGGAGCGCACGACGTGGGCGCAGTGGTTTGTACAGCAGGGGGTGAAGCGTCCCGTTCGCCGCAGCGGTCCAATGTTTGAGGACGGTCTGCTGACGCTGGCGGGCGTACAGGCGGGTCTGGGGTGTGCGCTGATGCGGGAGCCGCTGATTGCGCCGTATCTTGAGAGCGGTGAGCTGGTGAAGATCTTTGACCTACCGATTGATGACGGACGCGACTATTACCTCTGCGTGCGCTCAGATTCAGAGATGACCGAGGACGGCAAGCTGCTGCAAAACTGGCTGCGACGGGCAGCGGGCGGGGAGTCGTCTGGCGGGTAAAAGAGGGCGATAAAAAAGCCAGCTGTTCAGCTGGCTTTTGGAGAGACAAGATTTAGAACTGGTAGGTCAGACCCAGCGCTACGATGTTGTCGGTACCGATGCCTGCCTGGCGAGTGAACGTGTTGTCATCGAGCAGGTTGATTTTGTAATCCACGTAGGTGGACATGTTTTTGTTAAAATAATAGGTCGTGCCAACATCGATGTATTTCACCAGATCCTGGTCGCCGAAGTTTTCGATGTCTTTGCCTTTAGACTGCAGGTAAGCGATAGACGGACGCAGGCCAAAGTCGAACTGATACTGGGCCACAACTTCGAAGTTTTGCGCCTTATTTGCAAAGCCGTAAATGTCGGTACGCTTGTTGTTAGAGGTACCGAAACGGGTTGCATTGTAGGTCTGAGAGTATTGCGCCGCGAGGTAAATGTTGTTCGCGTCGTATTTCACACCACCGCTGTATACTTCTGCGCGGTCGCCTTCACCGTATACGCCAGCCGCATTCTGGTCAGCGGTACGACGGGAGGAGGACATTGCACCACCTACGCTGAAGCCTTCGCCCAGATCGTAAGTCAGGGATGCGCCATAGCCGTCACCGTTCTGGTTCAGCAGGCTGCGACCGCTGGTGTTTTCACCACTTACGCTGCCGTTTTTACCCTGATACTGCAGAGCAAAGTTCAGGCCGTCAACCAGACCAAAGAAGTCCTGATTACGGTAGGTTGCCACGCCGTTAGCACGAGACTGCAGGAAGTTGTCGGCACCATAGGTGTCACCGCCGAATTCTGGCAGAACGTCGGTCCAGGAGGTCACGTCGTAAATCACGCCGTAGTTACGACCGTAATCGAATGAACCTGCTTCCGCGAACTTCAGACCTGCAAACGCCACACGAGTCCAGGACTGGTTGTCGCCTTCGTCCTTGTTGCCCTGAATCTGGTATTCCCACTGGCCGTAACCGGACAGCTGATCGTTAACCTGGGTTTCACCCTTGAAGCCGATACGCATGTAGGTTTTATCGCCATCTGCGCCAGCATCATCAGAGAAATAGTGCAGACCTGTCACTTTACCGTACAGATCCAGCTTGTTACCGTCTTTGTTGTAAATTTCGGCAGCGTTAACAACGCCTGCTGCCAGCATGGAAGTGACTGCCACTGCAACTAATTTAAGTTTCATCTTAAATGTTCCTTATAATTTTTTTCGGTATTTCCTGAACCACTTTGAACGATTTCTAAACGAGGCTGTTCGTCAATGGCATGCTATTCTTAAAAATCTCGTAGTCTTATTTCAATAATAAGTTTCAAAATATTAGAGATAATTTCAATTAGTGTGATCTCGATCGTGTGAGAAGGCGATCATTCAAACAATATGGTCGGAATTTATACGATTAATAGTTATTTAGTCAGTGGGGTTATTGCTTTTACTATAATTTCTGATGGTTTTTGTTTATCGCGTTAAATTTCGCAATTTCCGAGGGTTTAATGAGGGGGGTATTGCTGCTTTTCTTTAAAAACAATGGGTTGTTTTAATTTTTCAGCGTCTATTCCGCATATTATCATAAAACTGTCAGAGCTGAATTATTGCACGCCATGCTATCCAGGGCGTTAATATTCATCACTCACTAATTTCACTGGGTTGTCAGTTTGTGTCAACTCGCTTCAGATGGCTTTACAGAAGGCGTTCAATATAAACCGAACTTAAACAGACGCTCTATTATCATGATAAATATTCTGATGCCTGATCACATTTTAAATTTATGTTAATTATGTTGCCGGGTTGAAATTCCCCCGGCCAGTCGAGCAGCGTTATTTTCGTGTGGCGTACCAGCAGAGCAACGACCCGGCGCAGACCATCAGCGCGCCTTGCCAGAACGAGAATGAAAGGGGGGAGCTTAGCACCGCGGCGGCAAGCGCGGCAGAAAGCACGGGGGTAAAATAGGATACGGCAGCCAGAACCGTGACGTTACCGTGCAGGATGCCAATATTCCAGGCGGCGTAACCAAACCCAAGCGCGATACCGCACATAACCAGCTTCACGACTACCGGAAGCGTGAACACCATGTCGGGCTGATCGCTCAGGGCATATTTCACCCACAGACTCAGCGCGGTCAGCAAAACAAACAGGGTGATGCCGTTTTGCCCTTTCGCAAATTTGCTGGTGACGGTGCAATAGGCGGCCCAGATAAAGGCCCCGGCAAACGCCAGCGCATAGCTCAGAGGGCTGGAAACGACATTCCGGGTTATTTCCTCAAGGTGTAATCCTTCTTCGCCGCCCAATACCCAGCACACGCCCAGCAGCGAAATGAGCAAGCCGGGGATCACCCACAGGCTAGACTTTTGCCCGTTGAACAAAATCGCAAATACGATCGTCAGGCTCGGCCAAAGGTAATTGACCATGCCCACTTCAATCGCCTGCGATCGCGTTGCGGCATAGCCCAGCGACAGCGCCAGACATATTTCGTAGCTGACAAATAAAACGCTGCCGGCAATAAGATAGCGGGGAGAAAACCGTCGGATATCAGGAAATCCTACCGTCACCAGACACAGTAATCCGCTGAGGGTGTAAATCATCGCGGCACCGCCAACAGGGCCCAATCCTTCACTCACGCTGCGAATAAGGCCGACCATGGTGCTCCATAACAGTATTGCCGCCAGCCCAATAAGCGTTGCTCTCTTTCTGTCCATTACTCGCCATTACAATAAAAATTAAAGGAAAAATGTATCGCATTACGCCTGTCGCTGTCGTGAATTATTCTCTTAAGCCGTTAATCAAAAAGGGGTAATGAAACGTTGCGGAGGTGACTATTAAGGGGGGGAAGGCTGATGACCTTGATTTGACGCAAAAAAATCAGGGGCTTTGCTGTTAGTTTGCGGCGCGAAGTCTTTTCAGATAACGAGGACAGCAATGGACGTCAGCCGCAGACAATTTTTTAAAATCTGCGCGGGCGGTATGGCCGGAACAACAGCCGCAATGCTGGGATTTGCTCCCAAAATGGCGCTGGCTCAGGCGCGCAACTATAAACTGCTGCGCGCCAAAGAGATCCGTAACACCTGCACATACTGCTCCGTGGGTTGTGGGCTTTTAATGTATAGCCTGGGCGATGGCGCGAAGAACGCCAGAGAAGCGATTTATCACATTGAAGGGGATCCGGATCATCCGGTGAGCCGCGGGGCGTTATGCCCGAAAGGGGCGGGGCTGCTGGACTACGTCCACAGCGAAAACCGCCTGCGCTACCCCGAATACCGCGCGCCGGGCTCCGACAAATGGCAGCGTATCTCCTGGGATGAGGCCTTCTCCCGTATTGCGAAATTGATGAAAGCCGACCGCGACGCCAACTTTATTGAAAAGAACGCGCAGGGCGTGACGGTCAACCGCTGGCTTTCCACCGGCATGCTATGCGCCTCGGCGGCCAGTAATGAAACCGGCATGCTGACGCAAAAATTTGTGCGCTCGCTCGGCATGCTGGCGGTAGACAACCAGGCGCGCGTCTGACACGGACCAACGGTAGCAAGTCTTGCTCCAACATTTGGTCGCGGTGCGATGACCAACCACTGGGTTGATATCAAAAACGCGAACGTCGTCGTGGTGATGGGCGGTAACGCCGCTGAAGCCCATCCGGTGGGGTTCCGCTGGGCGATGGAAGCGAAAAACAACAACGATGCGACGCTTATCGTCGTCGATCCGCGCTTTACGCGTACGGCATCGGTGGCCGATATCTATGCGCCGATCCGCTCCGGTACGGACATTACGTTCCTGTCCGGCGTGCTGCTGTACCTGATCGAAAACAACAAAATCAACGCGGACTACGTTAAGCACTACACCAACGCGAACCTGCTGGTGCGGGATGATTTTGCCTTCGAAGACGGGCTGTTTAGCGGCTATGACGCCGAAAAACGCCAGTACGATAAAACGTCCTGGAACTATCAGTTCGATGAAAACGGCTATGCGATGCGCGATGAAACGCTCACGCATCCGCGCTGCGTGTGGAACCTGCTGAAGCAGCACGTCTCCCGCTATACGCCGGACGTCGTGGAGAACATCTGCGGCACGCCGAAAGCGGACTTCCTGAAGGTGTGTGAAGTGCTGGCTTCCACCAGCGCCGCCGACAGAACCACCACGTTCCTGTACGCGCTGGGCTGGACGCAGCACACCGTGGGCGCGCAGAACATCCGTACCATGGCGATGATCCAGCTGCTGCTCGGCAACATGGGCATGGCAGGCGGCGGCGTGAACGCGCTGCGCGGCCACTCAAACATTCAGGGCCTGACCGATCTCGGTCTGCTCTCCACCAGCCTGCCGGGCTACCTGACGCTGCCGTCTGAAAAGCAGGCCGATCTGCAAGCATATCTTGAGGCCAATACGCCAAAAGCGACGCTGCCGGATCAGGTGAACTACTGGAGCAACTATCCGAAGTTCTACGTCAGCCTGATGAAATCCTTCTACGGCGATGCGGCGCAGAAAGAGAACGACTGGGGCTTTGAGTGGCTGCCGAAGTGGGATCAGGCTTATGACGTCATCAAGTATTTCAACATGATGGATAAGGGCGACGTCACGGGGTATATCTGCCAGGGCTTCAACCCGGTGGCCTCCTTCCCGGACAAGAACAAAGTCGTTCGCAGCCTGAGCAAGCTGAAGTACATGGTGGTTATCGATCCGCTGGTGACCGAGACCTCCACCTTCTGGCAGAACCACGGGGAGTCAAACGATGTCGATCCGGCCTCGATTCAGACCGAAGTGTTCCGCCTGCCGTCCACCTGCTTTGCGGAAGAGGACGGCTCTATTTCCAACTCCGGCCGCTGGCTGCAGTGGCACTGGAAAGGCCAGGACGCCCCGGGCGAAGCGCGTAACGACGGCGAAATCCTGGCCGGGATTTACCACCGCCTGCGCGAAATGTACCGCACCGAAGGCGGCAAAGGTGCAGAGCCGCTGCTGAAGATGAGCTGGCACTACAAGCAGCCGGCTCGTCCTGAATCCGAAGAGGTCGCGAAAGAGAACAACGGCGTGGCGCTGGCGGATCTGTATGACGCGAACGGCAATCTGGTGGCGAAGAAAGGCCAGCTGCTGAACAGCTTCGCGCTGCTGCGTGACGACGGTACCACGGCATCATCCTGCTGGATCTACACCGGCAGCTGGACGGAGCAGGGTAACCAGATGGCCAACCGCGACAACGCTGACCCGTCAGGCCTGGGTAACACGCTGGGCTGGGCTTGGGCATGGCCGCTGAACCGTCGCGTGCTCTACAACCGTGCGTCCGCCGACGTGAACGGCAAGCCGTGGGATCCGAAGCGCATGCTGATCCAGTGGAACGGGACGAAGTGGACGGGGAACGACATCCCGGACTACAGCACCGCCGCGCCGGGCAGCAACACCGGGCCGTTTATCATGCAGCCGGAAGGGCTGGGACGCCTGTTCGCCCTCAACAAGCTGGCGGAAGGGCCGTTCCCGGAACACTACGAGCCAATGGAAACGCCGCTCGGCACCAACCCGCTGCACCCGAACGTGGTCTCCAGCCCGGTGGTGCGTATCTACGAAGACGACGTGCTGCGTCTGGGCAAAAAGGACAAGTTCCCGTACGTAGGGACGACCTACCGCCTGACCGAGCATTTCCATACCTGGACCAAGCACGCGCGTCTTAACGCCATCGCGCAGCCGGAACAGTTTGTGGAGATAAGCGAAACGCTGGCGAAAGCGAAGGGCATCGCCAACGGCGATCGCGTGAAGGTGAGCAGCAAGCGCGGCTTTATCCGCGCGGTGGCGGTGGTCACCCGCCGCCTGCAGTCGCTGAACGTGCACGGCCAGCAGGTGGAAACCGTCGGTATCCCGTTGCACTGGGGCTTTGAAGGGGTGGCGCAGAAAGGCTATATCGCCAACACCCTGACGCCAAACGTCGGCGATTCCAACTCGCAAACGCCGGAGTACAAAGCGTTTCTGGTCAACATCGAGAAAGCGTAAGGAGCGATTAAATGGCGATGGAAACACAAGACATAATTAAACGCTCCGCGACCAACCCGATCACTCCCGCGCCTCGCGCGCGGGACTACAAGGCAGAGGTCGCCAAGCTTATCGACGTCTCCTCCTGCGTGGGCTGTAAGGCCTGTCAGGTGGCCTGTTCGGAGTGGAACGATATTCGCGACGAGGTGGGGCACTGCGTTGGGGTCTACGACAATCCGGCGGATCTGAGTGCCAAATCCTGGACGGTGATGCGCTTTAGCGAAACCGACCAGAACGGCAGGCTGGAGTGGCTGATCCGCAAAGACGGCTGCATGCACTGTGAAGATCCGGGCTGCCTGAAGGCGTGCCCGTCTGCCGGGGCAATTATCCAGTACGCCAACGGAATCGTCGATTTCCAGCAGGACAACTGCATCGGCTGCGGGTACTGCATCGCGGGCTGCCCGTTTAATATCCCGCGCCTCAATAAAGAGGATAACCGGGTATACAAATGCACCCTGTGCGTGGACCGCGTCAGCGTCGGGCAGGAGCCTGCCTGCGTGAAGACCTGTCCAACCGGCGCCATTCACTTTGGCACCAAAAAAGAGATGCTGGACGTGGCGCAGGAACGCGTCGATAAGCTCAAAGCGCGGGGCTACGACAAGGCGGGCATTTACAACCCGCAGGGCGTGGGCGGTACGCACGTGATGTATGTGCTGCACCATAGCGACCAGCCGGGGCTGTACCACAACCTGCCGAAGGATCCGGCGATCGATACTTCCATCAACCTGTGGAAAGGGGCGCTCAAGCCGCTCTCCGCGGCGGGCTTTATCGCCACCTTTGCCGGGCTGATTTATCACTACATCGGTATCGGGCCAAACAAAGAGGTGGATGACGACGAGGAGGAGCATCATGAGTAAGTCGAAAATGATAGTGCGCACCAAATTTGTCGATCGCGCCTGTCACTGGACGGTAGTGATCTGCTTCTTCCTGGTGGCGGTATCGGGAATTTCGTTCTTCTTCCCGACGCTGCAGTGGCTGACCGAAACCTTCGGTACGCCGCAGATGGGGCGCATTCTGCACCCGTTCTTCGGCGTGCTGATTTTCGTGGTGCTGATGTTTATGTTCGTGCGCTTCGTTCATCACAATATTCCGGACAAGCAGGATATCCCCTGGGTGAAAGGGATCGTTGAAGTCCTGAAGGGTAACGAGCACAAAGTCGCGAAGGTGGGGAAATACAACGCCGGACAGAAGATGATGTTCTGGACCATCATGAGCATGATTTTTGTGCTGCTGGTGACCGGGGTGATGATCTGGCGTCCGTATTTTGCACACTACTTCCCGATACAGGTGATTCGCTACGCGCTGCTGATCCACGCGACGTCGGCCATCATCCTGATTCACGCCATCCTGATCCATATGTATATGGCGTTCTGGGTGAAAGGATCGATTAAAGGCATGATTGAAGGGAAGGTGAGCCGCCGCTGGGCGCAGAAACACCACCCACGCTGGTACCGTGACGTGGAACGGCTGGAAGCGAAACAGGAAAGTACGGAAGGGATGAAGTAAAACCTGCGCCGTCGGCTTTGCCCGGCGGCGCTGCGCTTGCGCGGGCCTACTCTTCAAATCAGAACCGCTCTTCCACATACCGGAACGGGTATTTTGTGGGTTTGACTTTGCCGATTTTGCGCTTCGGTAAATCCACCTTGTCGACGTGAATTTCTTTATACGGGATCTGCGAAAGCAGATGCGAAATAATATTCAGGCGCACGCGTTTTTTATCCTCTGAACGCGCCACAAACCACGGCGCCCAGGCGGTGTCGGTGGCTTCAAACATGGCGTCGCGGGCGCGGGTGTACTCGTCCCAGAGGTTAAAGGATTTAATATCCATCGGCGACAGCTTCCAGATCTTACGCCCATCGTTAATACGGTCGCGCAGGCGGCGCTCCTGCTCTTTCGGCGTCACCTCCAGCCAGTACTTCAGCAGGATAATGCCGGCATCGACCATCGCTTTTTCCATAACCGGCGCGCCGTCTAAAAATTTCTCCGCCTGTTCCTCCGTGCAGAACCCCATCACCCGTTCCACGCCCGCGCGGTTATACCAGCTGCGATCGAAGATCACGATTTCACCCGCCGAAGGCAGGTGGGGCACATAGCGCTGGAAGTAAAGCTGGCTTTTTTCCTTTTCAGTCGGAGCAGGGAGCGCAACAACGCGAAACACGCGCGGGCTGACGCGCTCGGTGATCGCTTTAATGGTGCCGCCTTTGCCGGCGCCATCACGTCCTTCAAAAACAATACACACTTTTAACCCTTTGGCGACGACCCACTGCTGGAGCTTAACCAGTTCGACGTGCAGGCGGCGGAGCTCTTTTTCATACTCTTTGGTCTTAAGCGGTGCATTCGATACGACATCAACAGCGACAGGGGTTTTCTTTTTGCTTCCCATGATTGTCATCCTCAGGTTGTCCGGTGCGGAAAAAGCGAGGCCGCACTATGAAGTGTAATCCACCTGATATTATGCGTATTGTTTTTAGGTAATTAATGTCTCGACACTTTTTTAAGCAGATACAGAGGTATTAACGAAGGTGCTAAGCACCTGTTTCCCTATGCAGATGCAATAAAATCAGCACATTTAATACCACACTCTATGTGTGGTTAATGTGATAATTTCATTCTTATTTACTTAAAGGAACTAAGAATGAGTTGGAATAAAGACGCTGCGGTTTCGTATCTCCGTTCACACGCTCTGGGACGCTCTCATAGTGAATGTGCTAAGTTTACCCGCCTTGCCATTCTGGCTGGCGGTGTTAAGGTAGCGAACACAGATTATGCAAAAGATTATGGGGTTGAATTATTACGTGCTGGATTCAGTGAGCTGCCGCCTGGTTCAACGTTAATTGCTGGTGATGTGGCCGTGATACAGCCATACCCAGGTGGAAATGGCATAGGCCACATGACTATGTATGACGGTACACAATGGATTTCTGATTTCGTTCAAAAAAGTATGTATCCGGGGCCTGGATACCGCAAAATGCAACCATCCTTTAAAATTTACAGGATGCATTGATGAAAAGGATATTATTATCATTCGTTATGTTGCTGGTGGGATGTAGTTCGGCTGCCAATCAAGAACGTAGCGCACAAGACGCTACCGAATCATTTTATAAATCCTATCTTTCCGTATTCGGCAGCGATGAAGCCAGGCCTTATCCTGCCGACGAACTGCGTAAATATGTTTCTGCTGATACGATTGCTCGCATTAATACCATTCAGGAAATCTCTGAACAAGAGTTAATAGAGTCTGACTATTTTACGTATACACAAGATTACTCCCGTGAATGGATACCTGCGTTACGAGTGGAAAACGCCAGACCATTTTTAAACGGTGAAGTAGTCCACGTCATTGAAGGGGCGGGTAACGGGAGAAGCATCCATCTTGAGGTATTTCTTCGTCGTGAAGATGATGAATGGAAAATCTACCGCGTTCGTGACGTAACGAACAATCATGAGCATCCTATTTTCAATGCTGGCGCGATTACAGGCGCTAAAGCAGCGGCAGAGAGCGCACCGTAAAAGCCAGACCTTAAACCCTTTAAAGCCCTGACGCCTGCCGGGGCTTTTTGTTTGCCAATCCCACCGCGTAGCAGTTGGAGAAAACTCCTGAATCAATGGATTAACCTGTCAGCCATCTGATTTGAACTGGCTCACCATACAAGATTATTCAATAATGCCCGCTGCGAGTGATTAACCCGTGGTTGAGGTATGAAAAAGACAATATTTTCGTTGGCGCTTGGCACATTTGGCCTGGGCATGGCTGAATTTGGCATCATGGGCGTGTTAACCGAGCTGGCGCATGACACCGGTATTTCGATTCCCTCCGCCGGGAATATGATCTCGTTTTATGCCTTCGGCGTGGTGATTGGCGCCCCGATTGTGGCGCTCTTCTCCGGCAAGTTCTCGTTAAAAACCACGCTGCTGTTTCTGGTGGCGATGTGCGCTGTTGGCAATGCTCTGTTTACGTTTTCTACGTCATATTTCTGGCTGGCGCTGGGGCGGCTGATTTCCGGTTTTCCGCACGGCGCCATTTTTGGCGTTGGGGCGATTATTCTGTCTAAAATTGCGCCGCCCGGGAAGGTGACGGTCGCGGTGGCCGGGATGATCGCCGGAATGACCGTCGCCAACCTGGTGGGTGTGCCGCTCGGCACCTGGCTGGGGCACCAGTTCAGCTGGCGTTATACCTTTTTACTGATAGCCCTGTTCGATGCGCTGGTGATCCTCTCGGTGCTGATCTGGGTGCCGGACATCCATGACAAATCAGAAATTAAACTGACCGAGCAGTTCCAGTTCCTGAAGAAACCGGAGCCCTGGCTGATTTTTGCCGCCACCATGTTTGGTAACGCCGGTGTGTTCGCGTGGTTCAGCTTCGTTAAGCCGTTTATGGTCAACGTTTCTGGCTTTTCCGAAGGCATGATGACGATCATCATGATGCTGATGGGCCTTGGCATGGTGTTGGGCAATCTGCTGAGCGGCAAGCTCTCGGGGCGCTTTAGCCCGCTGCGCATTGCGGCGACTACCGACATGGTGATTGTCGCCTCGCTGCTGCTGCTTTTCGCCCTGGGCGAACTGAAAACGGCCTCGCTGGTGATGGGCTTTATCTGCTGTGCCGGGCTGTTCGCGCTCTCTGCGCCGCTGCAAATTTTGCTTCTGCAAAATGCGAAGGGCGGCGAGATGCTGGGGGCGGCCGGAGGGCAGATGGCGTTTAATCTCGGCAGCGCTATCGGGGCGTACTTTGGTGGGATGATGATTACCCTCGGCTTTAGCTGGCGCTACGTCACGCTGCCTGCGGCGTTACTCTCGTTCTCGGCCATGAGTGCATTACTGATCTACGGTTACCTGCGTGCCAGGCAGGCTCAGGCTAACGCGCGTGCGCTAGCCTGATGGAAGTCAGGCAAGCCAGGGCTCGCCCAGGGTCAGCATCAGGCGGTTGGCCCAGGCGAAGAACGCGGCGGACTGCACCAGATCAAGCTGGGCTAAGGTGTCCAGCCCCTCTTTTTCCAGCGCGGCAAGGTGCAGCGGCGTGGCGGCAGGCGGGGTAACCGACAGCGCCGCTGCAAAATTAATCTCCGCCTGCCAGCGCGCAGACTGCCCCTCGCTCAGGGATTGCCCCGGACGCACGGCCAGCAGGGCCTCTACCGCCGCGTCATCCTTTGACAGCTGGCTGGCTTTCCGCGCATGGACAGATGCGCAGTAGATGCAGCCGTTAATTTTACTGGCGACCGTTGCGGCCAGCTCGCGCTCGGCGCGCGGCAACCCCCCCGGCGTATAAAAAATCCCTTTATCCGTTAGCGTGCGCTGTTCAAGCACCGGCAGGTTGCGCCCCAGCAGGCGGAAATAGTCGGAATCGGTGTGGCCAAACTTCGCCAGTATAGCAACCTCGTCATCACGAAAATCCGCCAGCGGTTTGGCGGCGATCCACGGCTCCCAGCCCAGCTCCTGCTGGGTAAAGGCGACGGGAGCCGCCTTTCCGGTGGCCGTGGTGGCGGTCGTGTGCCAGACGCCTGCCGCCACCGGCGCATCGCTTGTGGCGACGGGCCTGTCGTTCAGCAGCCGCAGCCCGGCAATCAGTCGGCTCTGGAAGCTGACAAAGGCGATAAGCTGCGCCAGCGTCACGATGCCTTCCTTGCTCCATCCCGCCTGGATCAGCGCCCTTAACGATGTCGGCGTGGCTTCAACGGGGGAGAAGGTCAGCAGGCGCGCGAAATTGAGCGCCGGCGTCAGACGGTCTGAGGTCGGGTCTGCCAGGCCAAACCCCGCATAGTGCGCGGCCAGCGCCTCCGCGTTGTGCCACCTGGCAACTTTTGCCGCGACGGCGAAGCGCTCGTCCAGCGCAAAATCGCTATCCTGCTGGGTAAATAAGATTTCGTAGCTGCCCTGGGCGTGGCGCGTGGCGGCGTCCCGCGTGGCGCGCGCCTCTGCCAGAGGGGAACCGGGTTTGATTTCCGCCAGCTCGGCGAGAATGTCGTGACTTAATGACATAGGTATCTCCTCAATGGATATGGGGGGCAATATGTTCGGCGATCAGTTCGATGGAGCGCAGCGTGTCGCGATGGGTGGGCTCGACCGAATGGACCTGGAATGAGATGTCCGTGGCGCGCCGGAGAACGGAATCGGCCTGCAGCGAACGCAGCACCGTCTCGGGCGAACCGATGTGGGCGTCGAACTGGCGACGAAAATCTGTGACAGTGTCACCTTTAACCGCGTGTCCGGCAGCGCGATGCTGCTGGGCCTGCCTGGTGAGACCCGGCGTGGCGACCTTCAGCGCATAGTCATCGCTGTCGGCGACGAATGCCGTACGAGAAGCCAGAATGCGCGGTGAGGTACCGGCGGGTAGCGCCTCAAGATAGGCATCCACAATCGGGTTCTGGATCGCGTCGAGCGTGAGATCCAACTGGTCTGCCGGGCGCGGCTGCGTGCGGGAGAGCATTAAACCGTGTCCGGCTTGCGCGGCGCGAACGGCGCCGTCGACGGAAAAGGTGGCAATCCAGATCCTGTCAGCCAGCTGCGGCGCTGGCGGGTAAAGGTGATTATCCGGATGGGTGAGCGAATCCCCGCGCCAGGCGCTCTGGATCACATGCAAATGGTCAGCAAAGGCCGCGCCGCGCTGTTCAAACGTCAGTCCGAACGGCAGGAAAGAGGTCGGCGTGCCGCCCGAACCAAAACCGACTTCGAGACGTCCATCGGCGAGTAAGTCCAGCACGGCGGCATCTTCCGCCACACGCAGCGGGTTTTCCATCGGCAGGGTTATGATGGCCGTACCCAGCCGAATGGTTTCGGTATGCGCCGCAACGTGGGCCAGAAACAGCAGTGGCGACGGCAGGCCGCCTTCATTCTCATGGAAGTGGTGCTGCGCAATCCAGGCGCTGTCAAAACCGTGGCGTTCAGCGTGGCGGATCTGTTCTGTAGCAAGACGATAGCGCTCTTTTGGCGTGGCATCGTCAAGCAGGCGGGTGAAAAATCCCAGGCGTTTTCGCGTCATGCGAACTCCTCCGTAGCGGGTGAAAAATGGGGAATGGCGGCAATCAGCTCGCGGGTATAGTCGTTCTGTGGCGACGTGAATAAGGTTTCGACGTCACCGTGTTCGACCACCTGACCGCTGCGCAGCACCGTGACGCTGTGGGCGATCCGGCGAACGGTAGAGAGATCGTGCGTGATGAACAGGTAGGTTAATCCCAGCTGCTGCTGCAGCTGCTGAAGCAGTGCCAGAATTTGCGCCTGGACGGTGACGTCCAGCGCGGAGGTGGCTTCGTCCAGCACCAGAATGGTCGGCTCCAGGATCAGCGCCCGGGCGATGGCCACGCGCTGTCGCTGCCCGCCTGAAAGCTCTCTGGCGGTGCGGCTCAGGAGTTCGACGGGCAGGGCAACCCGCTGCGCCACGGTCTCCACCCGGGCCTTTCGCTCCGCCTTGGCGAGGCGAGAAAAGTTCTTCAGGGGCTCTTCGATGATGTCAAACAGCGTCTGACGCGGGTCGAGAGAGGCGAACGGGTTCTGGTAAACAAACTGGATCTTCTGGCGCAGTTGACGGCGGGCCTCGCGGCTGAGCGCGGTGGCATCAATGTCATCAATAATGACCTGTCCGTTATCCGCCTGTTCAAAACCCAGCAAAATACGGGCGAGAGTGGTCTTCCCGGAGCCGGACTCACCGACCAGCGCATGGGTGCTGCCGCGTCTGACGTCAAACGTCACCCGATCCAGCGCCTGAAGCTGATGACCTTTACCCAGCGAGAACCGTTTGCTGATGGCCCGGGCGCGAATGGCCGGTGACGCGAGCGGGAGACCGGCTACCGGGGCGATGGTCAGGCGCTGGCCCTGAAGATCGCTCAGCAGCTGACGGGTGTAGGCGTGCTGCGGCGTGCGGACGATATCGGCGGTGTCGCCGTGCTCCTGAACCTCGCCGTTGCGAAACACCAGCAGCCTGTCCGCGCGCTGGGCTGCCAGGGCCAGATCGTGGGTGACAAACAGAACGGCGGTGCCCGATTCCCGGCGCAGGATATCCAGCAGGTCGAGAATGCGTTTTTGCACCGTCACGTCCAGCGCGCTGGTGGGCTCATCGGCAATGATGACGTCCGGGCTCAGGGCAATGGCGATGGCAATCAGCACGCGCTGTTTCATCCCGCCGGAGAGCTGATGCGGGTACTGCTTCATGCGCTGTTCGGGGTGACTCAGGCCGACCTTTTTCAGCAGGGCGAGCACCTGCTCGTCGCGTTGGGCGTGAGTCACCTTCTGGTGCAGCTGAATAATTTCCCCGACCTGCGCGCCGATCGTCTTCACCGGATTGAGTGAATTACCCGGATCCTGCGGAACCAGGCTGATTCTCGCGCCGCGAAGGGTATCGAGACGCTTCGCTGACCACCGGCTAATCTCCTCGCCGTTGAGCACGATTTTCCCGGCATCGCGTCGGGCGTTATCCGCCAGCAGACCAATGATCGCCTGCGCCGTGGTCGTTTTGCCGGAACCGGACTCGCCGACAAAGGCCAGCATTTCCCCCGGCTGAAGGGCGAAGCTAACGTTATGCACCACCTCGCGCCACCGGCGCGCGGTACGGTAGCTGATGGTCAGGTTTTCTACCGAGAGTACGGTCATTTCAGGCCTCCGCTGAACTGCTGGCTGATACGGTTGGTGGCCAGCACGACGGCGATGACGACCACGCCGGGGAAGGTGGTTAGCCACCAGGCGGTAGAGAGATAGTTACGGCCTTCGGCGATCAATAAGCCCCATTCCGGTACGGGCGGCGGGGTGCCGTAGCCGAGAAAGCTCAGCGTGGAGAGGGCCAGAATGGCCTGACCAAACTGCAGCGTGGCAAAGGCAAGGACGGCGGTTAAGGCGTTGGGCAGGATGTGTCGCCACAGCACCGCCAGGAACGTCCCGCCGCTGCCAAACGCCGCCTCGACATAATCCGTATGGCGGATGCGCACCACTTCACCGCGCGCGAGGCGGGCGAAGCTGGCAATGGAGGCCACGCCGACGGCAATGGCGGCGTTAACGGTGCCAAACCCGAGCAGAATAATGACCGTCAGCGAGAGCAGCAGAGACGGAATGGACAACAGCACGTCGACAAAACGCATCAGGAAAGACTCGACGCGTCCGGCGAACGCCCCGGCGATCACCCCGAGACCGGTGCCCACCACCAGCCCCATCGTGACGGCAGCGAGCGCCGCGCTCAGGGAGTGGGACGCACCGTACACAATACGGGTGTAAACATCGCGGCCAAGCTGATCGGTGCCGAGCCAGTGGCCCGCCTGCGGCGCCAGACGTTGCGCTCCGGCGATGCCCTCAATCGGGCTGTAGTGGGTTAACAGGCCGGGCGCCACGGCGGCAAAAACCGTGAGAATAATCACCGCCCACGCCAGCCACAGTCCCGGCTGCCACGCGACGCCCTGCCAGCCGGGAACGCGTTTTCGCGCCGCGGCAGCGTAATCGACCAGGCTCATGATGCACCTCCGGTAACGGTTTGCAGACGGGGATCCAGCAGCGGCATCAGCAGGTCCACCAGCAGATTGATCAGGACAAAGCCGAGGGCGGAAATCATCACCACCGCCTGAAGCACGGCGATGTCCTGGTTATTTACCGCCTGCTGGGTCAGCTGCCCGAGCCCGCTGCGGCCAAATACGGTTTCGGTGATTAGCGCTCCGGCAATCAGCTCGCCCAGCAGCAACCCGGCAATATTGAGTACCGGCAGCAGGGCGTTGCCGGTGACGTGACGCCACAGGACGGCGGTTTCACTCAGCCCTTTGGCGCGGGCCACGGCGACAAACGGCTGCGTCGCCACCTGGTCCAGGCTGCGCATCAGGATTTGCGCCAGCGGGGCGGAGATCGGGATCGCGACGGTCACGATCGGCAGGATCAGCCCCTGCAGCGGCGTCGGGTTAATCACTGGGATCAGCCGCAGCTGGAAAGAAAAGAGCTGGATGAGGGCAATCCCCAGCCAGAACGTCGGTAAGGAGATAAACAGGACCGGCAGCGACTGGAGAGTATTACTTAGCCAGCGCAGACCCGGCAGACGCGACGCAAAGGCCAGCGCAAACGCCAGCAGAACCGCGAGTAAAAAGGCGGGCAGGGCGAGGCTCAGGGTATCCGGCAGATTGCTGGCAATCAGCTCGCTGACCGGCACGCCTGCCTGTAACGAGTAGCCGAAATCCCCGCGCAGCATCGCCAGCAGCGTGTGGCCGTACTGCTGCCACAGCGGGCTGTCCGCGCCGTAGGCCACGCGCATCTCCTCGATTTGCGCCGGGCTCAAGCCCAGGTCGGGGTTCTGAAATTTAATCAGCACCGCGTCGCCCGGCAGCACCTGGAGCAACACGAACGAGAGGGTAAAGGCGGCCCACAGCACCAGCAGCCCGTGCCCAAAGCGTTGAAGAAGTGCGTGGCGCATCGTCAGCTCCTCAGTGTTTCTCAAGCCACGCGCCGTAGAACGACGGGCGGCCGACCGCTTCAAAATTCACGCCTTTCAGCCATGGCGCACCGGCAAAGACCTGCGGCTCCTCGAAAATCGGAATGACGTAGGCGTTATCCAGCAGGTAGCGCTGGGCATCGCCGGTCAGCTGCAGGCGTTTTTGCGGGTCGACTTCGGCGGAGATATCCACCAGCAGCGCATTCAGCTTGTCGTCACGGAAGCTTTTGACCTTGTCGCTGGAGCCGCCTTTTTGCAGCAGCGCGTCGCGGTTAGCGGGGTAGAACATGCTTTTCACCACGTCAGGATCGGCGCGGCCTACTTCGGAGACGGTTAACGGGGTTTTCAGCGGGTCAAGGTTATCCAGCGTGCGGCTGCCTGCGTCACCGGCTTTCACGCTCAGCGCCACGCCCACCTGACGCCACTGCTGGGCAACCAGCTGCAGCACCTCTTTGTTTTGCGGCTGCGGCAGGGATTCATACACCGTTAGCGCCAGCCGCTGGCCGTCTTTGGCGCGGATGCCGTCGCTGCCCGCTTTCCAGCCCGCCTCGTCCAGCAGCTGGTTAGATTTAGCCGGGTCAAAGGACAATTTGTCGCTGAGATCGACAAAGCCCGCGGCGGAATCGGCAATCACCGACTTCGCCTGCGGATAGTTAGCCGAGAAGAGGGTCTCAACCACCTGTTTTGCATTGGTGGCATGCAGCAGCGCCTGGCGCACGCGAATATCGGAGACCAGCGGGTTATCCGGGCGGAAGCTGATGCTGTCGTTCACCCCGCGCGTTGGGGCGGCGTAGATTTTATAGCCCTGGTCTGTCGCCTGCTTTTCGTCATACGCCTGCACCTGGCGAATAAAGTCGGCCTGACCGGCCAGCAGGGCGCCGACGCGCACGCTGTCTTCCTGAGTCACGATAAACTTGATGCCGTCCAGATTTGCTGGCCCCTGTTGCGCCAGATTTTTGGGCCCCCACTGGTAGTCCTTACGCGCTTCCAGCGTCACTTCGCGACCCAGCTTCTCGTCCTTCACCACAAACGGGCCGGAGCCGATGATATGCCGGGCGTCACCCAGCTCTTCAAAGTTGCGCTTCAGCGTGCTGAGCGAGACCAGGCCCGAGCCAATCGTGGCCGTGCCCTGCAGGAACCCCGGCGACGGTTTTTTGAAGTAGAACTTCACGGTCAGCGGGTCGACCACTTCGCTGCGATCGTAGTTATTGATCACTTCTGACACCGGCAGGCGCTGCGCCTTGTTACCTAAGCCGTAGGTATCAAAGTTTTTTGCTACGGCGTTGGCGTCCAGCGGCGTGCCGTCGGAGAAAGTGATCCCCGGGCGAATTTTGAAGGTGTATTCGGTTTTATCGGCGTTGGTGGTCCAGCTTTCGGCCACCCACGGTTCGACCTGCAGCGTCTTTGGATTTTGCCACGTCAGTTTGTCGGTGATCTGGTTCAGAATGCCGCCGTTCGGGTAGAAGCCGCCGGCGGGCGGATAGAGGTTGGTGTGCGCCTGTTGTTCCAGATAAATCAGCGTGCCGCCTTTGACCGGCGCATCGGCGGACCAGGCTGCGGTGGTCGTCAGAATGAGCGCCGTCAGCAGCGGCAGACGAAATGGGGTTTGCATGGTGAATTCCTTTGTTATCTTCTTGTTAGCGTCGGATTCATCATCGGGCGCGGGGGAAAACAAGGGAACAAAGGAATTAAGATAAGGATTGCCGGAAAATGGCTATAAAAAAACCGCCCCGGAGAGGAGCGGTGATGAACGGTGAACGATTACGAACGTAAGTCGATCACCATACGGCCACGGATCTGGCCCTGTTCCATCTCTTTAAAGATGGCGTTGATGTCCTCGATCGGACGCATCGTTACTTTCGGCACCACTTTACCTTCAGCGGCGAACTGGAACGCTTCCTGCAGGTCCTGGCGGGTGCCGACCAGCGAACCCACCACCTGAATGCCGTCCAGCACCAGACGCGGAATATCGAGGCTCATCGCTTCCGGCGGCAGGCCAACCGCGACCACGCGGCCACCGGCACGCACGGCATCTACCGCCGAGTTGAAGGCCGCTTTTGCGACGGCAGTGACGACTGCGGCATGCGCGCCGCCGGTTTTTTCCTGCACAATCTTAGCGGCATCTTCGCTGCGGGAGTTGATGGTGAGATCCGCACCCATGCTGGCCGCCAGCTTCAGCTGTTCGTCGTTAACGTCAAGGGCGATGACTTTGGCGTTAAAGACGTTTTTGGCGTACTGCAGCGCGAGGTTACCCAACCCGCCGAGACCGTAAATCGCAATCCACTGGCCCGGCTTAATACCCGATACCTTCACCGCTTTGTAGGTGGTGACACCCGCGCAGGTAATGCTGCTGGCCGCCGCCGAATCCAGACCGTCCGGCACTTTTACCGCGTAATCCGCGGTGACGATGCACTCTTCCGCCATGCCGCCGTCGACGGAGTAACCGGCGTTTTTCACGTCACGGCACAGGGTTTCGTTGCCGGAATTACAGTATTCGCAGTGGCCGCAGCCTTCAAAGAACCAGGCCACGCTTGCGCGGTCGCCGACTTTCAGCGACTTCACGCCAGGGCCGACTTCTTTCACGATACCAATTCCTTCATGGCCCAGGATAACCCCGGTCTTGTCGCCAAAATCACCGTTCTTCACGTGAAGATCGGTATGGCATACGCCACAGCACTCCATCTTCAGCAGGGCTTCCCCATGCTTAAGCGGGCGTAAGGTTTTTTCGGTGACGTTGACCTGGTGGTCCTGAGTGACAACAGCAGCCTTCATGTGTATCTCCTTGTTCATGATAAGAATCTGCATAGCAGGTGTAATACCCCTTAAGGATTAATACATTAGCCTGGTAATGCAAGGCTGCGGCAACATAATGTCATCATTTGATTCGATTTCAGATTAAGAATACGGCGATCCTCTAATAATTAAGGGGGGAAAATGCTGGCCCGGCGAGGCGCTCGCCGGGCGCAGACTTACAGCTGGGCTTCTATCTCCTCTATCTCTTTACGCCATTGTGCCTGGAGCTGCGGCTTTTGATGCTTCGGCTTGCGCGCCAGATCGTCTTCCAGCAGCGTTTCCAGCGCGACCAGGCGTTCAAGCAGATCGTCATGCGGCGAGGGGTGAACCGTCGCGGCGACAGCGGGTGCAGTGGCTGTCACCAGCCCCGCGCGTTCACGCAGCCGCTCAAACACCGCTTCTGCATCGTGCCATTCGCTCAGCGTACCGTCCTCAATCAGCCAGAAACGGTTGCAGCTTTGGCTAATTAACTGACGGTCATGGCTGACCAGCAGCGCGCCGCCTTCGAACTGTTGAAGGGTGTGCGCCAGCGCCTCTTTGCCTTCCATGTCCAGGTGGTTGGTGGGCTCATCCAGCATCAGCAGGCTGTAGCGGGCAAGCGTCAGGCCCACGAACAGCAGGCGCGAACGCTCGCCGCCGCTGAGCGTGCTGACTTTCTGCCCATGGCGGGACCACGGGAACCCGGCGCTGATGAGCGCCATTTTGCGGTTCTGCGGATCCGGTGCAAAAGGCTCCAGCGCGTCGAGCAGCGTGGCGTCATCCGGCAGCTGATGCAGCGTCTGGTCGTAGTAGCCCGGCGAGACGCGCGGATGGATTTTCAGCCCGCTGTCCGCCGGTTCATCCGTAAAATGTCGCCAGATAAGCTTCATCAACGACGATTTACCGCAGCCGTTACGACCGACAATCGCCACGCGATCGCCGCTTTTCAGCCGCGCCGTTTCGATGCTAAACAGCGGCGATAGCCCAGGCGCGGGCGGGACGCCGAGGTTTTCCATCTCCAGCAGACGGTCAGCCCGCAGCGCGTCGCCGCGCAGGATTAACGTCCACGGGCTGCCCGCCGTGAGCGCGGTCTGGCTCTCTTTGAGCCGTTCGACCTGTTTTTCCATCTGTTTGGCTTTGCGGGCCAGGTCTTCGTTGTCGTAAACCTTGCCCCAGGTCGCCAGACGTTTGGCGCTGGCGGTCACGCGGTCGATCTCCTTTTGCTCCGCCTTGTGGCGCTGCGCGTCGGTCTCATCTTTGGCTTCCAGCGCCTGACGTGCCGCCGTGCAGGGAAGGGCAAAGTAGTGCAGCGTTTTATCGCGCAGGATCCAGCTGCCGTTGGTGACGGCATCCAGCAGCTGTCTGTCATGCGAGACCAGCACAAAGCTGCCCGACCAGTTCTGCAGGAAGTGTTCCAGCCAGAGCATGGTCGGCAGGTCCAGGTGGTTGCTGGGTTCATCCAGCAGGAGCAGGTCCGGCTCGTGAATCAGCGCCCGGGCCAGCAGCAGGCGGGTGTGCTGCCCGCCGCTCAGCGTGGCGGAGTGCAGCATCATATCCTGCGGCGTAAAGCCCATGCCTGCCAGCAGCGTTTCGGCTTTCCAGCGCAGGCTGTCCCGTTCCGC
The DNA here is from genome assembly GCF_001729805.1 of Enterobacter roggenkampii. NCBI lineage: Bacteria > Pseudomonadati > Pseudomonadota > Gammaproteobacteria > Enterobacterales > Enterobacteriaceae > Enterobacter > Enterobacter roggenkampii. Next base: position 2,376,996 of record NZ_CP017184.1, on the reverse strand, counting down.
TACGGGCAGCTGGGCCAGGACGGCATCCAGCATGGTGAGCGGTAAAATAGCGTCCGGGAGATGTTGCTCGACGCGCGCCATCAGGCAATGCCCGGCCAGCGCTACCGTTCCGGCAGCAGGGGAATCCGTGCCGTCCAGCACCTTCAGCAGCGTACTTTTGCCGCAGCCGTTATCGCCCAGCAGGCCAATGCGGTCGCCTTTTTTCAGCGTAAAGGAGAGTGAGTCGAAGAGCGTGCCAAACGCCGTATCAACGCGTAAAGATTGTGCAGTGAGTAAAGTGCTCATTGTTGCTTACCCAAGAGTTACAGGCATGTTTATGCCTCGTCAAACATCGCTGACGATAACTCAGTAAGCCCGAGAGAAGGGATTTCAGGGGTTGGTGTCTTCGCTCAAGCCGAAGTTATCGCAGCACGATACCGATAACGCTTGAGCGGGTGCGATCACCAAATGTATGTGAAACATTGAAAATTTCACGATACAGCATAATTGGCCTCCTTATATATTCAGTGGGTTAATGGATGAAAGGAGTGTAGCGGGGGAAAAGGGGTTTGGCTAGGGGGTGGGACGAATGTAATTCCCTCTCCTATGGGAGAGGATTAGGGTGAGGGGAACATACGGCTCTGGTGGTCATTACGTTCACTTTATGTTCCTTGCTACTCTTTAGCGATGTGACCGGTGAACGTGCCAGGGTGGCTCAGTCGCCACCACCCTGGCGACCCGGGCTCCCGGCGGTAAATCGCCGCTTCGCGGTGCCCTCAGCTTATTCCTTCAGGCTATCGGGTCGGGCATGAGCCTGCATCCCTGCAGGCCACGCCCTCTCGGCGCATCCCTGCGCCTCGCCCCGGCCTTACGGAAACGCTTCGGCGATTTACAGCCGGACCAGGGTGTCGCTGTAAGTCATTCATTTTCATGAAGCAACATTCATCGCATCCGGTAAAAAAAATTACTGGGATTCCTGAGCACACAGGGAGAGCCCCCGTAGGCCCGGTAAGCGAAGCGCCACCGGGCGATTGGGCCGCACCGCGTCTCCCACTGGGAGAGGGAACGGTCAAAGCGGATCAAATCGACGTACGGCGATAGCTGCGGTATTCAGGCTTCCAGAAGTTGTCGTCGATGGCCTGCTGCAGCGCGTCGGCAGAGGTTTTCACCGCCACGCCCTGCTGCTGCGCCATTTTACCCACCGCAAACGCGATAGCGCGCGACACCTTGTGAATGTCCTTCAGCTCGGGCAGAACCAGACCTTCGCCGTCGTTGACCAGCGGCGAGTGGCCCGCCAGGGTCTCGCTCGCCGACATCAGCATTTCGTCGGTGATGCGGGACGCGCCGGAGGCGATAACGCCCAAACCAATGCCCGGGAAGATATAGGAGTTGTTGCACTGGGCAATCGGATAGGTTTTATCCTTCCACACCACCGGATCGAACGGGCTGCCGGTGGCAACCAGCGCGTTACCTTCGGTCCAGGCGATGATGTCCTGCGGCGTCGCCTCCACGCGGGACGTCGGGTTAGACAGCGGCATCACGATAGGGCGCTCGCAGTGCTTGTGCATCTCGCGAATAATCTCTTCGGTGAAGAGACCGGTTTGCCCGGAAACGCCGATCAGAATATCCGGCTTCACGTTGCGCACTACGTCCAGCAGGGAAAGGACTTCGTTGTCGGTATCCCAGTTTTTCAGGTTTTCGCGTTTCTGCACCAGCTTGGTCTGGAACGGCAGCAGGTTCGGCATGCCGTCGGTCAGCAGGCCGAAACGGTCCACCATAAAGACGCGGGAGCGGGCCAGCTCTTCGCTTAAGCCTTCGCGCTGCGTCTGGGCGATAATCTGCTCGGCAATACCGCAGCCCGCGGAGCCTGCGCCCAGGAAGACGATTTTCTGGTAGCTCAGCTGGCTTCCCGCCGCACGGCTGGCGGCGATGAGCGTACCCACCGTCACGGCCGCGGTGCCCTGGATATCGTCGTTAAAGGAGCAGATCTCATCGCGATAGCGGTTCAGCAGCGGCATCGCGTTTTTCTGCGCGAAGTCTTCGAACTGCAGCAGCACGTCCGGCCAGCGGTGCTTCACGGCCTGGATGAAGTCGTCGACAAACTGATAGTACTCGTCGTCGGTAATACGCGGATGGCGCCAGCCCATATAGAGCGGGTCGTTGAGCAGCTGCTGGTTGTTGGTGCCGACGTCCAGCACCACCGGCAGGGTATACGCCGGGCTGATCCCCCCGCAGGCGGTATACAGAGAGAGTTTACCGATGGGGATCCCCATCCCGCCAATGCCCTGGTCGCCGAGGCCAAGAATACGTTCGCCGTCGGTCACCACAATCACTTTGATATTGTGGTTCGGCACGTTCTGCAGAATATCGTCCATGTTGTGACGGTTCTGATAAGAGATGAATACCCCGCGGGAGCGACGGTAGATCTCTGAGAAACGCTCGCACGCGGCACCCACCGTCGGGGTGTAGATCACCGGCATCATCTCTTCGAGATGGTTTTGCACCAGGCGATAGAAGAGGGTTTCGTTGGTGTCCTGAATGTTACGCAGGTAGATGTGTTTGTCGATTTCCGTTTTGAAACCCTGGTACTGGATCCACGCGCGCTCTGCCTGTTCTTCAATGGTTTCAACCACTTCTGGCAGCAGGCCCAGCAGGTTAAAGCTGCTGCGCTCTTCCATGCTGAAGGCGCTGCCTTTGTTGAGCAGGGGGAATTCGAGTAAAACCGGTCCGGCGTATGGGATGTATAAGGAACGATGTTTTTTCAGTTTGTTGTCCATGTCACTCACTCTTTTTATGAAGATCCGTCCCTGACACTGCTGTTTGTCATCTTTCTGGCCTGTGCGATGGGGTGCGGTCCGGCGGTATTATAAAGGAGCTAAATATTAATTACCGCAACACATAAACAAAAACACCACCGGGATTACCGATGGTGTTCTGGATCTCAGTCTGGAACTTACTTGCCCGCGTGGCGTTTTCTGCCGGTGGCGTGAGTGACTTGGGTTTCGTGGTCGCCTTCAATCACCACTTTGCGCTGATTAGAAAGCTTGTAGTTCAGTCCCAGAATATGGCGTGCCTGACGGTTCGATTTCATATTAACTCCTCAATCCTGTTGATAGTTTTAAGGACCAGTTTGCTTATGCAAACGAAATGTAACCCCTTAGGTTGCAGATCCAGCTTAGCAGGTTTTTACAAGGGTGCGTTTTGCCCGCTGACGACGTAGTTAATGGTCTGCTGGTAGATGTCACTGAGGATGTCATTATCTGTGGATTCCACCCACCTGGTGAGTTCCATCAAAATGTCATCTTCAGTCACAGCACCGTGCTCGGCGTGAAGACCCTGTGCAATCGCGTTAACGAGTTCAGGTTGTGCTGCTGCGGTATTTGCCGGGTAATAAGTAAACATGCTGCCTCCGTGTCGTTGTCTGTTTAATGGTACGGCTCGCAAAAAATTTAATTCACAAACAGAATGGCAAATATTTTCACGGTTGTGGCTCAGATTCATCTTAGAAATAAAAATGACATAAGTGTATGCTTTTGTGTGCTTTTGAAATGCGGGGGTAAATCGACGTGGCGCTGAGAGAATATTATGACGGTGCTCCTGCTATCTCGAAAAAATAGCAGGAGCAGCGTTTAAATTACCACTTCATTTCGCCGGTATTCACCTTAGCGCTTAATTCCAGCGAGCTCTCTTCAGCCAGATTCGGATACTGTTTTTTCAGGGTGCTGATGACGCCCGCAGAATCTTTATGAACGGACAAGGCCTTTTCAAAGCGCTGGAGATAGTCTCGGGTAAAATCAATCGCACCCGTCCCGGCTGGCGGGGTACCCAGATAGTGACCCGGGATCACGCGCTCGGGTTTGTGCGCCGCCATGTTCACCAGCGTTTCCTGCCACTGCTTACGGCTTTCCGCTGTCTGGGTGTCCGCCGTCCAGACGTGAATCCCCCAGGCTACGCCAGTGCCGCCGAGGATGGTCTTTGCGGACGGGATCCATACATAGGCCGCATAGCTGTCAGGCTGTTCGATGTCGATCTTCTCCCCGTCAACCATAAACGTGGTGGAGGCGAGCACCTGCGGGACGACCAGCTCCGTTGGCGCGCCGTCTTTCATCTGCGGACCCCAGAAGGCGAGCTTGGCGTCTTTGGTAGCCTTGATGTGATCAACCACGTGCTGCGTGGCCACCACTTTGGCGTTCGGGAAGGCTTTGACCAGCGGCTGCAGGCCAAAATAGAAATCCGGATCGCCGGAGGTGATCACAATCTTGTTCAGGGTCTTACCGCTTTGACGAATTTTCTCTACCAGCGCTTCGCCATCCTTCACGCTGAACTGCGCGTCAAACAACACCGCTTCTTTCGGGCCGGAGACCAGCGTGGAGGAGACCGCGAAAATGCCTTTCTCCTGCGGGTTATAGGTATCAATGCTCAGCGGCGCGGCAAAAGCAGCCGGCGTGAAAAGGGTGGAAAGCAGGGCAAGGTGAGTGAATTTCATGCTGTTGTCTCTGTTGTTCAGGAATGTCTCTATTGTACGGAAATTCGCATTTGCCAGAATTCCTGAAACAAGACATGCTTAGTTTCATAAATCGAGCAGATGGAGTTGATATGGATCGCGTGATTGCCGCTCAGGTTTACAACCGCATATGCGAGCTGGGAAGTTTGAGCGCGGCGGCCCGCGCGCTGGGTATTTCCCGCCCAATGGTGAGCCGCTACCTTGAACAGATGGAGAAATGGGCGGGCACGCGGCTGGTAAACCGCTCCACGCGCAAGCTGACGCTGACCGCGGCAGGCGAAAAGGTGCTGCAAAAAACGCGAACGCTCTCGCAGATCTCGCAGGAAATTGAAGGCCAGTCGGAAAAAGATCTCCCGTCTGGCACCCTGCGGGTGGCCTGCGCGCACTTTACAGCCATGCACCTGATTGCGCCGGTCCTGCCCGGTCTGCTCTCGCGCTACCCGCAGCTGCGCATTGAGCTGGACGTGAACAACCATCCGGTCAGCCTGGTGGGAGAGCGCATTGATGTTGCCGTACGCATTACCGATAACCCTGAACCCGGCATGATTGCCCGTCGGCTGGGGGAGTGTCGCTCGGTCCTTTGCGCCTCGCCGGACTATCTGGCGCAGCACGGCACGCCCGGCAGCCCCGAAGAACTAGCCCGGCATAACTGCCTGCACTACAGCTTTTTTGCCGGGCAGTCCTGGCACTTCCTGACGCCGGAGGGCGAAAGCCTGAGCGTGGCCGTCAGCGGCAACCTGAGCGCCAGCATCTCTTCGCTGCTGATGGACGCGGCGATTAAGCACTGCGGTATCGCCATGCTGCCGGAGCGTGAGGCGCGTGCCGCGCTGGAGCAGGGATTACTGGTGCCGGTACTGGAGGGGCTGGAGCCGAAGCCGCTGGCCATCCATGGCATTTATCAGTCCCGGGAATACCAGCCTGCCGCGCTGCGGGCGTTCCTTGATGAGCTGGCCCGCTATCTGGCATGAGCGCGGCGTTTGCCGTCGTTTACTTAGCCTTTAGCCAGGGGGAGGCCGTGCTCCAGAAAATAATATCCGCCCCGAGATAATTTTCCGCGAACCGATCAAATTCTGCTTTGGTGAAGGGCTTGCCGGTCTCAGGGTTCTTATAGGTCAGGGTCGGTTCCTGAACCGCCATGGCGATAAGCGGCAGCGTCTGTTTATTTTTATGGAAGAAAGGATAGGCATTCTTCATATGCGCCTTGCGGTTGGGAACAATGTCCGGCCCACCGAGGCCGACATTGTTGGCGCTGGCATACGCAAAAAGACGCCCCATGTAGTTGCGGTCATTATCCCATTCGCACGGCCAGAAGTTCACGTATTGCACCACGTGTGATTTCTGAAAAGCCTTGCGCGCAAAGGCCAGGTTTTCCATTTCTCCCGCAAAATAACTGTCGCAGGTAAATCCGGCGGGCGGATTTTTTTCGTCAAGATCGATGGCGGTTTCAGGCAGGTTTACGCCATATACCTCGCCATCAAAGCGTTTCGCGAGGGCGGCCAGCAGCGCCTGGTAGCGCTGGCGCACCGCGGGATCCCACTGACGCGCCACCCAGCCTGAACCGACTGGCTTCCCTTCGCCGGGGTTATCGAACTGCAGTGCAATCCCGCCTCCGTATTGCTTATCGTGCATCAGATAATCCGGCACGTAGCGCGCGTCCGCCTCAAAGAAACGGTCCTGAATCTGGATAAAAAGCTTTTTCCTGGCAGCCTTAAGACGCGCGAGATCCCGTTCAATGCGCGAGAAATCGTAGCGATCCTCCTCAGGCTCAAGCGCGCGCCAGTTGTAGACGATCTGTACGCCGCCGATATCGCTTCGCACAACGAGCGGGAACGCCGCGTCGAGCTCGCCGGAGCTGGTATAGATAAAGTTCTCGGGCGTTTTCGCCTGCAAAGACAACGATAGAGCGAGGGTAGCGATCGCAACGGCCATCCTGATTTTTAGCGCCATAGGTTTATCCTTTTTGTCGGTACAGCAGGTGTAAGTCCCGGAATTGTCTGTGTTCCAGGGGCAGTCAGATGCGTAGTCTATACTTAACCCTTTGTAAGCCAAAAGGAGAGCAAGAATGACTATTCATAAGCACGGTTCGGCACACTGGTCTGGCGACATTAAGCGCGGTAAAGGAACGGTTTCCACCGAGAGCGGCGTTCTCAATCAACAGCCTTATGGCTTTAATACCCGTTTTGAGGGTGAAAAGGGGACCAACCCCGAAGAGCTGATCGGCGCGGCACATGCGGCCTGCTTCTCGATGGCGCTGTCGCTGATGCTCGGCGAAGCGGGCTATACCGCCGACGCCATTGATACCACCGCGGATGTCTCCCTCGATAAAACGGACGGCGGTTTTGCCATCACCAAGGTTGCCCTGAAGAGCAAGGTGACCGTTCCCGGCATCGCCCCTCAGCAGTTCGACGGTATTATTCAGAAAGCCAAAGCGGGCTGCCCGGTTTCGCAGCTACTGAAAGCCGAAATTACGCTGGACTATACGCTTAACTAAGCCTCAGCCGGGCTGGCGCCCGGCTATCCCTTCAGCGCGGCGGGAAACACCTCCGCCAGCCAGGCAATAAACACCTTCAGACGGTGCGTCAGATGTCGATTCTGAGGGTAAACCACATGAAACGGATAGGCGGCAGGGCGCCAGTCGCCCAGGATCGGTGCCAGCGTTCCCGCCTGTAAATACGGCTTTGCCGAATACTCAAACGTCTGCACGATCCCCAATCCTGCCACGGCCGCCGCCAGGTGGGCATTACTTTCATTTATGCCGAGATAATGGGGGATATTGATTTCCATCGCCTCGCCATGCCGCCTGAAGCGAAAGGGAAACGCCCGCCCGGTGACGGGCGAGAGGTAGCTAATGAGCTTGTGGCCGTTGCACAGCTCCTGTGGATAGGCTGGAACGCCATGGTTTTTCAGGTAGCCCGGCGTCGCGCAGGTCACCATTTCGGCGTTACCAATATGGCGAGCGATAAGGGTCGAATCGTCCAGCGGGCCGCCGCGGATCACGCAGTCTACGTTACCGCCGATCAGATCCACCGGACGATCGGCCACGCCAAGATCGATGCGGATTTCCGGATAGCGCTGCATAAAATCCGGCAGCAGGGGGATGAGCACGTCCCGGGCGGTGGAGCCGCCCACGTCAACCCGCAAATGCCCTTTGGGCGTCGCGCGGGAAACGCGAAACGCGTTGTCGATATCTTCGATATCTATCAAGACCCTGAGCGCTTTTTCATAGTATTCCATCCCTTCCGGCGTCGCGACCACCCGGCGAGTCGTCCGGTGCAGGAGGCGTATCTCCAGATGCGTCTCAAGCGATTTCACCAGCTTGCTCAGCGTGGCGATCGGCATGTTCAGCGAGTCCGCCGCGCGGGTAAAGCTGCCGGTTTCCACCACCCGGGTAAAGGCGCGCATCGCCATGAGCTGATCCATGAGGCTCCCTCTTATTATTTCTGTATGTGAATAGTCATTTTCATTTTTGCTGGTTTTTCACTAATCCCGCAAGGGCTAAAGTTTGTCCAACGCAAACCCAACAAAAGGTAAATGACATGAAAACGACTCTCTCAGGAAAAATCGCACTGGTCACCGGCGGCAGCACCGGCATCGGTCTTGCCACGGCGCAGGAGCTGGCGGCACAGGGCGCGAAGGTGTACATCACCGGACGTCGTCAGGCCGAGCTGGACGCGGCGGTGGCTGAAATCGCTTCAACGGCAGTGGGCATTCGCGCTGACGTGTCAAAACTGGCGGACCTGGACGAGGTCTATGCCCGGATAGCCAAAGAAGAAGGCCGCCTCGATATTCTGTTCGCCAATGCGGGTGGCGGCGATATGCTGCCGCTGGGCGCGATAACCGAAGAGCAGTTTGACCGGATTTTCGGCACTAACGTCCGCGGGGTGCTGTTTACGGTACAGAAGGCGCTGCCGCTGCTCTCCGCCGGATCGTCGATTATTCTGACCGGCTCGACGGTGTCCATTAAGGGGACGGCAAACTTTAGCGTCTACAGCGCCAGCAAGGCCGCCGTGCGCAACTTTGCCCGCTCCTGGGCGCTGGATTTGCAGGGCCGTGGGATCCGCGTCAACGTGGTGAGCCCGGGCCCGATCAAAACCCCGGGGCTTGGCGACCTCGTGCCGGAAGAACACCGTCAGGGGCTGTACGACGCGCTGGCCGCTCAGGTGCCGCTCGGCCGTTTAGGCGCGCCGGGTGAGGTGGGTAAAGCGGTGGCGTTTCTGGCCTCCGATGCGGCCAGCTTTATTAACGCCACCGAGCTGTTCGTGGACGGCGGCATGGCGCAAATCTAACCCAGACTGCGCCAGCAGCGGACGTCACGGCCCTCGCGAGAGGGCTGTAACGGCTGAGGACGCTCGCACCCCTGCGCGGCCATCGGGCATCGGTCGCGGAAAAAACAGCCTTCGGGCAGACGGCGGTTGCCGGGAAGCTCCGTTTTGCGTAAGGCCAGCGTTTCATCCAGCGGTTCACCGGTGCGCGGAACCGAATCGAGCAGCAGGCGGGTGTAAGGATGGCGCGGCTCGCCAAGCACCTGCGCGGCGCTGCCCAGCTCCACAATCTGCCCAAGGTACATCACCGCCACGCGGTCGCTCATGTGCCGGACCACCGAGACGTTATGCGAGATCAACACGTAGGTCAGATTACGCTGCTGTTGCAGGGTCACCAGCAGGTTGAGGATCTGCGCCTGCACGGAAATATCCAGCGCGCTGGTGGGTTCATCGAGCACGATGATATCCGGATCGGACGAGAGCGCCCGGGCGATGGCAATGCGCTGGCGCTGCCCGCCGGAGAAGGCGTGCGGAAGCCGGTCGAGATATTCCGGGCGAATACCCACCTGCAGCGCCAGGTTTTCAGCCAGCTGGCGGCGGTCGCGCTCGCTGCTGCGCTTTTGCACCCACACCGGCTCGGTGATGATTCGCCAGACCGGCAGGCGCGGGTCAAGCGAGGAGAGCGGATCCTGAAACACCATCTGCATGCCGCCCGCGTGGTGCGCCCGCTGGCAGGCGCCGGTGCTGGGCTTAAGCATGCCCATCAGCAGCTGGGCGAGCGTGCTTTTCCCACAGCCGGATTCCCCGACAATGCCAAGCGTTTCTCCCCGACGGATCTCAAGGTCGAGCCCGTTGAGCGCATGGACCCGTTCCGTCACGCGACCCAGCCAGTTTTTGCGCGCCGCAAAGTTCACGTGCACGCTATCCAGTTCCAGCAGTACATCAGACATGGGCTTTCTCCCGTTGTGGATACCAGCAGGCGGCCTGTTGGCCCTCTGCGCCAGTGGGCGCTAAGCGCGGCGTTTCGCTGCATTTCGCCCCGGCGGCAAAGCAGCGCTCGCGGAATGCGCATCCCTGCGGAAGCTGGCTGAGGTTGGGCACCGTGCCGGGGATGGCGGGAAGCGGGGCGCGCGGCTGGCCGTTTTCCGGCGCGCACTGCAGCAGACCAATAGAGTAGGGATGCACGGGCTGGTGGATCAGCGTTTGCGTGGTGCCGCTCTCGATCACGCTGCCCGCATACATTACATACACTCTGTCGCAGAGCTGTGACACCACGGCCATATCGTGGCTGATAAACAGCACCGAGGTGCCGCTGGCCCGCGCCTTGTGCTTCAGCAGGCGCAGCACCTGCAGCTGAACGGTGACGTCCAGCGCCGTGGTTGGTTCGTCGGCGACGATCAGCTCCGGCTCGCAGGAGAAGGCAAGGGCAATCATCACCCGCTGGCGCATGCCGCCGGAGAGTTCAAACGGATAGCGCGCCATGACCGCTTTCGCGTCCGGGATTTGCATCTCTTCCAGCAGGGTAACCGCCTTCTGCTGCGCCTCACGCCGGGAAAGCGGTTGATGCTGGCGGATCACCTCGACCATCTGTTTGCCAATCCGCCGCGTCGGGTTGAGGGCGGTCATGGGCTCCTGAAAAATCATCGCGACCTTTGCACCGCGCCACTGGCGAAGCTGTTTCTCGGACGCCGTCAGGACATTTTCGCCGAGTAATTTCACCTGACCATGATGAATGCGGTAGCTGCCTTCCGGCAGCAGACGCATGGCGAGCATGGCGGTCACGGATTTACCCGAACCGGATTCGCCCACCACGCCGACAATTTCACCCCTGCCGATCTCCAGCGAGACGTGGTTCAGCGCGTGGACCTCGCCGCGGAAAATCGGGAAGCTCAGATGCAGGTCTTCAATCTTGAGAACCGGGTCGGTCATCACTGTTTACCTCCTGACTTCGGATCCAGCAGATCGCGGATGCCATCCCCAAACAGGTTAAAGCCCACGGCGGTAATCAAAATCGCCGCTCCGGGAAACGCGCAGTACCACCACTGGTCCAGAACGTAGTTACGGCCGACGGCCACCATCGCGCCCCATTCGGCGGTCGGCTGCTGCGCCCCCAGGCCAATAAACCCCAGCGTGGCGGCCATCAGGATGGCGCTGCCGATGTCCAGCGACGCCTGCACAATCAGCGGCGGCAGGGCGTTGCGCAGGATGTGCCAGCGGATCACATGCCAGCGGGAGGCGCCAAAGGTGCGGGCGGCCTGCACGTAGGTAAACTGGCGCACCACCAGGGTTTGGCCGCGCGCCAGGCGGACGTAAAACGGAATGCGGACAATCGCAATCGCCAGCATGGCGTTAAACAGGCTTGGCCCGAGCGCGGCGGCCAGCGCCATGGTCAGCACCAGGGAAGGTATCGAGAGCATAATGTCCATCACCCGCATGATGACGGCGTCGCCGCGCCCGCCCAGCACGCCGGACAGACAGCCCAGCAGCGAACCGATGCCGCCCGCAATTACCACCACCGCCAGCCCGGCGGTAATGGACTGCTGGCTGCCCGCCAGCACGCGGCTGAACAGATCGCGGCCCACCTCGTCGGTACCAAACCAGTGCTGCGCGGACGGCGCCTGAAGGCGCGCGGTCAGGTCCAGCGCGTTCGGGTCGTGCGGCACGATCCACGGTGCGGCCAGCATAATGAAAAGCATCACCAGCATAATGACGCCGCCAACCATCGTGAGCGGACTTTGGCGCAGCATCCAGAACAGCTTTGCCCAGTTGATGCGTTGTCTGACGGGTTTAACCGGGACGGGCGTTTCCTGCGTTAACATCATTCGGCACCTCCGCGCCCAATTCGCGGGTCAATCCACAGGTAAAGCAGATCGACCACCAGATTAACCAGCACGTAGGCCAGCGAAACAACGACGGCAAAGCCCATCACCGCGGGGAAATCGAGCGCCTGAATGGACGTCACCACCCAGGCGCCCATGCCCGGCCAGGCAAAGACGGTTTCGGTCAGCACGGCCCCGTAAAGCAGATCCCCCAGCGCCAGCCCGAGCACGGTAATCGACGGGATCATCGCATTCGGCAGGGCGTAGCGCAGGACGATATACCAGCCGGGCAGGCCGCTGGCGCGGGCCGTGCGAATGTAGTCTTCGCTAAGCTGCTCCAGCATCGCGGAACGGACCTGACGCGCCACGATGCCGAGATGCACGAATGCCAGCGTCAGCGAGGGCAAAATCAGGTGCTGCAGCGCATTGAAAAAGACCTCGCCGTTGCCTTCCAGCAGCGCGTCCAGCAGATAAAAGCCGGTGACGTGCGTCGGCGGATCGAGCCAGTCGTCCAGCCTGCCGCCGCCCGGCAGGATTTGCAGGTGCCCGTAGAACAGCACAATGACGCCCAGCCCAAGCCAGAAGGCCGGGGTGGAGATCCCGGTCATCGCCATTAAACGCACCAGATGATCCAGCCAGCGGTTGCGGTACACCGCCGATAAAACCCCCAGCGGCACGCCGATGACCAGCGCCAGCAGGAGGGAACAAAAGGCCAGCTCCAGCGTGGCGGGGAAAAAGGCCTTCAGGTCTTCCGCAACCGGGCGTCCGGTACGGATGGAGGTGCCTAAATCACCGTGGGCCAGGGCGTCCACGTAGCGGCCAAACTGAACGTAGAGCGGCTGATCCAGCCCCAGCTGCTGGCGAATGTTCTGCACGATGTCGTCGCTGGCGCGGTCGCCGGCCAGCAGACGGGCCGGATCGCCGGGGATCAGGTGCGAAATAATAAAAGTGATAATACAGACACCGGCCACCACCAGGAGTAACCCCCAGCAGCGCTGGCGCACGATGCTCCAGAACGTCATACACTTTCCCCCGGCGAAACGGTTACTTGCTCATGGTGGCGATGTTAAACACCTGCTCGAGCATCGGATTAAAGGTGAAGCCTTTGACCTCTTTGTTCATCGCCAGCTGGTAGTTCTTCTGGAACAGATAAACGTAGGCCGCCTCGTCGATAACCACTTTCTGCGCCTGCTGGTAATCTTTAGTGCGTTCCGCCTGGTCCGTGGTTTTCAGCGCGGCCTGCAGCAGGGAATCGACCTCTTTGTTCTCATAGAACGAACGGTTGCCCGGCAGACCTTTCTTGTCCGATTCGAACCAGTAGTTCATAAACATGTACGGGTCGGCAAAATCCGGGCTCCAGTTGCCGATGGCGATGTCGTAATCGCCTTTGCCGACGCGGTCGCGCATGGTGGCGTTGGCCAGTTTCTCCAGCTTGACGTTAATGCCGATCTTGCCGAGGCTGGCCTGAGTCGAAAGGGCGATAGGCTCCCAGTTTGGATCGTTGTCCGAGTAGAGGAAGGTCAGGCTGGCGGGCTTGTCTTTGACCTTCTCCAGGGCTGCTTTAGCTTTGGCTTCGTCGAAGCTGTACTGCATGGCCGTGGCGTCAAAGCCCCACATGCCTTCCGGGATCGGGCCGCGCATCTGCTTGCCGTTGCCGCTCAGAATGCCTTTCACCATCCCCTCATAGTCCGTCGCCCAGGAGACCGCGCGGCGTAAATCCACCTGATTGAGCGGCGCTTTGCTGTTGTTGAGGTAGAGGTAGGTCACGCGCAGAGACGGGTATTCGGCGACGGCGACTTTGCCTTCCTGCTTCAGGGCCGCCAGCTGATCGACCGGCAGGGAGTCGGCAATGTCCAGATCGCCGCGGGAAAGCTGCAGACGGCGCGACGCGCTCTCACCGATAATTTTCACCGAGACGCGCTTGAAGTGCGGCTTGTCGCCCGACCAGTGCGGGTTTGGCACCAGCACCAGCTGCTGGCCTTTCTGCCAGCTCTTCAACATAAACGGCCCGGAGCCAGCGGTGTTTTGCGCCAGAAAGCCGCGCGCGTCGTCCGCGGCATTGGCCTTCAGCACCGTCGGGTTAATGATGGAGGCGCCGTCGTTCGCCAGGGTGTAGAGGAAAGGCGCGAACGGCTGGCTGAGGGTGAATTTCACCGTGTGCTCATCAACGGCCTCCACTTTCAGATCTTTCGGGAAGGCCTCAGACGGCCCCTGGCTGAGCTTCAGCAGGCGCTCAAAGGAGAGTTTGACCGCCTCGGCGGTGACCGGCGTGCCGTCGGAGAATTTGGCGTTATCCGCCAGGGTGAAGGTCCACTCTTTCTGGTCGTCGGAAGCTTTCCAGCCCGTCGACAGATCGCCCTCCACCTCGGTAGAGCCTGGCTTGTACTTGACCAGACGCTGGTAGGACGGATAGGTGACGGTCCAGTCGTTGTTATCAATGGTGATGGCCGGGTCGAGCGTTTGCGGGTCGGCGGCTTTACCGATGACCAGCATGTCTTTCGGGACGGCAGCCAGCGCCAGCGGTGCACTCAGGGCCAGCGTGGCGGCAATGACGGTCGTGAGAAGCGATGTTTTCATGGCAGTGCTCCAGGTTCAAAGAGAGGTGTGCGTCAGGGGAAAACAGGCAAAACGGTCATCAAGCAGCGGGTAGCTGGCGGCGTTCGGCAGTTCGAAGTGCCACCATTCGCTGCCGATCCCGACAAAACCGCCGCCGAACATGATGGCGTTCAACAGCAGACGGTTGCGCTGGGCGTGCGGCGGCACGGAAGGGTGATACGGATGCGAGCGGTCATGCATTTCGTCAAAACCGGCGCCCATATCCAGCACGACGTTATGCTCGTCCATCAGGGTCACGTCGATGGCCGTGCCGCGGCTGTGGTTAGAGCCAATTGCCACGTCGACCACATATTCCGGGTTCGGGCAGGCCTCCCACAGCTGGGCCTGCGCCTGCTGCGGGCGATAGGCGTCGTAGACCACCAGCTTCAGCCCGGCCAGCGTGGCAATGCTGATGGCTTTTGCCAGCGCGGTGGCCGCGTCGGTATGCAGCAGGCACAGCGCCTCCTGGTAAATCGGGCGGCCGGTAATATTGTCGGCGGTGGCGTACTTCAGATCGATATGCAGCGTGGGGAACGTCTTCGCCACATCAATCAGTTCACTCTCTACGGGCATAGCTCCGCTCCTTTAGCGTTCGAATTGACCAAACTCTTGTTGTAATTGTCGGTTTACGGCCAGGCGCGCCGGGAGCGCATCGCCCAGCGCTTCCACCACGCCCGACAGCAGCAGGTTGAACAAACAGCTCACAGGGGCAAGTGAATCCCAGAAATGACCGGTATCGGTTTTCACCTGCAGTAAATCAATCGGATAATCCCGCGCCCACGGGCACCAGATATCGGTGATTAAGGCCAGCGGAATGCCTTTCTCGCTCGCGACGCGGCAGTACTGTCGGGCCATCGTGGAGTAGGTACGCGTATCGGTCAGCACGACATAAGGGTGCGCAAACCCGGAGTTAAGGGATTCTACCCAGCTGCCGGATGCCCCTTCGGCATAGCTCACCCGCGGGCGGAGGTATTCAAGGTGGCTGAAGAAGGCGTTGGCGATCCCGCGCGTGGACTGGATCCCCAGCACAAAGACCGCGTCTGCGTGGGCCAGATGGTGCACTACCTGGCGGAAGGCGTCCGTTTGCGCCAGCTGATACACCTGCGTGATGGCGTCCACTTCCAGCGACAGGGCGTGCTGAAGGCGGTTGGGCAGGGGGCGCTGCTGCTGCCAGGAGTCGAGGCGCTCGTTCATGCCCCAGGGCTGGTACGGATCGCGCAGGCTCTTTTTGGCATCCTCCAGGTTGCGATATCCCAGCTTGCGCAGGAAGCGTCCGACGGTGATCCCGCTGGTCCCGCTTGCCAGCCCGACGCTCTCCGCCGTTTCAAACGGGATTTGCGCGGCGTGCGCCAGCAGCCAGCTTCCGACCCGCTTTTCGCTGGGCGTGAGCTGGCTGAAGGTCGCCTCGATACGGCTTAACATCTCGGGTTTCGTCGTCATACCGCCTCGCTGTTAACTGGCTGTCAAAAGCTGAATATGTGTTACCGGGTTAACATTGCATGACGCGTGCCATGTTCACAGAAGGGCGAAAACCCGCTGCGCAATAAACTTCATGCAATATTTGGTTAACCAATGATCAACATTTGTGCAGCGTAGTTCACTTTTGGTGCACTGGCTGACCTGGCAGGGATGAATTTGGTGAATACGTCAGCCCGTTCACATTTTTGATAAGATAGAAAGACAGTGAACATAAAAGGGATCCCGGCATGGCGAATTGGCCCTGGCGAGTCAGCGTGCGCCTGGTGGCGCTTGCAAAGAAAACAGGGATGGTCGTGGGGATCGTCCTGGTCGTCCTGCTGGCGGTGCGGGTCTATCTCTCGCAGCAGGGGCCGGAACTGCACCCGTGGCACACCTGGCGGGCAGATGAGATGTCCGTGCGCGAGCTGGATAACGCCGATTTCGCCGGGTACCTCGCCCGTGAAAAGGCGATTTTCACCGATCTGGATAACGCGGTGACGGCGAAAGCAGCGGGCGAGGATCAAACTCCGTTAAACCGCTACTACCGCCAGAGCCTGGTGTGGCCCGGCCAGTTTGCCCCCGATGCCAACCGCTCCTTTGTGCTGATGCCAGCCGGGAAGCCGCGCGGCGCGGTGGTGCTTCTGCACGGCCTGACCGACTCGCCTTACAGCGTCAGGCACCTTGCCGTGAACTATCAGCAGCACGGCTTCGTGGCCGTGGTCCCGCGTCTTCCCGGACACGGCACCGCGCCCGGCGCGCTGACGGACGTGGACTGGGAAATGTGGCTGGCAGCGACGCGGCTTGCCGTGCGGGAAGCCACGCGTCTGACGGGGAATAACGTGCCGCTGCATCTGGTGGGCTACTCCAACGGCGGGGCGCTGGCGATGAAGTATGCCCTCGATGCGCTGGAAGACCCTGCGCTGCGTAAGCCTCAGCAGATGATCCTGCTCTCACCGATGATCGGCGTGACGGCCTTTGCGCGGTTCGCCGGATTCGCCGGGCTACCGGCGCTGTTGCCGCCGTTTGCCAAAGCGGCCTGGCTGAATATCTCCCCGGAATATAATCCGTATAAATACAACTCGTTCCCGGTGAACGCCGCCCGCCAGTCGTGGCTGCTGACGAAGGCCCTGCAGGAGCAGATTGGCCGCGAGGCGCGGGAGAACAGGCTGGTGAATTTGCCGCCGGTGCTGGCGTTCCAGTCGGTCATGGATTCTACAGTCAGCACCCGCGCGGTGGTGACCGGCCTGTTTGACCAGCTTCCGGCAAACGGCAGCGAGCTGGTAGTGTTTGATATCAACCAGGCGGCGAGCTTCCGTCCACTCTTTAAACCGTCGTCCTGGATGGCCACCACGGCGCTGCTGCCGGTCGCGCAGAGACGTTACGGTGTCACGATTATCACCAATGCCGGCGAGCACAGTTTCTCGACGGTGGCGAAAATCACGCCGGCAGGCAGCACGCAGGAGACGGTCGTGCCGCTTGCCCAGTCCTGGCCGCAGGATGTTTATTCCCTGTCGCACGTTGCGGTGCCGTTCCCGCCGGATGACGATCTCTATGGTCGTGAACCACGCGTGAAAAACCGATATGGCATCAGCCTGGGGACGATTGCGCTGTGGGGAGAGACGTCCGTGTTGAGCGTCGGTAAAGAGGCGCTTATGCGGGTCACCTCGAACCCGTTCTACGACTATATGCAGGAGAGGATTAACAGCCGGATCGGGGACCAGAAAAAGTAATGTTCCCTTGTGGCGTGAATATGTTAGGTCGCATTGATTAAGTATGTTACATAGTAGCTTCAAGGCACCTCTCTTTATCACTGGAACCCCTTTTTGTGCTGACGACGCTGATCTACCGAAGCCACTTGAATTTATCCCGCCCGTCCACCGAACTGCGGGAGCTGGTGGAGCGCGCCAGGGGCCGCAACGTAAAACTGGACATTACCGGCGTCCTCCTTGCTAAAGGCAACGACGTTCTGCAGATCCTCGAAGGGTCGGAAGAGAGTGTGGTCAAACTGTTCCATAAAATCCGCGAGGACAAGCGGCACAGCGGGGTAGTAGAACTGCTGCGGGACTATGGTCCGCGCAGACGCTTCGAAAACGTCGGTATGCTGCTGTTCGACCTGCAAACGCAGTCGCCGAAAGAGGTGCTGCAGTCGGTGCTGCGCTACAGCAAGCTGGACAGCTATCTGACCTCCGACGATCGGGTGTTCAAATTTATTCAGACCTTTATAACCGGTAAACGTCCGGTCCCGTCGGGGGCACGCTACACCGCGGACAAATGGACGCTCTCGACCGAAACGCTACCCTTTGGCGAACACCTGGGCCTGATTGCCGGGCAAACCTGCCAGTTTGCGCTGCAGCCTATTGTCGAGCCCTCGGAAGGGAAGATCAGCTCCCTTGAGGCGCTTATCCGCGGCAACGACGGCGGCAGCCCGGAGCATTTCTTCAGCACAGTCAACCCGGACAACGTCTACGAAGTCGATCTCCAGACAAAAGCCTATGCCTTTGCGCTGGCGGAAAAGCTGGGCATTGGCAGCCATAAAATCGCCGTCAACCTGCTGCCCATGTCGCTGGTAAATGTCCCAGGCGCGGTGGAATTTCTGGTCGATCAGATTAAAAAACATGGCCTTCAGCCGGAGCAGGTGGTCATTGAAGTCACTGAAAACGAGATGATCTCCGGGCTCAACCAGTTTAACAGCGCCATCAAGCAGCTTCGCGGCGAGGGGATTGGCCTGGCGATCGATGATTTTGGCTCGGGCTATGCCGGGCTTTCGCTGCTGACCCGCTTCCAGCCGGACAAAATTAAAATTGACCGTGAGATTGTCAGCAACATCCACCTGAGCGGCCCAAAACAGGCGATTGTGCGCTCCATCATCAGCTGCTGCTCCGATCTTGAAATCACCCTGGTGGCCGAAGGCATTGAGAAAATTGAGGAGTGGTGCTGGCTCGAATCGGCCGGGATCCGCCGCTTTCAGGGATTCCTGTTTGCCCGGCCGCAGCTTAATGGCGTCGGCGATATCCACTGGCCGCATCTGGTGCGGTAAGCCAATTTTCCCTCCCGTTATTTCCCCTTTGCCCGGCCTGTGCTTAAATAGCTAAAACGGTTTAACATGGTTTAGCTACGAGGATCACATGAAGAAAATCTGGGTACTTGGCGATGCGGTAGTGGATTTGCTGCCCGATGGAGAAGGTCGATTACTGCAGTGTCCCGGCGGCGCGCCGGCGAACGTCGCGGTCGGTATTGCCCGGCTGGGCGGCCAGAGCGCCTTTATCGGCAGGGTTGGCGACGATCCTTTCGGGCGCTTTATGGCGAAAACGCTCGCTGACGAGCGGGTTGACGTGACGTGGATGCGCCTTGACCCGGCGCACCGCACCTCAACGGTGGTGGTCGATCTCGACGACCACGGCGAGCGCTCGTTTACCTTCATGGTGCGCCCGAGCGCCGATCTGTTTCTCGAACCCGACGACCTGCCGACGTTCAGCGCCGGGGAGTGGCTGCACGTCTGCTCCATCGCCTTAAGCGCCGAGCCGAGCCGTACTGCGACGTTTCAGGCGATGGCCGCCATTCGTGAGGCGGGCGGTTACGTCAGCTTCGACCCCAATATTCGCCCGGACCTCTGGCCGGATGAGAACGCACTGCATGGCTGCCTGGAGCAGGCCCTGCAAAGCGCCGACGTGGTGAAACTTTCGGTAGAAGAGCTGGCCTTTTTCACCGGCAGCGCGGAGGTCAACGTTGGTCTGGAGGTGCTGATGCAGCGCTGCCCGGCGCGTCTGGTGCTGGTTACCCAGGGAAAAGCGGGCGTAACCGCGTGGCATGAAGGTAGCGTAAAACACTACCCGGCAACGCCTGTGCAGTGCGTCGATACGACCGGTGCGGGCGATGCCTTTGTGGCGGGGCTGCTCTACGGGCTGGCCGCCGGACAGGACCTGACGCCGGTTATTGCGCTCGCCCAGCGCTGCGGCGCGCTGGCCACCACCGCCAAAGGGGCGATGACCGCGTTGCCCTGGCAGCACGACCTGTAATTTCTCCTCTCCTGGCCGCCATCCGGCGGCCTGAATTGTCGCCTCGATCACACTTACTAAATCGGTTTAGCAAAAAAGATTGCCGATCCAAAATTCACAGGTTTAGTATCAGCAACCTAAACCGGTTTAGCAATTTAGCACGTTTAATGACTTCTTTTAGGGATGCGACAAAATGTATAAAAAACGCAGACTTGCCGTGATGATAGGCATGCTGGCCGGAAGTACCTCTGTTTTTGCCCAGACGGATATGTCCAGTATTGAAGCGCGTCTTGCCGCGATGGAGCAGCGCCTTCAGGACGCGGAAACGCGCGCGCAGGTGGCTGAGAAGCGCGCCGCGGCAGCAGAACAAAAAACGCAGCAGCTGGTTGCCGCTCAGCAGCAGGCGCAAACGACAACCCAGGAGGTGGCGCAGCGCACCACCGCGCTGGAGAAGAAGGCGGATCAGACCGGCGGGTTTGAGTTCCACGGCTATGCCCGCTCTGGCCTGCTGATGAACGATGCCGCCTCCAGCAGCAAAAGCGGCCCTTACCTGACCCCAGCCGGTGAAACCGGCGGTGCGGTAGGGCGTCTGGGTAACGAAGCCGACACCTACGTCGAGCTGAACCTGGAGCACAAGCAAACCCTGGATAACGGGGCGACCACGCGCTTCAAGGCGATGCTGGCCGACGGTCAGAGAACCTATAACGACTGGTCAGCCGATACCAGCGACCTCAATATTCGTCAGGCCTTCGCGGAGCTGGGCAACCTGCCTGATTTTACCGGCGCGCTGAAGGGCAGCACCTTCTGGGCGGGTAAACGCTTCGACCGCGACAACTTTGATATCCACTGGCTGGATTCCGACGTGGTGTTCCTGGCCGGTACCGGCGGCGGCGTTTACGACGTGAAGTGGAACGATTCGCTGCGCAGCAACTTCTCTATTTATGGCCGCAACTTCGGCAGCGTGGAGCAGACCGACAACAACGTTCAGAACTATATCCTCAGCATGAACCACTTCGCTGGCCCGTTCCAGCTGATGGTGAGCGGGCTGCGGGCGAAGGATAACGATGACCGTAAAGACACTAACGGCGATCTGATTAAAACGGATGCCGCCAATCATGGCGTTCATGCCCTGGTAGGCTTGCATAATGAGAGCTTCTACGGCCTGCGTGAAGGGACCGCCAAAACGGCGCTGCTGTATGGTCACGGGCTGGGGGCAGAGGTGAAAAGCATCGGCTCCGACGGCGCGCTGCTGTCTGAGGCGGATACCTGGCGCTTCGCAAGTTACGGTGTCACGCCAATCGGCGGTGGCTGGAGCGTTGCGCCCGCCGTTCTGGCACAGAGCAGTAAAGATCGCTACGTCAAGGGCGATAGCTATGAGTGGGTAACGCTCAATACCCGCCTGATCAAAGAGGTCACCCAGAATTTCGCGCTGGCCTTTGAGGGAAGCTACCAGTACATGGATTTAAACCCGGAGGGCTATAAGGACCGCAACGCCGTGAACGGCAGTTTCTACAAGCTGACCTTTGCGCCGACGTTAAAAGCGAGCAAAATCGGCGATTTCTTCAGCCGTCCGGAACTGCGCCTGTTTGCCACCTGGATGGACTGGAGCAGCAAACTGGATAATTACGCCAGCGATGATGCCTTTGGCAGCAGCGGCTTCAACGCCGGCGGGGAATGGAACTTTGGGGTCCAGATGGAAACCTGGTTTTAACCCATCACGCTCCCGCCTGGCGGGAGCGTTTCGCACATCATAAAAAGAAGTCAGGCAGAGGTATCTATGGATTTTAATCAAATCGCCCGCGAGCTAATTCCGCTGCTCGGCGGCAAGGAAAACATCGCCAGCGCGGCGCACTGCGCAACGCGTCTTCGTCTGGTGCTGGTTGATGACGCGCTGGCGGATCAGCAGGCCATCGGCAAGGTCGACGGCGTGAAAGGCTGCTTCCGTAACGCCGGGCAGATGCAGGTGATTTTTGGCACGGGCGTGGTCAACAAGGTGTACGCCGCATTTATTCAGGCGGCGGGAATTAGCGAATCCAGCAAATCGGAAGCCGCGGATCTGGCGGCGCGCAAGCTGAACCCGTTCCAGCGCATTGCCCGCTTACTCTCCAACATCTTTGTGCCGATCATTCCCGCGATTGTGGCGTCCGGTCTGCTGATGGGCCTGCTCGGCATGGTGAAAACCTACGGCTGGGTCAATGCGGATAACGCCCTCTACATCATGCTGGACATGTGCAGCTCGGCGGCGTTTATCATTCTGCCTATTCTGATTGGCTTTACCGCCGCGCGCGAATTTGGCGGTAACCCGTACCTCGGCGCGACGCTGGGCGGGATTCTGACCCACCCGGCGCTGACCAACGCCTGGGGCGTGGCGTCGGGCTTCCACACCATGAACTTCTTCGGCCTTGAGATCGCGATGATTGGCTATCAGGGCACGGTATTCCCGGTGCTGCTGGCCGTCTGGTTCATGAGCATCGTCGAGAAAAACCTGCGCCGCGCGATCCCGGATGCGTTAGACCTGATCCTGACGCCGTTCCTCACCGTGGTTATTTCCGGCTTTATCGCGTTGCTGATTATCGGCCCGGCGGGGCGCGCTCTGGGGGACGGTATCTCCTTTATTCTGAGCACGCTGATCGCCCATGCGGGCTGGCTCGCCGGGCTGCTGTTCGGCGGACTTTATTCGGTGATTGTGATCACCGGTATTCACCACAGCTTCCACGCGATTGAAGCCGGGCTGCTGGGCAACCCGTCGATTGGCGTTAACTTCCTGCTGCCGATCTGGGCCATGGCGAACGTGGCGCAGGGTGGCGCCTGTCTGGCGGTGTGGTTCAAAACCAAAGATGCCAAAATCAAAGCCATTACCCTGCCGTCGGCGTTCTCTGCAATGCTGGGCATCACCGAAGCGGCCATTTTTGGTATCAACCTGCGCTTCGTTAAGCCGTTTATCGCCGCGCTAATCGGCGGTGCGGTGGGCGGGGCCTGGGTGGTCTCCGTGCACGTGTACATGACCGCCGTCGGGCTGACCGCGATTCCGGGGATGGCCATCGTGCAGGCCAGCTCGCTGCTGAACTATATTATCGGCATGGTGATTGCCTTCGGCGTGGCGTTTACCGTCTCACTGCTGCTGAAATATAAAACGGACTCTGAATAATGACGTTACCTTCCCGCTGGCCTGCGATCCTGCAGGCCGTTATGACAGGTCAGCCGCGGGCGCTGGCGGACAGCCATTATCCGCAATGGCACGCCGCGCCGGTGACGGGGCTGATGAACGACCCGAACGGGTTTATCTGGTTTGCTGGCCGCTATCACCTGTTCTATCAGTGGAACCCGCTGGACTGCGAGCACCGCTTTAAGTGCTGGGGGCACTGGTGTTCTGCGGACCTGGTGCACTGGCAGCATGAGCCGCTGGCGCTGATGCCCGACGAAGCGTATGACCGCAACGGCTGCTACTCCGGTAGCGCCGTGAATAACGAGGGCGTACTGACCCTGTGCTACACCGGCAACGTCAAGTTCGATGACGGCAGCCGCACCGCCTGGCAGTGCCTGGCCGTGGAGCAGCCGGACGGGACCTTTACGAAGCTGGGGCCGGTGCTGGCGCTGCCGGAAGGCTACACCGGCCACGTGCGCGACCCGAAGGTGTGGCAGCACGAGGGGATGTGGTACATGGTGCTCGGCGCGCAGGATGTGCAGAAGCGCGGCAAGGTGCTGCTCTTTAAATCAGCCGATTTGCACGCCTGGACATCCTGCGGGGAGATCGCCGGTCACGGGGTTAACGGCCTGACGGACGCGGGCTATATGTGGGAGTGTCCGGACCTGTTTGCCCTCGACGGGACGCACGTCCTGATCTGCTGCCCGCAGGGGCTGGCGCGCGAGCCGCATCGCTACCTCAATACCTATCCGGCTACCTGGATGAGCGGGGCGTTTGACTATGCCCGCGCGACGTTCGATCACGGCGAGCTGCACGAGCTGGACGCGGGCTTTGAATTCTACGCCCCGCAAACCACGCTGGCGGAAGATGGACGCCGCATCCTGATTGGCTGGATGGGCGTACCGGACGGGGAAGAGATGCTTCAGCCCACCCGGGCGCACGGCTGGATGCACCAGATGACCTGCCCGCGAGAATTGCGCTTCCGCGACGGCAGGCTCTGGCAAACCCCGGCGCGCGAGCTGGCGGCGCTGCGTGAAGATGAGCAGCACTGGCAGGGGCGCGCCAGCGACGCGCCCGAACTGGACGCGACGCGCCTGGAGTTTGAGCTGAGCGCATCGCAGGTGAATGTCGATTTTGGCGGCGCGCTGCGCCTCACGCTCGATGAGCAGGGCGTGCGCCTGGAGCGCGCGAGCCTGAAAACCGGTGAAACATTGGCCCGCTACTGGCAGGGCGACGTCCGTCATTTGCGCGTCCTGTGCGACCGCTCCAGCGTCGAAATCTTCATTAACCATGGCGAAGGGGTAATGAGCAGCCGCTATTTTCCTGACCATCCGGCCCGGGTGCGATTTGAAGGTGCGTCCGATATCACATTACGCTACTGGTCGCTGCGCGCCTGCATGATAGAATGAGGGTTTTGGCAGCAGGATCTAAGTCGTTGTGAGAAAAACAAAACGCGTCACCATTAAAGACATCGCGGAGCTGGCGGGGGTGTCAAAAGCCACCGCCAGCCTGGTCCTGAACGGTCGCAGCAAAGAGCTTCGCGTGGCGGAAGAGACGCGCGAGCGCGTGCTGGCAATTGCAAAAGAGCACCACTATCAGCCCAGCATTCACGCCCGGTCGCTGCGCGATAACCGCAGCCACACCATTGGTCTGGTGGTCCCGGAGATCACCAACTACGGTTTTGCCGTCTTTTCTCACGAGCTGGAAACGCTGTGCCGCGAGGCAGGCGTGCAGCTGCTGATCTCCTGCAGCGATGAAAACCCGGGGCAGGAGACGGTGGTGGTGAACAACATGGTGGCGCGTCAGGTGGACGGGCTGATTGTGGCCTCCAGCATGCTCAACGACGCGGACTACCATAAGCTGAGCGAGCAGCTGCCGGTGGTTCTGTTTGACCGTCACATCAACGACAGCGCGCTGCCGCTGGTGATCACCGATTCCATCACCCCGACGACCGAACTGGTGGCGGACATTGCGCGCCAGCATCCGGATGAATTCTACTTCCTCGGCGGCCAGCCCCGTTTATCCCCGACGCGCGACCGCCTGGAAGGCTTTAAGCAAGGGCTGCGTGAGGCCGGCGTGGCGCTGCGCCCCGAGTGGATCATTCACGGCAACTATCACCCGAGCTCCGGTTACGAGATGTTTGCTGAACTCTGCGCCCGCCTGGGGCGTCCGCCGAAAGCGCTCTTCGCCGCCGCCTGCGGGCTGCTGGAAGGGGTGCTGCGCTATATGGGCCAGCATAACCTGCTGCAAAGCGATATCAGGTTAGCCAGTTTTGACGATCACTATCTCTACGATTCGCTGACGATCCCGGTGGATACCATCCGCCAGGATAACAGACAGCTGGCGTGGCACTGCTTTGATTTGATTAGCAAACTGATCGAGGGCGAGACCCCGGAACCGTTGCAACGCAAGCTGGCGGCCACCCTGCAGCGGCGCTATAAGTCAGCGAAATAGCCCGGTTCGATACTTCAATAACTTTAATTAATTTAAGTTTTGGAATGGCCGATAACCATAAGGAATAATTCTCCTTGAGGTATTGGTTTATGTCGTTGAAAAAGTCGTCCCTGATAGTCCTGTTCTCGCTGCTTTTCTTCTTTGTTATCAGCACCGTCACCAGCGTTGGCATCATCATTAAAAGTAATAATTCCCTGGATAACGTCAACAAAGAGATCCAGGTTGTGCTGTCCATTATTGACCCCATCAACCACAGCCGTACGCTGCGCGTGCGGGTGATGGAGTATGTGAAGATGGTGGAGGCGGGCAACGCGGCGGACGGCGCTGCAAAGCTAACCGCCGTGAAGGAGGCGCTGACCAAAGCGGACCACGCCTTTGCGGCCTTTATGGCGTCGCCGCGTCTGAGCGATGAAGCGCCGCTGGTGACTGCCTATCAGGACGCCTGGCAGAACTACCGCAACCAGGGGCTGGCGCCGCTGATCGACGCCGCCGAGGCGCACGATGTCGCGAAATTTAACGCGCTCATCCCGGAAGTCTCCCGCCTCGACCGCCAGTACGAGATCGTTCTCGACCAGGTCCTTTCCGTCCACCAGAAATATGCCAAAAGCCTGAACGAAGATGCGAGCAGTAGCTTCGTCTCTGGCCTGGCGATCGTTGCTGCTATCGCCAGCCTGTTTGTGGTGGTGATTATCGCCGTTAGCCTGCTGATGAAGCGCTTTGTCTTTGCGCCGATCAACCTGGCGCGTGAGCACTGCAGCCAGATTGCGGCAGGCAAGCTGGACATTCCGGTGCCGGTGAAGGGGAGTACAGGCAACGAAATCGACCATCTGATGGGCTCGATGGAGCAGATGCGTCAGGCGCTGCTGGCGACCATCGCCCAGGTGCGCGATGCGAGTCATACCGTGACGCACGCCGCCCAGGAGATTGCCTCCGGGAATATCGACCTGGCGTCTCGCACCGAGCAGCAGGCTTCCGCATTAACCCAGACGGCGGCCAGCATGGAAGAGCTGAGCGCGACGGTGGCGAACAATACCGACAATGTGTATCAGGCCGGAAAGCTGGTGCAGGACGCGGTGAAAAATGCCCACACCGGTGAAGCGGTAACCCGTGAAGTCATCGACACGATGAATACCATCGCGGCGAACTCGAAGCGCATTGAAGACATCACCAGCGTGATTAACAGCATTGCCTTCCAGACCAACATCCTGGCGCTGAACGCGGCGGTTGAAGCGGCGCGTGCGGGCACGCAGGGCCGCGGCTTTGCGGTCGTGGCCAGCGAAGTACGCACCCTCGCGCAGAAAAGCGCGGTGGCGGCGAAAGATATCGAAAGCCTGATCGCGCAGTCGGTTTCCAGCGTGAAAAACGGAGCGGAGCTGGTAAGCCGCTCGGGCGAGGTAATTGACGCGATCATTTCGTCGGTGAATAAAGTGAATACGCTGATGGAGCAGATCTCCGTCGCCTCTGAAGAGCAGAGCCGCGGGATCGGCCAGGTCGGGCAGGCGGTGACCGAGATGGATGGCGTCACCCAACAGAACGCCGCGCTGGTGCAGCAGTCCGCCGCGGCAGCGGCCTCGCTGGAAGAGCAGGCGCAGCAGCTTTCGCGGAGTATTTCGAGTTTTAGGTTGCCGGTGCAGGCTTGATGGTATTAAGGAGGCTCCTGAAGGAGCCTTTTATATTACTGTCATACATAAAGTCTTGCCTGCTTACTCTTTGAGTTTGTTTCAGTACCACTTATTGTATTTCACATATATAACAGAAATAACAATCACCCAAACGACGCTGAGTAAAGCAGCATGCCCCGGTATAAACCGTACAAACAGATATATTCCAATTACAATAAGCAACGCAGGAACCAGATAAAAAAACGACTTCAAAAGCTAACTGTTTATTCGACTGCATTTTCAGTTGCAAATAGTTTTGTGCCATTTTATATAACCTTGCAGTATCATTACCTTATTATCATTGATCATGTTGATAGAGGGGCAACATCGAAAATGGGAAAGCGCAAGAGTGCTCTGGTTTATGTCCTGACCGTCATTATTTTTTTGCTTATTATCCCTGAGATCATTCTGCGTGTATGCACGTCCGAGCAACTTGGCCGTCTCAGCGACTTCACCAGTTTAGGTGGTTTGTTAAATCCACTATTATCCTTGCTCATCTTCCTGGCACTGTTGTCAATCATACTGGCCGTCATTGCTATTGCATTGGTTAAGCGACTTCTTCGTACGAGATGATTTGCTTTCGAGCGACTCATAGCACCCGCCAGCCGTTACCGCTATGAGTCCAAAACCGTCAGCACAAAAATTTTCATTCACCCCAGCAATATTTCCCTCCCTCATCCGTCTACCTCATCACACGCCATAATCAATTACTGCAAACGAGGTAAACACCATGAGAGATTTTGAACTGCACGGCAGAGGTCACGGGCGCGGATTCGGTCGCCACCGCATGGGCAAAGGTTTAATCATCGGTGCGGTGATTTTCATCGTGCTCGGCCTGCTGGTGATGTCCCTGTGGAACGCCTTGCTCCCGGCGATCCTGGGCGTGAAGGCCATCGGATTCTGGCAGGCGCTGGGCATTCTGGTGCTGAGCCGCATTCTGTTCGGTGGACTGGGGTTCCGCCCGGGGATGTTTGGCGCGCACCGCCGCATGCACGAGCGCTGGATGAACATGACGCCCGAACAGCGTGAGGCGTTTATTCAGCAGCGTCGCGAAGGGTTTGGTCGCCACGGACGCGGTCACTGCGGCTGGCACGGCCATCGTGACGATAAGCGCGATGACGCTACGCCAAAAGCGCCGGACGCGGAGTGAGCGAGATGAAAGCCGGGGAGGCGGGCGGATCCATGCTGATGTCGGCGCTCAACGCCTGTCGCGCCCGGCTGAAAGCCTTCATTCGCGGACGGACGTCCGTGCGCGATGATGCCGACGACATTTTGCAGGAAGTGACGTATCAGCTGATGAAAGTGGAGCAGCCGGTCGAAAACGTTGCCGCCTGGCTGTTCCGCGCGGCGCGTAACGAGATGACCGACCGGGCGCGTAAAAAGCGCGAGGTGTCGCTCTCCGGCTATTTTACGGGCGAAGACGAAGGTTTTCCGGAATACGAGCTGGCCGAAACCCTGTTCGGCGTACCGCACACGCCGGAGGAGGAGTACCTCAAGACGCTGCTGTGGGAAGAGCTGGGCCAGGCGTTGTCAGAACTCCCGCCGCCGCAGCGGGAGGTATTTGAAAAGACCGAGCTCCACGGCTACAGCATTAAAATGCTGGCAGAGGAGACCGGCGCCAGCGAACAGGCGCTGTTATCCCGCAAGCACAAGGCGGTGCTGTTTCTGCGCACGCGGCTGCGGGACGTCTATGACGCGCTGACGGGCGAATAGCGGCGGCAGACAAAACCTTACACTTCCGGCACTTGTAGATTCATCACTATCGTTTATGATCGGGGCGTCTTGTCACTCTGGAATGTTATGCGCAACCGTCAGCTCCTCGGAAAATGGCTTTTGATTATCACCTGTCTCGCGATGGCGCTTTGCCTCGTGCAGCGTGCGGTGATGCTCAACCATTTTTTACAGGGACTGGATCCGCAGATTTCGCTGAGTGCAGATGCCCCGGCTCAAACCAGCAACACTGAACAACCCGGCCCGTCGCCGTGTCAGCTCGGCGCGCACTCGCTGCTTTGCGCCCAGCCGCTGTTCTTCGACGGTGCGTTACCGGCCATTATTATCTTCTTCGCGCTGCTGCAGCTGTTGACGCAAGGGCGGGCACTGGCTCCCGCGGAACAGCCCGTTCAGGCGCCGCCTCCCCGAATACACCTTAAAAACTGCGTTTTCCGTGAATGAAAATCATCGTCACCACACGATAATTTTTCACTGTTCACGGAGTAATACATGGTTAACCTCTTCAGGGGATTCGTCTTCCTGTGGCTGTCCTGCATCGGCATTGTCCATGCGGCGGACACCGGCTGGCTGGTCTCCCCACAAAACGATCACGCCCGCATCCGCTTTCAGGCGGAGAGGGAACAAACGCACATTAAGGGTCTGCTCACCGTTGAGTTAAAGCCCGGCTGGAAAACCTACTGGCGATCGCCGGGCGAGGGCGGCGTGGCCCCGAAAATCAGCTGGCCGGAAGGCGTAACGGACAGCTGGTCCTGGCCGGTACCGTCGCGTTTCGATATCTCCGGCATGACGACGCAGGGCTATCACGATAAGGTCACTATCCCGATCGTTCTCGACGGGGTGAAGGGCGACACGCTCGACGGGACGCTCACGCTCTCCACGTGCAGCAACGTGTGTCTGCTGACGGACTACCCGCTGCATCTTGATTTTACCCAGCCGGTGGATGAGGGATTCCAGGCCGCCTTCGAGCAAGCGATGCGCGCCGTGCCGGGCTCATCAGGCGTGTCCTCCAATCTGTCCGCCTGGCTTTCCGACGGCAATCTGGTGATTACCGGCACCACGGACGGGAAATGGGATAATCCGGGGATCTACTTTGACCCGCTGGAGGGTGACATTCTGCCCGGCGAGCCGGTTATTAAACATGACAGCACTGCGCTTCGGGTGACGGTGCCCGTGACCGACGAATGGGGCGATAAACCCGCCTCGCTGGCAGGCAAGAGGCTGTCGTTTGTGCTGACCAACGGCGATCGGGCGCAGCAAACCACCATGACCGTTGGGGCAACGCCCGAAGAGACCTCCGCACCGGACGGGACGGGAAAAATGGTGCTCTTTGCGCTATTAGGCGGGCTGATCCTCAACCTGATGCCCTGCGTGCTGCCGGTAATGGGCATGAAGCTTAACAGCATCCTGCAGGCGGGATCGGACAGGCGTGCCATCCGGCTGCGCTTCCTCGCCACCAGCGCCGGGATCCTCACCTCCTTCATGCTGCTGGCCGGGATGGTCACCGCGCTGAAGCTGGCCGGAGCGTCGCTGGGGTGGGGCATTCAGTTCCAGAACCCGTGGTTTATCGGCCTGATGGTTGCCGTGACCTTCCTGTTTGCGCTGAACCTGTTTGGGACGTTTGAAATGCTGCTGCCTTCTGCCGCCGCCGGACGGCTGGCGACGGCAGGGGGAGCGGGGATCGGCGGCAGCTTCTGCGAAGGGATGTTCGCCACGCTGCTGGCAACGCCGTGCTCCGCGCCGTTCCTCGGTACGGCGGTCGCCTTTGCCCTTGGCGCGCCGCTGCACGCCCTGTGGCTCATCTTCCTGATGCTCGGCGTGGGCATGAGCCTGCCGTGGCTGTTCGTCGCCCTGGTGCCGAAAACGGCCCTGCTGCTGCCGAAACCCGGCCGCTGGATGAACACGCTCAGGGTCATCCTCGGCCTGATGATGCTGGCCTCCAGCCTCTGGCTGGCGACGCTGTTGAGCGTGCATCTGGGCGAGGCGGTCAGCCAGATCGTGATGCTGGGGCTGACTGCCGTCGCGCTGGTGCTGTTTGCGCTAAAGGGGCAAAAATCTTCGCCGCTTTTCTGGGTGGTGGTCATCGCGCTGTCGGCGTTCGGCGGGTATCAGCTGCGCGGTCTGCTTAACGCGCCGCCTGACGCTCCGGCACAAAGCGTTGCGCAGACTATCCCGTGGCAGCCGCTCAGTGAAGAGACTATCGAGAACGCGCTGGCGCAGGGGAAACGGGTGTTTGTGGATATCTCCGCGGACTGGTGCGTGACGTGCAAAGTTAACGAGCACCGCGTACTCAGTCAGCCGGACGTGATTGCCGCGCTGCGCCAGCCGGACGTGGTGGCCCTGCGAGGGGACTGGAGCCAGCCGTCCGCGTTTATCGCGGATTTTCTGGCGAAGCGAAACCGCTACGCCATTCCGTTTAACGCGGTGTATGGCCCCGGCCTGCCTGATGGCGAGATCCTCTCGCCGCTGCTGGACAAGCGCACCCTGGTCACCACCCTGAACAACGCAAAAGGCTAACTGTGTCATGAAAAAATTCCTTATTACGCTTCTGCTCCTGCTGGCCCCGCTTCAGGTATTCGCCGCGCAGCCGCTGACGCCGGACCAGGAGCAGCGCGCGCAGAAGACGATCGCTGACTTCCTGTTTAACGATCCAAACTCCCCGCGCATCGGCGCGAAAAACCCAAAGCTCACCCTGGTGGTGTTTACCGACTACAACTGCCCGTACTGTAAAAAATTCGATCCGTACCTGGAGAAGATTGTCGAAAAACATCCGGACGTGGCGGTGGTCTTTAAGTTTTTACCTTTCCGCTCGGAAAGTTCGCTGACCGCCGCACGAGACGCGCTAACCGTCTGGCGTGCGCATCCTGAGCAGTTTATGAAGCTGAACCACACCCTGATGGCGAAAAAGGGGTACCACGATGACGCCAGCATTCAGGAGGCGCAAAAGCGGGCGGGCGTGAGCGTGACGACGCCGGACGAGGAGAGTTTTCTGACGATCAGGCGCAGCCTCATTGTGGCGGAAAAAATGGGGATCCAGGGCACGCCCGCCACGCTTATCGGCGAGGGGCTGCTTCCCGGCTGGGTGCCGTTCGAACAATTCGACGAAATGGTCAGTGAAGCACTGAAAAACCGCTAACCTGAAGGGGGCGAAATGCCCCCGATAAACCGGAGAGGGAAATGAGAAAATTACTGTTACTTTCGGCGCTGGCGACGTCAGGGCTGGTACAGGCGGCTGAAGCCATACCGGATGTGGTGAAGCAGTTCAGCGAGCAGCAGCAGATCAACATCATCAAGAAGCTGGATGCGCCGGGCGGGGCGCCAGCCTGGCTGGGGCAGTATCAGGATATGGGCGTGACGCTCTTTTTAACCCCGGACGGCAAACACGTCATTTCGGGCTATCTGTACGATGACAAAGGAAAAAACCTCAGCGAAGGCTATTTCCAGAAAGAGATCTACGCCCCGATGGGACGCGAGATGTGGAAGAACCTGAATGCGGCGCATCCCCTGAAAGAAGGGGCGGATAACGCCCCGCGGAAGGTCTTTGTCTTTGCCGATCCGTTCTGTCCGTACTGCAAGCAGTTCTGGTCCGAGGCGCAGCCTTGGGTCAAGGCCGGTAAGGTGCAGCTCAATACGCTGCTGGTGGCGTTTCTCAACCCTAACAGCGGGCGCAACGCCGCCGCCATTCTGAATGCGAAAGATCCGGTTTCGGCCTGGCGCGAATACGAGCTTTCCGGCGGCAAAAAACTGCCTAAGCCTGAAGGCGAGGCTTCCCGCGAAACGGTTGCGATCCTACAGAAACATCAGGCGCTGATGGACAGCCTCGGCGCTAACGCCACGCCCGCAATTTACTATCTGAATGCGGAAAACGAGCTGCAGCAGGTGGTGGGTATGCCGGATGCGCAGCAGCTCGAGGCGATGTTCGGGCCGAAGCCGTAAAAAAACAGGCAGAAACGGGCGTTTCTGCCTGGTGGTCACTCAGCTACCCCAGCGTCCACGGAGATAGTTTACCGCCTGCTGGGTCTGCGGCTGGTTCAGGTAATCTTCCCGGAACAGGATGGTGCCGTTGACGTTGGGCAGCGAATCGTTGAGATCGAGCTGCTTTTTCAGCTCCGGCACGCCGCCCTGAACCGTCCAGTCCGGCTCTTTTTTCGACGGCTCGCCTACCTTGTAGAACGCAATGCCGATATACAGGCGAGTGTGGGTCGGCTTCACCACGTCGGCCCACCATCTGGTCAGCACGTCGTAGCGCGCGGCATCCCGCGAGAAGGGCCAGTAAATCTGCGGCGCGATGTAGTCCAGCAGGCCCTGCTGCACCCACTGACGCGTATCGGCGTAGGATTCATCATAGGCCGCGGCGCCGCGGGTGTCGGAGCCTGCCGGGTCAAAGGAGCGGTTGCGCCACACGCCCGCCGGGCTGACGCCAAACTCCACGTTGGGTTTTGTCTGCTTGATCGCGCGGGAGACCTGGACAATCAGCTGCTGCGTATTGTGTCTTCGCCAGTCGGCTTTTGAGGCAAACCCCTGGCCGTACTGCCGCCAGCTCTGCGCGTCATTGAGCGCGGATCCCGGCGATTCGGCATAGAAGTAATCATCAAACTGCACGCCGTCTACCGGGTAGTTCGCCACCACTTCGGTGACCACTTTGGTTATCCAGTCGCGCACCTCCGGAATGCCCGGGTCGAGCACAAAGCGGTCACCCGAAATGCGGACCCATTCCGGGTGCTGGACATAAACGCTGGACGGCGTCTGGTATGACGTCCGGTTCAGGGCGGCGATGGTGGACGGTTTGGTGTTGGTCGATACGCGATAGGGGTTAAACCAGGCATGGACTTTCATGCCGCGCTTGTGCGCTTCATCAAGCATAAACTGCAGCGGATCGTACCCCGGATACTCACCGATGTTGCCGGTCAGCATATCTGACCACGGTAAAATTTTGGATGACCAGAGCGCCGTGCTGTCCGGCTTCACCTGAAAAAATACCGTGTTGATGCCGAGCTGCTTAAGGTTGTCGAGCTTTGCGATCAGCGCCTGCTTTTGCATCGCGATGCGCTGGTCCGCGCTGCGGCCATTCACCGAGGCTACCGGCGGCCAGTCAAGACGCGAGACGGTCGCCAGCCAGATGCCGCGCATCGGGGCGTTTGCCTGCGGCGTCGGTTTGCTGACGGTGGGAAGAGGGGTAACCAGTGATTTGGGTGGTTTTGAGGAGCAGCTTACAAGTAAAAGCGCGCAGGCAGCCAGCGCACCAATCCGTTTTACGTGTCGCGTCATTTGCGTATTAGCTCTTGATAATCCTGCTGTTGGCCCAGGGATTAAAGGCGGGCGCCGCCTGCGCTGTATTTCCCTCATCGCTGAGAGAGTCCAGATACAGGGCTTCAACCTCCGCGCGCGCCCACGGGGTGCGGCGCAGAAATTTCAGGCTCGATTTAACGCTGGGGTCTTTTCTGAAACAGTTAATTTTGATGCGGTCACCCAACTCGCTCCAGCCATATTTCGCCACCAGGGCGTTGACCATCATCTCCAGCGTTACGCCATGCAAAGGATCTTTGGAAATATGTGCAGTCATAGGCGTCCGGATGTCTCGATTTTTAGGGGATTGGGGTAAACGCTGAAAGGGTACAAGAAAGCAGGGGAAGCGGCAATTTTCCTTTTCCCCTCGCTCACTTTATGACGGACTCCGTGCGCTGATTTTCGCCGACAATTTTTCCCGCGCTGTTTTTAATCGTAAACCGAATCGACACGTCGTCCTGGCCCGCGGGCGTGGCCGTGACCGCTTTTACCATCGTTCCCGAGTCTGCTGCGATCGTCATCGTCGCCGTGCCATTTGCCAGCACCTTATCGCGCTGGGTGATGCGCCAGCTCAGACGGCATTCGCGGCACGGTTTCCAGGTGTCGTTGATGGCCCACAGACGCACGGTCGCCGCCGCCCCGGATTGCCACTGCGCCGTGACGGGTTCAATGGACGGCAAAACAGGCTGGTAGGCGCGTTTTAAGGCGTAAAACCCGGCCTTAGGCTTACGCAGGTAGTCCACCACGCCCCAGTTGATGGAGGGCCAGGTTTCTACAAACATGAAGTGGAACAGGGCCGTCACCGGCTGGTAGCGCTGTCGACGGTAGCTCTCTGCCGCCGTGGCCACCAGCTGCGACTGGTACGCCTGAGTATTGCGGATCATCGCCTGAATGTTGTCCCCACGCGAAATACCGGCAAACTTAAAGGTCTGGAACGGCTGAAAATTATGGTATTTCCAGACGGTCCAGCCGGGATCGTCAGCGGCGGTCGTTTTGGGCCAGAGTGACGCCGCCGGGATGATGGTTTTTAGCGTCGACAAGCGGGGAAGTGCCTGCGCGCCGAACTCGGTGATGATCCCCGTTTTGGCCGGAGCAAGCAGGTCGCGTACGGTACCAAAGTACCAGCCCGCCCAGTAATGCTCCTCAACGGCGGAAAAGCGGTGCACGATGCGCGAGGTATCTTCGGCAAGCGTATCCGCCACCTTTTGCGTGAGCTCGCGATTCAGATTTTTATTCCAGTCCGGGAAGCGTTTTTCCATCCACGGCGAGTTCCACGGCGGTTCGTTATGCCCGCCCCAGACGATGATGGCGGGGGAATTGCCGAACTGTTCGATCATCTCCCGCGTCTGTCGAACCGCATTTTCCGTGAAAGCCGCACTGTTGTTGTAGCCCCACTGCAGCGGAACATCCTGCCAGATCATCATGCCCATCTCATCGGCCACGTCATACAACGCACGTCCGGCAACGTGTCCGTGCACGCGTATGGCGTTGGCATTCATGGCTTCCACCAGACGAAGATCGCGACGGTATTTTTCTCGCGTCATGGTGCTGAGCCAGGGGGAACCGATGTAATTACTGCCCTTAATGAAAAGGCGTTTGTCGTTAATGAGCCAGCCCTTATTGTCGGGCTGCTCGACGATCTTGCGCAGCCCGGTGCGGGTGACCGCCGTATCCATCAGGCCGTTTTCATCCCGCAATGCCACGCGAATGGTATACAGGTGCGGTTTTCCGGTACCGACGGGCCACCACAGTTTTGCCTTCGGCATGGGCAGCGTCAGCTGCACGGAATGGGCGCCGCTTTCGAGGGTAACCGGAAAGTCAGCTTGGAAGCGCTTGCCGCTGAAGTTGGCGGGCGTGGCGGTGAGCCGCACGGTCGCCGGGCCCTGACCGAGCGCGCGATAGCGAATGTCTGCTTTCAGCGCGGGGTGCGTCAGCCCCTGTGACCAGTCTGGCCGCAGGATGGTCTCATCAAGGGTGGCGCCCCGGCTAAGATGCAGCCTCACCGGCGCCCAGATGCCGCCCGAGTTGGCGTCCTGTCCTTGCGGCGACCAGGCCCCGCCGGGACGCGTGTCATGCTGGTTAAGGATCCCCTTCATGACCGTTTTATGCAGCGGCCAGACCTTAGTGGGATCTTCGTAAGGGCTGTCCACCCTGACCACCAGTCGGTTGTGACGTTGTAACGCTTGACCGGCATCCAGCGAAAAGCGCTGAAAATAGCCCTCATGCTGGCCCAGCGGCTGGCCGTTCAGGGTGACCTCGGCCAGGTAGTCGACGCCGTCAAACACCAGGGTGCTCATTACGTCGGGCGGCTGCACGGGCAGGGAAAACGCGTGCTTGTACCACAGCGCGCCCTGATGATCGTACCCGGCGCTGTACCAGTTGGCGGGGACCTGAAGCGGGCGCCAGCCTGATGCGGCAGGATGTGCGGTGTCATTGGCGTCCTGAACCTGCCATTCTCCGGCCAGAGACCAGCTGACCGGCGCAGCGTTCGCCACCGTATGGGTGGTCAACAGGGCAACGAGCAGCGCGCAGTAGCGAGTCATCATGCGTTTACCCCGCGCGCGTTGAGCCACGCCATCAGGCGCAGCGATTCCTTTTGAAGCTGCTGGTTTAGCGCCGCAAGCTGTTGCCCCTCCAGCGTGTGCGCCTCGCTCTCGAGCGCCTGCAGCTGACGGGCGAGTCGCCCGAAATCCAGCGTGACGGCTTCTCCTCGCAGCTTGTGGGCCGCGCGGCGCAGCGTTTCACGATCGTCGCTGTCGATAGCCAGGGTGATGGCCTTCATGGCCTCCTCCAGCCCTTCGCCAAACAGGGCCAGCAGCTCCTGAACCAGAGCAGGGTCGTCAGCACACTGCTTCAGCAGACGTGCTTCATCCGGGAAGGCGGAAGGGTCATCGTGGCGCGGGAGCACGCGAGCAATCTCCTCAGCGAGACGCTCCTGGCTGATGGGTTTGGCAATGTAGCCGTCGAAACCCATCTGAAGACAGCGCTCTTTATCCCCCTGCATGGCGTGTGCCGTCATGGCGACGGTGGGCTGCGCCGGTCCGGGCCGGGCGCGTTCTTCTTCACGCAGCAGGCGAATGGCGGTTTCACCGTCCATCTCTGGCATCTGAAGATCGATCAGCAAAACGTCCCACACGCCCGCGCGCCAGCGTTCCAGCAGTGCGACGCCATTATCGACGATCTGACAGGTGTGCCCGAGCCGCTCAAGCAGGCGCGCGGCGACCTTCTGGTTGACCAGATTATCTTCCGCAAGCAGGACCCTGAGCCCGGCCGTGTCCGGCGCGACGGTGGGCGCGGGCGCGCTTTCACTCACCGTCTTTGGCGCACGTTCAAACGCCGCGGCAATCGCCTGATGCAATTCATTCTGGGCGATAGGTTTATGCAGGTAGTTCTGGATACCGATCCGCTTCAGCATATTGATATCAAAATGTCGGCTCATGGAGCTCAGCATGATGATATGGCTTTCAGCAACCTGCGGCAGCACCGAAAGTTCGAGAGCCAGCGACACGCCGTCCATATCCGGCATCTGCGCGTCCAGCAGGATCAGGGGCCATGCCGTTCCGGTTTTAACCCGGTTGATGGCCTCGCTGGCATTATTAACGCAGGTGGGTTTCAACCCCATCTGGCTAAGCATGGCGGCCAATAGCCGCAGGTTGGTCGCGTTATCATCAACCACCAGCACGGGTTCCCCGTTAAAGCGATGGCTATGCCGGCGTTCCTCCGGGCCGGGCGCCTGGGCCGCAAGCGGTAGCACGAAGGAAAATTCGCTGCCTTTCCCCGGCTCGCTGGAGACCGTTAATTCGCCGCCCATCGCCGCGACCAGTCGCGCTGAGATGGTTAGCCCGAGCCCCGTACCGCCATAGCGTCGGGTGGTTGAGTTATCCGCCTGGCTGAAGGCTTCAAAAATGGCTTTCTGCTTATCTGCCGGTATGCCAATGCCGCTGTCGCACACCCGGAAACGCCATCGATCCGCGCTATCCGCGGGCTCAACAATCAGGATAACTTCCCCCTGATGGGTAAATTTCAGCGCGTTACCCAGCAGATTGGTCAGGATCTGACGCAGCCGCGCGCCGTCGACCAGCAGCACGTCGGGAACGTCGGGCGCAATATCGACCAGCAGCTCAATGCCTTTTTCGCTCGCCCCCGGCATGTGGGGGCGAATAAGCGACTGAATGAAGGGGCGGACCGGGACGGGCTCCGCCTCCAGCTCCACTTTGCCGGCTTCAATCCGGGAAAAGTCGAGAATGTCGTTGATGATATGCAGCAAAGACTGGGCAGAACTCATCACCAGCGTCAGGTAATCGCGCTGATCGGCACTGAGAGAGGTATCGAGGCACAGCTGGGTCATGCCAATAATGCCGTTCATGGGGGTGCGAATTTCATGGCTCATATTCGCCAGGAACGCGCTTTTTGCCTCATTGGCTTTTTGTGCCTCAATGGCCGAGGCGAACGCCTGAATTTCAGCCTCCTTGCGGCGCGTAATATCCTGCAGCGTGCCAATCACGCGCTCGGCGTTTCCCTCAATGGAGAGCGTGACCACCTGGCCGGAGAGCAGCATCCAGCGCAGACCTTCGGTAGGGTGATGCACGCGAATTTCACATTCAAAGACCGGACGATGATCCTGCTTCGACGCGTGCAGCGCCTTGCGCAGCGCAGCGCGATCGTTCTCGTGGACCTGATTGAGCAGAAAACGCACCGGATATCGCCACTGGGTGCGCGACTGGCCCAGCATGGCCAGCAGGGTATCGTTGACCTGGAGCGTGTCGCCAGACACCTGCCAGTCCCAGATCCCGATATGGATGGATTCCGCCGTCAGCAGAAAATCGTCATGCAGCTGATGACGCGCCCGCTGTGCTTCATCCAGCTCCGTGACATCGCTGTGCAGGCTGACAATGCCGCCGTCCGCAAGGCGCTGGTGCTGGACGAAGATCCGCCGCTGGCCTGCCTGCCGCACTTCGCAGTGTTTATCCTGCCGACAGTTGCGCACGATCGACTCGCGCAGCGTCTGGCGAAGGCCAGGGTCGACGTTGTAAACGGCGTCGATAAAGCGTTCCGCCAGCGACTCCAGCGTTGTGCCCACCTTCAGCCACGGGGTGATGACCGGATAAAAAAGGGCCACGTTGTGATTCCAGGCCTGCAGGCGTTCCTCGGCGTCATAAATCATGACGGCGGCCGGCAGCGCGTTAAGATCGTACGTGAATGCGCTCATCGTGATCCTCCTACGCGCGGTAGTGCAGTTCTGCCTGTCGGCGCAGGTATTCCAGCCCGGGCGCGATCGCCATGGCCCAGGCCGTCAGGATCTCATCGTCGCACTGCGGATCGCGCAGGCTCACGGTGTTCAACATCGCTTCGCGCCACAGGGCGAAAAAACGCGGCGGGAGGTGGAGACCATCGTCGCTTTGCTCCCGCGCCAGGCGCTCGAGGAAATCAGGCACGATTAACGCGCCGTCTACCGCAAGCATGGCGAAGAAACTCTTAAACAGAGTCTGCTGACCCTCGCTATCCGGCAGGCGAGAAAAATGCTGCTCCGTCTCGGGTGACATATGGACGAAGGCGTCATAGAACGTCTGAAAAAACGCCGTTTTATCATTATCCGGAAAGACGCGGTTCAGACTGGATTCAAACAGATCGCGGTAAAATTTCACGGCGTCCTCCTTACGGCATTTTCGCCCGGTAGACAGTGCCCGACGGGCGTATAGTCATCTGCCACACGGCGCGTAAAGTAGCTCTCTTTTTTAGCCCGGCGGGCGTCAAACAGGGGGCCCGCGTTGTGTTTAAAGAACAGGGCTTCCAGCACCGTGGCATTGGTAGAAAGGGTGAGCGCAGCGTTAGTATCGCCCGTGGCTTCCTGGCGGCCTTCGTACCAGCCTTTTTGCGGATCGTTAAGATGCTTTGTCACCGCCATCAGCACGTCGGTGTACGGGGTGTCCCACAGGGCCCACAGGGCAAAGACCGCCTTGGTCGATACCTGCGCGAAACGGGTGTAGTCCCGGCCATCGTCACCGACAGAGTTCCAGGCATAGCCATTTCCCCAGACCGTATCCTGGATATGCCAGGGCGCCTGCGGGAGCGAGAAATCTGCCCTGGCCGTCAGGATCTTATCGGTCTCCCAGCGGCTCTTCTGGCTCAGCCAGACGTTTTCGGCCTGCTTGCGCAGGTGTTTTTGCCGATCGGCCGCAACGCCTTCGGGCTCCCAGCCAAACTCCAGGCCCGGCAGCATATAGGGAAGGGTGGTGATCAGGGAGGGCTGCCACGTGGTGCGCGGATCCCGGGCATCGACGGCCAGACGCCGCTGGGCGATGATGACGTGGTGCGCCGGGGGCGTAAACGCTTTCTCCGGGGAAAATCCCCACAGCTGAAACGCCGTTGCGGCATATTCGCTCTCGCCCAGGCGCAGCTCCTCGCGCACCACCGGCTGGCCGTTTTGCAGGGAAGATGACCACAGTTCGCCTTCACGATCGATAACCGGACAGAAATTCCAGCGCAGGATGATTTTATCGAGGTATTCGCTGTACTGCGGTTCCCGCTCTGCGGTAAGGCGCAGGGCGAGCATCAGACGCGCCATGTCGCGCGCGGACCAGCCATTTTTAACGGGCTTGCCGCTAAAGTCGATCGGCGTCGCCGTCTGGCTGGAATAGAGTCGACCGGGCGTCCGGGCCTCGGTCAGCATCAGGCGATTGAGGGTGCCCATCAGCCGCGTCAGGCGTGCGTCATACTCGGCCTCCTCAATCAGCCCCAGCTCTTTGGCCGCCAGCAGGGCGATAAGCGTATCGCCCATTTGCCAGAGCGTGACGCGGGGCTGTTTGTCGCTGCCGTTGACCAGCCCGGTTTGCGGCTGGGTATTATTGACGAAATAGCGCCAGGCGATCGCCGCCCACGTCTGCTCTTCCGGCGTCAGGGCGGCAATACGCGCGCTGGAGTGCCAGCCGCCACTGATGAGCCAGCGCCAGCCTGCGCCCTGATGGGCAAACAGCGCAAAGACGATCGCGCCTGCAAGGAGTAATCCCGCAAGCCCTCTGGCTATGGTTTTAAGCATTGCGCAGTCACCGGAGGCAGTTTAACGGGCTCGTCCGCGCTGCATGACGCGCACTGACAGGCCTGGCAGGCGGGTTTGGTTCGCTGCGTGACGCCGGTCCGGTCGCACCAGCTTTTTACGGCCGGGGTGCTGGCAAGGAACGGGCGGCTGCGCAGCGCGTTGTTCTCTTCAAACTGATCGAGCAGCTTTCGATCCCACAGAGACGGGGCAAAATCCTTGCTCTTCGGGTTGTCGGTGTTGAAGGCCAGCAGTTTTCCCTCTTTTTTGAACAACAGGGCCTCCAGCATGATGCCGTTATTGTTCGCGGTGAACTCTTTGATCGGGCCGTCGCCGTTTTCATACAGCCCTTCGTAGTAGCCTTTTCCCTCTTCGTTGGCATTCTCAATGGTGTTCAGCAGGCGGTCAGTATAGGGGGAGTTCCACAGCACCCACATGCCCAGCGCCGCCTTCAGCGAAATCGCGGCAGCGTTAGGGACGAACTGGCCTTTATCGGTAATGGTGTTCCAGTTGTACCCGTCGCTGAAGACGGTGTCATAGACGAAGTAAGGGGCCTTATCGAGCTGGTGCTCGGAGCGCGCGGTCAGGACGCCGGTAATGGTATAGCGGTTCTCCTGAGCCTGATAAACGCGGTCGGCAAAGTTTTTCATCCACGTCAGGGAGTAGTCGCGCGGGGCGTTATCCCGGTCGGTCGGTTTATCAAAGCCGAACTCCAGCCCGTAGAGCAGGTAGGATTCCGTCACCACGTAGTTATGCTGCGACGTGTTGCGCGGGTCGCGCGTATCGTACGGGACCAGCACGCAGTAGATCTCGGCCAACTCGTAAGGCTGCGGACGGCTGGCTTTGCAGGTATTGAACCCCCACAGCTGGAAACCGGCCGCGCCGTACTCTTCATAGCCCAGTCGACCTTCCTGAACGTACTTCGGCTGGCCGTTCTCCAGATAGGCCCCGTACAGCGTGCCGCAGGGGTCGATCGCGTGGCTGAAATCCCAGCCGAGCACCACGTTATCAATGCTGTTGCCGTATTCCGGGTAACGCTCCTTGATGATTTTCAGCCAGACCAGCATTCGCCCGATATCCAGCGCCGAGAAGCCAATTTCGCCGGGCTTGTTGGTGTAGTCCACCTTCTGGCCGCTGATGGTGTTATAGGCCTTGTTGGGCAGCTCGTTGCGGAACAGCACCAGGGTGTTTAACGTGGCGAGAAACTTCAGCATCCGGCGGTCAAATTCCGCTTTATCAATGATCCCCAGCTCGCGCGCTGCCGTCAGGGCGGCCAGATAGGAGGCGCTGTCCCACATGGTGGTGGAGGGATATTTGTTGACCGCATTCACCAGGCCCGTCGTGGGCTGATAGTTGGTGACGAAATACTGCCAGGCGTTTTTCGCGATGGTCATCTCCCGGGCCGTCAGCTCGCCGCTGCGCGGGGAGTAACCTGATGCAGGAAGCTCGGTGTCCGCACGCACGGTCGATAGCGCCAGCCAGCAGATCGTTATTCCCGTGAGCAGGTGGAAAAGGATCGGGGATCGTGGCTTCATGGCGTTGCTCCTGCTGAGGGGGATGTGTAGAGGCAGGCCAGACAGAGCATCTGGCCATGCGCGATGTAAGACAGACTTTCCAGCACAATGGCATTGGTATCGGCGTCCACGACGGCATTGACGCTGTTGTTGAGATTTAACCCGCGCTGCCAGCCTTTACCCGGCACCTGAAGCGGCAGAACCTGCTGGCGCAGCGCTTCGCTCCAGCTGTTGCGGAACAGGGCGTACCAGGCAAACGCGGTGCGGGTGGAGGTCATCGCCACTTTCTCCGGCACCTCGTCGCGCAGGTTACGCGCCTGTACCGGCTGCCTGTCCGGCAGATCGTTAACGTAATCCGGCGCGGGCTCGGCATAATCCGTGCTGACGGGGGGTTTTGGCGCGCGCAGGCCGTGGCGCCGCTGCTGGATCTGCATAATCCGCCACGCAATTTCAGCGCTCTGCGCATCAAAGCCCAGCTCAAGACCGGTTAACAGATAGGGGAGACTGATCAGCGAGGTTTGCTTGCCCCAGGGCGTGCGAAGCCCTTCATCGGGCACCATTACGCCATCCAGATCGATCATCTTTTGCCCTTCAGGCGGGTTGGTCACCGCGAGTCCTGCCGCGCTGTCAATCAGGCGCAGCGTATGGCTGGCATAGAGACGGTAGCCAAAAGTGTCCCGCTGTTCATCGTCGGCCAGCGTCCAGTGGTGGAGCGGCACCGCAGCCTGGCTTTGGGTGTTATTTTCAATCAGCGCCGCGGTGCGCCACACGCTCAACAAATCGCGGATGGCCGCCGCGTGCTGGGGATAGCGCCACAGCAGGGTCTGTAATGCCGTCAGCAGCCGGCTCAGACCGATTGCGGAGGCGTCAGGTTTGCCCAGGATCTTGAGCGTGTCCGCATGGTAATAGGCGGCGGGGAGACCTTTGTCATTGAGCGGCAGTTGCCCCAGCGTGAACACGGCGGTGCTGACCCTCTCGTCAAACTCATCGGCGGAAATGATATTGAGCTGCTCTGCGGCAGCGGTCGCAAAGAGGTAGCTTCCCACGCTCCAGAGGCTCAGCCAGGGTTCACCGTCGCTGGCGTTCGCCAGCCCGTTTGGCTGGGTATTATTCACGTAGTATTGCCAGGCGACCCGCGCCCAGATGGCTTCGTCATAGGTCAGCGCCCGTGTTGTGGGCAGCGGCGGGAAATCTTTACTGAGCGCGATGCCGCCGCTGCTTTCCACGCGCGTGGGCATCTGTTTCTCCACCCAGACCACAATGGCAAAGCCGATCAGGAAGCCGAGCAAAATGGTGAGGTAGCTGCGCGCGGGCAGCAGGGCATCACGTATCCTCATTGAGTGACCTCGTCCTCTTCAGCGGGCGTCCACATGGCCGCGAAAATCAGCGGCAG
Source organism: Enterobacter roggenkampii (assembly GCF_001729805.1). Lineage (NCBI taxonomy): Bacteria > Pseudomonadati > Pseudomonadota > Gammaproteobacteria > Enterobacterales > Enterobacteriaceae > Enterobacter > Enterobacter roggenkampii. The sequence goes on along the minus strand of NZ_CP017184.1, from coordinate 2,333,170 downwards.
CATGGCGGCGATGTTCACCCCTCCCCAGAAAATATTGATGACGTAGCCGGAGGGATCGTCCACCTGCCCACGCGCCACCTGAATACCGCCCCAGATAAGCCCTGCGAGGGTCAGCACCACGATGGCAATCTGCGGCTTCACCAGGTAGAGAAAACGGCCCGTCTGCCGCTCTTTTGGCGTGACGTGAAATTTGATCTGCTCGCCCCGCAGCACCGTATTGAGCGCGCGCAGGTTCATGGAAAAGAAGGAGAGGTATGAAGCCCTGCCGTCCCAGGCCGAGATCCCCCAGGTGCCGAACATAAACGCCAGTTCAGAGAAGATAAAAAAGGGGAGAAAGTGGAGATAGAACGGCGTCGACCAGGCGGACACCGGCGGAATGCCGGTAAACAGATAGATAATGGGCGAAATCAAAAACACCGTGTTCCACACGCAGGCCATGTATGACCAGAAGGTGGTGGCATACATCAGCGTCTGGGGGAGTGAAAGCCTGAAGCGGCGACGGCTGAAGATGTTGTCATGAAACAAAATATCCAGCGAACCGGCGGCGTACTTAAAGCGCTGGATCATCCAGGTGAGCATATCCTGCGGAGAGAGCATCTTCGACTCAACCCGCGGATGCATAACCGAGCGCCAGCGCCGTGCGGCGTCACCGTGCAGCAGCACCGAAGTGTAAATATCTTCCGAGACGTGGAATTTGTAGGGGGTAAGCTCGGTGTCAAACGCCACGTGCGGACGCATTGCATTCTGCAGCGCGTCCCGGGTCTCCTCATCGCGAATGTCGCGCGTATGACGATGGATCTCCTCTTCGACGGACCAGACATAGCTTCTTAGCGCGGCCTGCATGACCGCCTCGCGACGGTGAATGGACGCTGCGCCGCAGCAGAAAGCCGCGTTCGCCCAGTTGCGCCGCCGCAGGATCACGTCATAGAACATGCGCGGATCGTTAAAAAACGGGTCGCGGCCAATCGTGATCGGGCCAACACACTTTTGAATCAGCCAGCCCAGACCGTAGCCCACTTTTCCGGCTTTTCGCTGGCCCCAGCGCGACAGGTTTTCTCCTTCCGGAAGATCGAAGAACCACTGCGGCGTCTGTACCCAGGCCACGTCCGGATCGCGAAAATAGCCCAGCGTATGGCTGAGCAGGGTGGGAAATACCCGGGTGTCGGCGTCGCAGATAACAATAAAATCGCCGTCGGTTTGCTCAAGGCCGTTGCGCAGGTTGCCGGCCTTAAAGCCGATGTTGGTCTGGCGAGTGATATAGTTAACGCCTTCCTCTTCGCAAACGGCTTTCATCTCCGGGCGGCGGCCGTCATCAAGCACGTGGATGCGGTAGTCAATCGGGAACGGGTACGCCATCTTCAGGGCGTCGCGAATGGACAGCCTGACCAGCTCGGTGTCTTCGGAGTAGGTGGCAATGAACAGATCCACCTTGACGGGACGGGGCTCTACGGCCTCCTCAGGCGACAGGCATTCGTTAATTTCGCCGGGCGGCGGACTCTGAGGAGGATCCTGTTCTTTCCACAAATTGATGGTAAACAGCACGGTGCCAATCCACGCCAGGGTTTCGGCGAGGACCAGCGGAATGGCATACCATAATGCGTCAGTATTCAGGGAGGCGGTCCAGCGCCAGTAAATATAATTGGCACCCAGAATAAGCGCCGCGACCGCTAACACCTGCCAGGTGAACATGACCCAGCGCGGTGTTGTTAACGGTTCCGGAGGACGACGATGTTCAAAACGGGAAAAATAAAAATCCATAGTTCCGGCGTTCCTGATTCCGTGAAAATGCAGACCCATTCTGCTGCGCAGACAGTTGCCCAAAAGCGAAAGAAAATAGCGATTAAACAAGATTTAAGATAAGTGTAGAACGCCGAATAAAAGTGTCCAGCCACGTTTTTATTAATATTTAGCGGTGGTTAATTCAGCTTAAATTCTGCTTAATGATGTTTCATCGGCCGTCGATAAATTGCGGTTACTATTCCTTTAGGCTATCTACTTTATTTAGACCTTAATTTTCGTTTTCAGGCAAAGGACACCCTATGAGCCATGTTGCGCCGTCGGTAGCGCAAGAAGATGACGCTAAATCAACAGCATGGCGGTATGCCGTTGCAGGTGCCAGGGACCTGAGAATCGACTTTATGCGCGGCATTGCCCTCGTCATGATGGTCGTGGCGCATACGGAGGTGATGTCGGTATTTAATATATTCTCCTGGGAGCGTTTTGGGTTAACAACCGGTGCAGAAGGTTTTGTTATTCTCTCGGGGTTTATGCTTGGCATGCTGAACCGCGCGCGTCTGCAAAAAGTGGTTTTGCTCACGGTTTCCTGGGGGCTTTATCTCAGGGCATGGAAAATATATCGTGTAAATATCATTATCATAGTGTCGTTTATTCTTCTGGCCTATATCCCACATATTAACGTTTTCGAGGTCACCCATTTTACCGACCGTTTTTCGGGTGAAAGCTGGTCGCTTTATCCGGTTACGCCGCAAATAAAAGAGACCTGGTTCAACATTATCCTCTATTTGCAGATTGGCCCTCATCAGACGCAAATTCTGGGGCTGTATATCTTTTTACTGCTACTCAGCCCGCTATTTTTGGGGATGCTGCAGAAAGGAAAAGTCTGGTGGCTGCTGGGGCTGTCGCTGCTGGTGTACAGCCTGTGGCAGCGCTGGCCGCTTCGGCTGACGCCGTCGGAATTCGAATTTGCCTTCCCGCTGCTCGCCTGGCAGTTCATCTTTGTGCTGGGCATGGCCAGCGGCTGGTATAAAGCCGAACTGCTCTCTTTCGCCCGGACGCCTCCGGGGAAAGGGGTGGTAGTGGCGCTGGTCATGGTGTCGCTGGTGCTGGGATTTGTCGCCCAGAACCATACCAACCCGTTTATGCCGCCCGCGCTGCTGATGCACGTCATCCCGCCTGACAGCTTCAATTCGTTTTATCACACCTGGGCGGCGAAGAACGGGCTGGGCCCGGTGAGGGTGTTAAACGATATCGCCCTGATGGTCACCGTCTACCTGGTGCTGACGTATTGCTGGACGCCGCTCAATCGCCTGCTGGGATGGTTCCTGATCCCGCTCGGCCAGCACTCGCTTTATACCTTTATTTTGCATGTGTACGTGGTGCTGCTGGTGAGCCAGTTCATCACCTTCGACTTATGGCGACATGCCTGGATAGAGAACACGTTAGTGCATGCGGCGGCACTGGGTATTTTGTGGCTGATGGCAAAATACGACGTCGGCGCACGCTGGATACCTAACTAAGGATGGCGGTTATGCGCGAAAAATGGCTTCTGGCGGGCGTGCTGCTCGCCGCGATCCCCGCCGCAGAGGCGGCGAAAAGCAGTGAAAATGAATCCCTGCGCGATAAGAACGGTGAACCTGTTCAGGCTGGCGTCTTTACCAGCCGCTGGGGGCGCCTGTTCTCGGGTAACGATAAGAAATTATCAGGTGCGCTGAGCTTTAGCTCGGGACTGAAAGAGCAGTGGATGAGCATTCCTAACAGTTCAGACACCGCCACGGAAAAGAAAAAGATTAACCAGACGCTGAATCTCAGCCTTCAGTATTCCCCCTACAGCTTCTGGTTTGCCAACATTACGTCCCGACTGCCGGTCAGAGACACCAGCCGCTACACCGCCGATTTTCGCTACAGCTTCGGCTACGATGACTGGCACGCCAACACCGTCAGTCTGGTTTACAGCAACTACGGCGATAACCATTTCTGGACATCGGGCAGCCGACGACACACCTATTTCGAACAGGGCGCCTTCACGCTGGCCTACAAGTTTTCGCTACCGAAACCGGTCGAAAACACGCTCCTGATTAATAAAGGGGATTCCATCATTTGCCAGGTCGGGTACAGCTGGGTGCCGCGCTACTACGACCTCAGCAGCGATGACATCCGCAAAAATAAAAACGTCATGCTCGGCGGCTGCGGCTACACCTTCAAACAACATTTCTTCGTTCGCGCGACGGCATTCTGGTTCCCGGACAGCAGCCAGCAGCAGCCCTGGAACGGCGATTACAGCTACAGCTTCGGTTATGCCGGCTATACGCCGGGTTCGTTCTCCATCCAGTACGCGAACTATGCGGGAACGCGCTATCCGGGGCACGGCAACGGGAATGCAAAATTCAGGGAAGGGACCGTGAGCCTCATCTGGTTCTTACCGCTTTAGGAGGGATGTATGTCGGCGCTGCACGTGTTAATCGTTGAAGATTCGCTGATTTATCGTCGGTTACTCTCCCGAATGCTCACCCAGTGGGGGTATATCGTGAGCGAGGCTGAAAATGGCGTCGCCGCGCTGGAAATACTGTCCAGCCAGCCGATCAGCATGGTGATAAGCGACTGGGACATGCCGGAAATGGACGGACTCACGCTCTGTCAGACCATCCGCAACCGTCAGTTTGGCCACTACGTCTATGTCATTCTGCTCACGGCACGCGAAAATGCCGGGGATTTAACGCAGGGCTTTGATGCCGGAGCCGATGATTTTTTAAGCAAGCCGGTCGAACAGGATGAACTGCGGGCGCGTCTGCACGCCGGGGTCCGTATTTTAACGCTGGAAGCGACCCTCGCGGCGCACAACAAGCGCCTGAGTGAAGCGTTGCATCAGATTGAACAGGATCTTGAACTCGCGGCGCGCGTTCAGCACTCCGTGCTGCCTTCGCACCGCTTACGCTTTGGGAACTACTTTTCCGACTGGCTTTTCATGCCGTCTGCGTGGGTCTCAGGCGATGTGTTCAATATTTTTCCACTCGATTCTCACATTGGGTTCTATTGCGTGGATGTGTCCGGTCACGGCGTGGGGGCCGCGATGATGTCCCTCGCGGTGGCGCGTCAGTTCTTACATGGCCGGGTGGTAGACCGTTTTTTGTTTACCGATCAGGGCGGCATTCAGTCGCCTGCGGAGGTGATCGGAATCCTGAACAGCCGCTTTTGCAGTGAAGAGAGCGACATTACCAGCTATTTCACCATTATCTACGGGGTGATCGACCCCGAGAGCGGACGAGGGGTGTTGTGTCAGGCCGGGCATCCTACTCCCGTCATTGTGAACGCAGACAGCGCCGTCACGTCCGTGGGCAATGGCGGCCCGCCGGTCGGGCTGATGCCTGACCTCAGCTGGGAGGACGTCGCGTTTACCCTCAATCCGGGGGATCGCTTATGCTTATTCAGTGACGGTATTACGGAGTGTGAGAACGTCAGCGGCGAGCAGTTTGGCCCGCAGCGTCTCGAACGCTGGCTTCATGACCATGCCCGACTTCCGGTTGACCAGCTCCTGGCGCGGTTCGGTGACCACCTGACCGGCTGGCGCAATGCAAATCGTGATGAACCGACCGCCTTAACCGATGACGTTTCACTGCTCGTGATCGAGCGTCAGGGAGAACAGAATGATTATTAACACCGAACGACTACCGCATGCCAACATCCTCACGCCCGCAGTCCGGCGGCTGGATGCCTCCGTTGCCGCGACGTTTAAAGCGTCCGTGACGGAAGAAATTGGCGACGATCGCAAGGCTTTGATTGTCGACTTCAGCAAAGTGGATTTTATCGACAGCAGCGGGCTGGGAATGCTGGTGTCGTTGTTTAAGCTGATGAACGGGAAAGGCGACATGGCGCTGTGCTCCCTGAACCCTGGGATCATGAACATGTTCACCCTGACCCGCATGGATCGCATATTCCGCATCTATCCGGACAAAAGCAGCGCACTTGCGCAGCTGGGGCAGTAGATGCAGACGCCGGTGCAGGCAGAATTTCCGGCGGTGCTCGGTTCCCTGACGCCGCTGGCCGGCTGGCTGGAAGCGCGGCTGAGCGCGCTTCCCGTAGATGATGAGTGGCGTTTCGCGCTCGATCTCGCCGTCTGTGAGGTGGCGACGAATATCATCCGGCACGCGCTGCATGAGGATGCCTCGCGCACATTCAGCGTACGCTTCGATATCCGCGACAGCGACGTCTGCATTGTTTTTACCGACGCGGGCGACGCGTTCCCGCTGGCGCGGCTCGAGGCCGCCAGACGAGACCGCTTCTGCGAAATCTCGCCGTTACTGGAGAGCGGCAGGGGGCTGATGCTCATTTTGCTGAGCGTCGATCGTTTCTCGGTGGAGCGAGCGGCGGGTGAAAATATTGCCACGCTTGAAAAGAAAATCAGCGTATGACCTGCGGGCCATACGCGTGCTGTTTCTATTTCGTGTTGTCAGCAAACAGCTCCGGCGCCCACGGACGCGGATCCACCTCCATAAACGGCGCGCGCTCGAAGCGGTCCTTCAGCGCCCACGGCACCGTGCAGTCGAAGATCGTCTTGCAGGAGATGCCGTTTCCGCGAATCGAGGTGCTGTAATCCGGCGACTGGGACGGATCCAGCTGGTGGCCGCGGATCCCCGGAATATTGGTGATGCTCACATCGCCCTGCATGCGGGTGGTCATCGCCCACAGGATGTCGTCGCTGTCGAAAATATCCACGTCCTCGTCGACCAGAATAATGTTCTTCAGCTCCGAATAGGTGGCTAAGGCGATAAGCGCCGCCTGGCCCTGACGTCCTTCGTCTGACGGCTGGCGTTTTTTCACCTGCAATATCCCGAGGAACTTGCCGCCGCCCGCGGTATGGGCATAGACGTTTTGCAGGAAGCCCGGAATAGCCTCCTCTACGGCATTGCGGATGCTGGCCTCGGTCGGCAGTCCGGCCAGCGTGGTATGTTCTTCCCCCGGTCCCACCAGCGTTTGCAGGATGGCGTGGTTTCGCATGGTCACGGCTTTCACTTTGATCACCGGCAGGGAGGGGTTCGCCTCGCCGCAGTAGCCCGGGAACTCCGGCATCGCGTGGCCGGTGTTGGTGTGCTGATCCTCTCTCACACGCACGCCCGGCAGCAGTTCACCTTCGATGATGATCTCCGCCCGCGCGATGGCTTTCTCTTTGACCGCCACGCCCTGCACCAGCTCGACCGGCTGCTGGCGCAGCGCCCCGGCGACGCCCAGCTCGTTGTAGCCAAACGGCGTGGTAGGGGCCTCAAAGCACGCGCCGATGTAGATGGCGGGGTCGAGACCCATGTTGATCGTCACCGGCAGCGGTTTTCCGGCATCCTCCGCTTTTTTGCGGAAGACTTCGATATGGCGCCCGGCGGCAAGGAACATGGAAAGCTCGTCGCGCTCCTGAACGCAGAGGCGGTGGATGGTGACATCCGTCAGCGAGCTGTCTTCCGGATCGCTTGCCAGCACCAGCCCCAGACAGAAGAACGGACCCGCATCAATCGGCGTGTTGGTTGGGGCCGGAAGCAGCTTGCGCAGGTCGAAGTCAGGATCGTCAGCGTAAAAGACCTGCTCCTGGCAGGGGGCCTGCGAGGCCGGAACGACAACCGGCGCAACCGGCTTTTTCACCGCCTGGCCGACGTGCTTTGCCAGTTCCGAAGGCTCACAGCCCAACAGCAGCGCCGCGCGCTCGCGGCTGGCGTGCATGCCCACCAGGATGCGGGAGTGCGGATAGCCCTTCACGCTGTTGAACATCATCGCCGGGCCCGTGCGGGTCGGACGTTTGACCGTGCCGCCTGCGCCAATATGGCGGTAGACGCCCGCCAGTTCCGCGTTGGGGTCGACCGGACGATCGGTTTCAATGTACTGCCCTTCGTGGCGCTGCAGTAAGGCGATGGCGCTGCGGAGATCGTTAATCTGGTTTTCCATATTTTCCTCCCTCGGTTGAATACCTCCATTTTTATGGCAATGACCAATAGCATCAATTGCATCATTACTGTTAAATTGATAAGTAAATTAATATCAATTCAGGAGGTCGTCTCGTGCAGTTTCGCCAGATGCGCCACTTCATCGTCGTGGCCGAAGAGCTCCATATGCACCGGGCCGCCGAGCGTCTGAACATGGCGCAGCCGGCGCTGAGCCAGCAGATAAAGGCCCTGGAAGAACGTTTAGGCGTCACGCTTTTTAGCCGGGCGAACCGCCGCTTGACCCTGACGCCCGCGGGCGAAGCATTTCTCGTGAAAGCCCGGCTTGCCATCTCGCTGACCGAACAGGCGGTGCTGGACGCCAGACAAACGGCACGGGGCGAGCAGGGTGTGTTAAACCTCGGGTGCGTGTCGAGCGCGATGTTTGACGGCAGGCTGCCCGCCGCGCTGCGCCAGATGCACAGCCGCTGGCCCGCCATTACCATGTCGCTGATGACGGGAAACGTGCAGACGCTCTACGCCGCCGTGCAGAGCAACCAGCTGGATGTGGCCATCATCCGCGCGCCGCTGCCGTCGCTGCCGGACGATCTGCAAAGCCGCCCGTTCGCCTCGGAGAAAACGGTGCTGGCGCTGTATCGTCAGCATCCGCTGGCCTGGTCCGCCGCGCTGACGCTTTCGTCGGTGAAAGACGAAAAATGGATCTCCCTGCGCGACCCGGAGGGAATGGGGCTGGAGCAGTACTTCTATGACGCCTGCAGCGGGGCGGGCTTTCAGCCGGACGTGGTGCAAAACGCGACCGATGTGCCCACGGTCATCAGCCTGGTTTCGGCGGGGTTTGGGGTGGCGCTGCTTCCCGCGTCGGCAAAGGCGGTGAGCGTCGAGAACGTCGTCTACGTGGACATCCTTGACCGGCTGCGGGAGAGCGAACTCACCCTGGTTTGCCACCGGATTATTCGCTCAGAGGTGCTTAAAAAGTTTCTGGTTACGCTCGATCACACCTGACGTCCTGCTGCCCGCAGGAGCTGCTCGCGCAGCCAGGCGTTCGCCGGATCCTGGCTGTTTTTCGGGTGCCAGTACATGTTGATGGTAATGGGCTGGAGCGGCAGCGGTGGTGCAAAGAGATCCAGCGTGCTGGCGAACTGCTTCAGCATCCGTTCCGGCAGGGTGCACACCAGGTCGGTACCGGCAACCAGCGCAGGCGCCATAGCGTAGCTCTGGGTGGACATGGCAACGTGTCGCTGATAGCCCAGCCCGGCGAGGGTTTGGTCGACAAATCCAGTAAACGGATCGCCCGCCGACGACACCACAAGATGGGAAAGCGCGCAGTAGATCTCCAGATCTAACGCACCCGTTCCGCGCGGATGCCCTTTTCGCTGGGCGGTGGCAAACGCGTCGTCGAGGAGTTTGCGCCTTACCCACCCGTCATGGGCGCCCGCGCTCACGCCGATGTAGAGATCCACATCGCCGTTCTCCAGCTGCTGCGGCAGTTCGGCCATCTCGGGCAGGGCGAAGCGCAGGCGAATACCGGGAGCATCGGTACCCACCTGGTTAAGCAGCGCGGTGCCGAGCATCAGCGCCGGGTTTTCATGCAGCGCGATGACAAATGTCCGGCTGCTGGTTTGCGCGTAAAACGCGGTGGGCGCAAACATCGCGCTGATGCCGCGCAGCACGCCTGTCACCTGCGGCCTGAGCGCTTCCGCGCGCGGCGTGGGCAATACCCCGCGTCCATGCGGGGAGGGAATGAACAGCGGTTCGCCAAACAGCGTGCGCAGACGCGCGAGACGGGCAGACAGCGCGGGCTGGCTGATGCCCAGCCGCGCGGCCGCATGGGTGATGTTCCTGTCCTGAAGCAGGGCGTCCAGCGTCAGGAGCAGGTCTATGTCCATGTCAGATATCCGCGTCATCTTATTTCGCGCTGCTGGCGTCCCGGTTGGTATAGGTCACAGGGACCCAGGCATAGCCGCCTTTCTCGCCTTTCGTCACATAGCCGATGCCCGGGAAAGGCAGATGGGGCGCGGCAATGAGGTCCTTATTTTTCACAAAGTCAGCGAACGCATGCTCGCGTACGCTTGCCGCTTTGTTCTCATCTTCATCGTAGGTGATGGTCACCGCAGGCTGCGGGAACTGGACCGCCGCGGCGTGAATGATGTCGCCGACAAAGGTGATGTTCTCGCCTTTGCTTGTCAGGGTGTAGAAGGCTGAACCCGGCGTGTGTCCGGGATGAACCGTGCCGGTAAGCCCCGGAAGAATCTCCGATGTGCCGCTAAACGGCACCACTTTCCCCGCGTCAAGGTAGGGTTTTAAGGTCTTCTGCGCGACGTCGAAGTAGTTCTTGCCGTAGCCGGTTTTCTTTTGATTGTCGTCGTTAAAGAAAAAGTCGATGTCCGGTTTGCCAACGAAAACGCGCGCGTTGCTGAACACCACCTTGCCGTCTTTCACCAGGCCACCCGCATGATCGGAGTGGGCGTGGGTCAGCAGGACTTCAGTGATGTCCTCGGGTTTTATTCCCTGCGTGGCGAGGCTCTCAACCAGACGTCCGCCGGTATCAGGACCAAAGAGCTGGCCCGAGCCCGTATCCACCAGGATTTTATGTCCGGGTATCGCAATCAGAAAAGCGTTGATGGAAACCTCAGCCGGGTTGGTCTGAAAATTTTTTGCGAGCAGCGCATCAATGTTTTGCGGCGTTGTCCGGCGCAGCAGCTTGTGCAGATCCTGCGCGACGGTCCCGTCGGTAAACGAGGTGACAAGCACGTCGCCGACCTGCACGCTGTAACCGCCCGCCGGTTGTTTAACGACGTGCTGCGGCGTTTCTGCGGAGGCCTGGAGCGCAGGGTAGAAAAGCAGTGAGCTGGAAATCAGCGTGGAAAGAGCAAGTTTTTTCACGGTAAGCATACGAGTCTCCTTTGAAAGTGCTCATCTTACTGCTCCGTAAAATTATAAGAACCTGCTCAGAAATGATAGGACCTATAAACGGGATGGATAGGAAACCGAAGGGCCGGGAAGGGGCGCGATAGCTTTCCCGGCCCGTAGACATTATTTTTTCAGCGGCGCGTTCCAGCTGTCCGGCGTGGCTTTGGACCATGAGCCATAAGCGGCATTAGGCAGCACAATCCAGTCGTTGCCGAAGTGTTCCGCGCTGGCCTCAACCAGTTCACGCTGCTGCTCGCTCGGCTTTTTGTTTTTAAACTGCACGGCGAAATCCGGCAGGCTGTCGCCGAACAGCATCACGATCTGCTGCTTTTTGAGGATGCTCTGACGGCGCTCTTCCTTGCTGACCGTATCCAGCAGCACGCTTTCGTCAGATACCTGCGGCAGGCCGAGAGCGTTTAACGTCTTCAGCGTGTCGGCTTTGTTTTCCTGCATACGATCCGAGACATAGTAGATGCGGACCTTGCTTTGATTCACGTGGTCAAGAAACGCTTTCGCCCCCGGAATTAAGCCGGGTTTTCCCTGTTTCTCCCAGTCGCTCCAGGTGTCCCATTTCGTATAGTCGTGACACTGCTCCATGTCGCGCACCAGCAGAGGGGTGTTATCCAGTACCGTTTCATCCAGGTCCATTACCACGGCGTAATTTTCGGGCGTTTTCAGATCCTTTAACTTTTCGTTGAAACGCTCGGTGGCAAACCGATAGGTTTGCAGCTGAAGGGCCATAATCTCTGCCGATTTCTGCTGATAGCGCAGCGCCATTTCGTACGCTTTCGGTTCACACAGGTCGTGCTCCGCGGCCGTCGCCGCTGCCGTTGCACTCAAAACCGGTAATGCCAGCAGTAATGCCTTAGCCATTGAATTCACACTTCTTTCCTCAACACCGTGGTTAAAATCCCGAAAGCGTAATGAAATTCAGTGACAGAAATATGACCGTGATGTGGCAATGTGTTTCCGCTAGACCAGCATGTAATACCAGAACAGAGCGACCTCGTCTTTTTCCGGTAGGGCGTTGTAGAGATAACGATCGTATCCGCCCAGGGTAAATCCGTAGTGACGGTAAAACAGGCAGGCAGAGACGTTCACATTTTGTGTTTCAAGCCGTAATCCCGGCGCGTTTACGCTGCGGGCCCACACGTGCGCGGCGGCCATTAATTTATGCGCAGCGCCGGTTCTGCGTTTGGAGCGCTCAACGGCAATATAATCCACTGAAATAAATTTATTCCAGCCGACTGACGCGGTAATAAATCCGGCTATTTCACCGTCGTCCGTTTCCGCGACAAGAAATATGGCGTCCGGATTAACGCAGTGATTTTCAAGCGTTTGAATGTCGAGTTCGTAGGTTTTTATCCACGGCTCTGCCACGGCTTCAATATGCAAATCACAGTGGATAAACGGCTCCCGGGCAATGTGGCTAATGGTGAAAGAAAAGTCACAGCATTCAAGGCGTGCGAAGTCGGTATTGAGTCCTTTTCGAATCTGCATAGTATTCCCGTTAGTGAGTTATTTCATAAAGAATAGACGAAGCGGTTAAATCCGCTGAGCTCACGCACTTTTAATCCTGAACTAAGCTTGTACTTCGTTCCGCGTAAAATGTGGGTCATTCGAGGACAATGAATGGAATTCAGGACATTTCAAAAGCAGTGGGGTGCTGAGTTTATTTCCGATGACGTTGTACGTTTTCGCGTCTGGGCAGAAGGACAGAAAGAACTTACGCTACGTCTTGCCGCCACCGACGTGCCGATGACGGCAACCGGCGACGGATGGTTTCAGGCGGACGTCCCCGGCGTCAGGCACGGTGCAGAATATCAGTTTGTTCTTCAGGACGGCACGGCGGTGCCCGATCCCGCCTCGCGGGCGCAAAAGGGCGACGTTAACGGCCCCTCAGTCGTGATCGATCCCCGACGTTACCAGCCGGTCAACCGCGACTGGGCAGGGCGGCCGTGGGAAGAGACGATCATTTACGAACTGCACATCGGCACGTTTACCCCGGAGGGCACCTTCCGGGCGGCGATCGACAAGCTGCCGTATCTGGCGGAGCTGGGGATTACCCAGCTTGAAGTCATGCCCGTCTCCCAGTTTGGCGGTTCCCGCGGCTGGGGGTACGACGGGGTGCTGCTGTATGCCCCGCACTCTGCGTACGGCACGCCGGAGGATTTCCACGCGTTTATCGACGCCGCGCACGGGCTGGGGCTTTCCGTGGTGCTGGATATCGTGCTCAACCACTTCGGCCCCGAGGGGAACTATCTGCCTCTGCTGTCGCCCGCGTTTTTTGATGAGCATCGAATGACGCCGTGGGGCAACGGCATCGCTTACGAGCGCGAGCCGGTGAGGCAGTACATCACCGACGCACCGCTCTACTGGCTGACGGAGTACCGTCTGGACGGCCTGCGCTTTGATGCCATCGACCAGATTAAAGACAGCTCCGGGACGCACATTCTGGAGAAGATTGCCGCAAAAATTCGCGAGGCGATCCCACACCGGCACGTTCACCTGACCACGGAAGACAGCCGCAACGTGATTTTTCTGCATCCGCGCGATGAACAGGGCCACACGCCGCTGTTTACCGGTGAGTGGAATGATGATTTTCACAACGCTGCCCACGTGTTTGCCACCGGTGAGACACACGCCTACTACCAGGACTTTGCCTTTGAGCCGGAGAAAAAGTTCGCCCGGGCGCTGGCGGAAGGCTTTGTCTACCAGGGCGAGATTTCTCTGCAAACCGGCGAATCCCGCGGCGTGGAGTGCCGCACGCAGCCGCCGCAGTTCTTCGTCGATTTCATCCAAAACCACGATCAGACCGGCAATCGCGCCCAGGGCGAGCGGCTTCTCTCCCTCGCGGGGGTTGATAAAACGAGGGTGCTGCTCGCCGCGCTGCTGCTTTCCCCCCATATCCCGCTGCTGTTTATGGGCGAGGAGTTTGGTGAAACACATCCGTTCCTGTTCTTCACCGACTTTCACGGCGAACTGGCAAAGGCGGTGCGGGAAGGGCGCGCGAAAGAGTTCACCGGCCATGCCGGGCACGATGAAACTGTCCCGGACCCGAACGACGTGAACACGTTTATCCGCTCAAAGCTCGACTGGAACAAAATCGCCACCGACGAGGGCAAAACGTGGCTGCGCTATACGCGCCATCTGTTGACGCTGCGCCATCGCTATATCGTTCCGCTTCTGCATCCGGGCGGTGCCGTTGAGGGCCATGTGCTCAAGACCGCGCCCGGCATGGTGGCGGTGAGCTGGCGCTTCACGTCAGGCACGCTTTCTCTGGCGCTGAACATTGGAACGAAGCCCGTCGACCTGCCCGCGCTCGCGGGGGAGACGCGCTTCGCCTGGCCGGAGGTCAATGACGTTTTACCCCCGAACGGTATTGTCGTTCGCTTTGCTGATGGAGAAGCATCGTTATGATCCCTTCCGCCACGTACCGTATTCAGTTCCGTAACGGCATGACCTTCGACCGCGTTGTGGCGCTGGTGCCGTATATGAAGGACCTCGGCATCAGCCACCTTTACGCGTCGCCCGTGTTCACTGCCACGACGGGGTCTACCCACGGCTATGACGTGACCAACCCGAATGAAATCGACCCCGCGATTGGCGGACGAGAAGGCTTTGACCGCATGGCCGCGGCGCTTAAGCAGGCCGGTATGGGGCTGATTCTGGATATCGTCCCTAACCATATGTCCACCTCGCTGGAAAACCTCTGGTGGCGGGACGTGATTGAATACGGCCAGCAAAGCCGCTATTTCCGCTATTTTGATATCGACGGGTCGAGGCCGCTGACGCTGCCGTTTCTTGGCGATACCTTTGATGCGGAGCTGGAGAAGGGAGCCATCACGCTAAAACGTGACCCTGTCACGGAAAAGGCCGCGCTGGTTTACTACGACGCCGAGTATCCGCTCAACCCGGGCACGTACAGCGAGGAGAAGAGCATTGCTGGGCTGCACAACGCACAAAGCTGGCGGCTGATGTCCTGGCGGGAGGCGCCGAAGCAGCTCTCGTGGCGGCGCTTCTTTGAGATCACCGGGCTGGTCGGTGTTCGGGTTGAAGATGACGCAGTTTTCGACGATACGCACCGGCTGATCCTTGAGCTGGTCCACGCGGGCGTGGTGGACGGCCTGCGCATTGACCATGTCGACGGCCTGGCGGATCCGCTGGGCTATCTGCAGCGCCTGCGGCAGGCCGCCGGGCCCGACTGCTACATCACGGTCGAAAAGATTCTCGCCAAAGGGGAACAGCTCCCCGCTGACTGGCCGGTATCCGGCACCACCGGCTACGAGTTTATCGCCTCGCTGGCGGAGGTGCTGGTCGACGATGATAGCCTGTCGCGCCTGGAGACAATCCACGACGAAACGCTCGGCGTGACGGTCGATCGCCACGCGGAGCTGCGCGATGCCAAAGGCCTGATGACCGATCGCAATTTCGAGGGTGAATTCACCACGCTGCTAAACCTTGCTGAGGATCTGGCCCGCCGCAATGAGGTTGCGCTGCCGCGCGAGGATATCCGCCACGCGCTGCGCGAGCTGCTTATTGCGTTTCCGGTCTACCGCACCTACGGCACTCGCGAGGGGTTAACCCCGCCGGACGTGACGCTGCTCAACCGCGTGGTTGCCAGCGTGGAGACGTCTGAAGCCGCGCTCAGCCTGCTCGTGCGCATTCTTACCGGCGACCTGCCGGACGCATGCCGCGAGAGCGCCGCGCTGTTCAGGACCCGCTTCCAGCAGCTGACCGGGCCGCTGATGGCGAAGTCCGTTGAAGACACGCTGTTCTTTCGCCACAACCTTGAGCTTGCGCTCAATGAAGTGGGGGCCGACCCGACGCCGCGCGCGTTTTCCTTATCCCGCTTCCACCAGGAGATGCGCATTCGTCTGGCCCGTCAGCCCGACGCGCTGCTGGGCACCTCCACGCACGATACCAAGCGCGGGGAAGATGCCCGGGCGCGCCTTTACACCCTGACGGAAGCCCCGGAACGCTGGGGGGAAAATCTGGCCCGCTGGCGGCAGATGAACCAGACCCAGGTGCGTTTTCTCAATGACGGTACCGCGCCGAACGCCGCCGATACGTGGATGATCTACCAGGCGCTGGCGGGCGTCTGGCCCGCCACGCTGTCACCGGACGACGCTGAAGGGCTTAAAGCACTCGAAACGCGGTTCCTCGGCTTCCTCGAAAAAGCGCTGCGCGAGGCGAAACAGCGTACCGACTGGATTGACAGCAACGAGAGCTATGAGAGCGTGGTGTTGAGCTACGCGCGGCACCTGCTTTCGCCGGACAACACCCTGTTCCTGCACGATTTCAGCGAGGCGATGCAGCCCTTTATTCGCGCCGGGCTGATGAACAGCCTCAGCCAGACGGCGATCAAGCTGACGGCGCCCGGCGTGCCGGATATCTATCAGGGCAGCGAGGCGCTTAACTTCAGCCTGGTCGACCCGGATAACCGACGCGAGCCGGACTTTCCGGCCCTGGTGCAACACCTCAGCGCGGCGGATGCCGGGGTGTTTGACAACCCGGCCTGCTGGCGGGACGGACGGGTCAAACAGTTTGTTACCGCCACGCTGCTGCGGCTTCGACCGCACTACGACGCGCTTTTCCGCTACGGCGACTGGCTGCCGCTTAAGGTCACCGGCGAGCGGGAAGAGAACCTGATTGTTTATGCGCGCGTTAAGGACGAGGAGGCGCTGATTGTCGCCGTGCCGCGTCTGGTTTTTGGCGTCACGGATAATCATCAGCTGTGGGTCAATACCACGGTGGCGATACCCGACGAACTGGCCGGGAAGTGCTATCGGGATCTGTTCAGCGGTGAGAGCCGCATTCTGCAAAAGACGCTGGATTTAACGTCAGAAAAGGGATGTGTACTGGTTCTGCTTACCTGCGAATAATCGTGGAGAACGAAAATGGCAAAGGATACAACGTTTGAAATTCGGGCCGGTCATGGCCAGCAGTTGGGGGCGAATT
The DNA here is from genome assembly GCF_001729805.1 of Enterobacter roggenkampii. Lineage (NCBI taxonomy): Bacteria > Pseudomonadati > Pseudomonadota > Gammaproteobacteria > Enterobacterales > Enterobacteriaceae > Enterobacter > Enterobacter roggenkampii. The sequence goes on along the minus strand of NZ_CP017184.1, from coordinate 2,316,641 downwards.
ATGACGGGAAGGGCGTTAACTTCGCGCTGTTCTCCGCGCACGCTGAACGAGTGGAGCTCTGTCTGTTTGACCCGTCCGGGAAAACGGAAATCGCCCGGCTGGAGCTGCCGGAGTATACCCATGAGATCTGGCACGGCTATGTGCCTGACCTGAAGCCGGGCGCGCTGTACGGCTATCGCGTCTACGGCCCCTACGACCCGGAAAATGGTCATCGCTTTAACCCGCATAAGCTGCTCATCGACCCGTACGCTCGCGAACTGGTGGGTGACATCGACTGGAACGACGCCCATTTCGGCTATGCGCTGGGGCATGACGAGCTGGATTTGAGCTTTGATACCCGCGACAGCGCGCCGTTTACGCCGAAATGCAGGGTTATCGACCCAAACGCCTTTGACTGGCAGGACAACAACCGGCCGAACGTCCCCTGGCCGCATACCGTTGTCTATGAGAGCCACGTGAAAGGGTTTACCCAGATGAACCCGGCCATTCCGCCCGAGCTGCGCGGGACGTTTGAGGGGATGGGGCACAAAGCCTCGGTCGACTACATCAAAAGCCTGGGCATTACCTCGGTGGAGCTGCTGCCTGTTCACTGGTTCCCGGACGACCAGCACCTGCTCGACCGCGGCCTGAAGAACTTCTGGGGCTATAACACGCTGGGCTTTTTTGCTCCGGCGTCGCGCTACTACGGCCCGGCGGGGATCCAGGGCTTTCGCGATATGGTGCGCGCCTATCATGACGCGGGCATCGAGGTCATTCTGGACGTGGTATACAACCACACGGCGGAAGGGAACGAGCTTGGCCCGACGCTCTCGTTTAAGGGGATTGATAACTACAGCTATTACCGCACGCTGCCCGACCAGCACCGGTACTACATCAACGACACCGGGACGGGAAACACGGTCAACACCTCGCACCCGCGCGTGCTGCAGATGGTGATGGATTCCCTGCGCTACTGGGCGGAATCAATGCACATAGACGGTTTTCGTTTCGACCTCGGGACGATCCTGGGCCGCGAGCCCGAAGGGTTTGATCCGCGCGGCGGTTTCTTCGACGCCATGACCCAGGATCCGGTCTTATCCCGACTGAAGCTGATTGGTGAACCCTGGGATATCGGCCCCGGCGGCTATCAGGTGGGCGGATTCCCGCCGGGCTGGGGGGAGTGGAACGACAAATACCGCGACACCGTTCGCGAGTACTGGAAGGGGGACAACGTCTCCACGGACTTTGCCGCGCGGCTGCTCGGCTCCGGCGATCTGTACGATCTGCGTGGACGCCGTCCGTGGGCCAGCGTCAACTTTATCACCGCCCACGACGGCTTTACGCTAAATGACCTGGTGTCGTACAACGAGAAGCACAACGCCGACAACGGCGAGGACAATAACGACGGGCATAACGATAACCGCTCGTACAACTACGGCGAGGAAGGGCCAACCGAGAACCCGGACATCATCGCTACCCGGGAGCGGCAAAAGCGTAATTTCCTGACCACGCTGCTGTTCTCCCACGGCACGCCGATGCTGCTGGCGGGGGACGAGTTTGGCCGCACGCAGAAGGGGAACAACAACGGCTACTGCCAGGACAGTGAGATCTCGTGGATCGACTGGAAGGGGCTCTCCGAAAACGACGCCGCGCTGCGCGAGTTTACCCGTCGTCTCATTGCCCTTCGCGCGCAACAGCCGCTGCTGCGCCGTGAAAGCTGGCGTGACGGGCTGGAGATCCGCTGGTTCAATGCCGGAGGCGGTCCACAGCAGGCCGAGCAGTGGGATGAAGGCTCAACGCTCGGGGTCTCCATCAGCAGGCCGGATCTTCAGCAGGAGGACGGCATCTGGCACGACGTGCTGATGCTGTTCAATCCGTTTGAAGGCACCGTGCCGTTCCAGATCCCGCAGTTTGGCGAAGGGGGATGGGTGCTGGAGCTGTCTACGGCGGATGATGCCGCCACCGGGACAGCGATCACCGAAACCGTTGAGTACGCGCTGGCCGGACGGAGCATTACGCTGTTCCGCCGTCCTTAGTTACAGTGACGCCGCCGCCCGTGCGGCGGTGTCATACAGGGAGGAGATCGTGCGTAACAGCTGCGCGGTCTCGCCAATCGACTTCCCGGCAATGCCGCTCTCCGCATGGATCGCAATCAGACACGCCTCCCGCACGTCCCGGTATTTCATGCACAGCGCTTTCCCTTCCTCGGTGGTAGAGAAAAAGAGCTCTTTGCCCGCTTTCTCGCTCGTCACGTAGCCCGCTTTGACCAGCTTTTTCAGCGCATAGGTCGCCACGTGGGTGTCTTCCACGTTGAGGACGAAGCAGATATCGGCCAGCTTTTTCTTGCGGTCGCGGTGGTTCACGTGATGCAGCAGCGAAACGTCAAAGGCGCCCATATCGGGCTCGCCGGCTGCCGTCATGCAGCGCACCATCCATTTGTTAAAGGCGTTGCCGGTCATGATCAGCGCATATTCCAGCTCTGATAACTCCGCGCAGCGCTCGGATACCAGATGGCGGGAAGAGACGATCCGGCCCTCGTTGATATCGTCGCGATCGGGTGAGGCACTCTTTTCTGAGGTCATAACGTTCCTTAGCCAGAAATGTAAACTCATCGATAAAATAAGAACATTTTATTGATAATTTGTTTACATGTTTTTGAGGTTCAGATATAGCTTTTTAGCGCAGGTTTTGCGAAGCCTGCCAACAAAACACAACATCGCTCGCCGCAAATTAAAAAAATAGCCGTCGGCGCGCAACGCTCACTTTCGATAGGGTAAACGTTATGGACGGTACTACGCTGCTGCCGCTGATCGGGATACCGATCGTGGTTATTGGTTTTGCACTGCGCTTCAACCCGCTGCTGGTGGTCGTGGTGGCGGGGCTGGCGACGGGTCTGTTGGTCGGCATGGATTTCGGGATGCTGCTGGAGACCTTTGGCGAGAAGTTCGTCAATAGCCGATCGCTGGCCACCTTCATCCTGATCCTGCCCGTGATTGGTCTACTGGAATATTACGGGCTTAAGGAGCGCGCCCAGGCCTGGGTGGCGAAGATCGCCAGCGCCACCTCGGCGCGTATTCTGATGCTTTACTTTGTCGCACGTGAAGGCACCGCCGCGCTGGGACTGATGTCGCTGGGCGGCCATGCCCAGACGGTGCGCCCGCTGCTGGCACCGATGGCCGAAGGGGCGGCGCTGAACGAATACGGCGAACTGCCGCAGCACATCCGCGACAAAATCAAAGCCCACGCCGCCGCGTGCGACAACATCGCGGTCTTCTTTGGGGAAGATATCTTTATTGCCTTCGGGGCGGTGCTGCTGATCGACGCGTTCCTGAAAGAAAACGGTATTCCGGGCATTGAACCGCTGCATATCGGCCTGTGGGCTATTCCGACCGCCATTGCGGCATTAATTATTCATATGACGCGCCTGCTGCGCCTCGATGCGAGCATCCGTCGCGACGTGATGGCCTGGCGGGCAGAGCAGGGTACGCAGGAGGCCGCGCAATGATGACGCTGATCACCATTAACCGCGTGTACTACCTGATTGGCTTTGTCGTAATGCTGCTGGTTGTCATGACCCTGCGCGATCGCGCCAACCCGAAGCGCTTTACCACCGCGCTGTTCTGGTTCTTGTTTGGCGGGATCTTCCTGTTTGGCGATCTGATGGTGCAGGAGCTGGGGAAATCGCTGGCGTACCGGATCATTGGCGGCGGCGTTATCGTTATCGCGCTGCTGGCGGGTTTTGGTCTCGTCGGGAAAGGGCACTATAAAATGTCCACCGAGGAGGAGCGCGTCGCGTCGTCAAATCGGCTTAAAAACTGGCTGTTCCTGCCGGCGCTGATGATCCCGGTGGTGACGGTGCTGGGCACGTTATTCCTGAAGGGCGTTTCGGTCGGCGGCGTGTTTCTGCTCGATCAGAAACAGCTCACCCTGGCGGCGCTGTGCGTGGCCTGCGTCGCGGCGATCCTCACCGGCTGGTGGCTAACCAAAGGCACGCCGCTCCATGCCGTTCGTCAGTCCCGCCGTCTTGTCGATACCATCGGCTGGGCGGTGATCCTGCCGCAGATGCTGGCCATGCTTGGCGGCGTGTTCGTGGTGGCCAACACGGGTGACTCGGTGCAGAAGGTGGTGAGCCTGTTTGTGAACCCGGATAACCGCTTCATGCTGGTGGTGATTTACTGCGTGGGGATGGCGCTGTTTACCATGATCATGGGTAACGCCTTTGCGGCCTTCCCGGTGCTGAGCGCGGGGATCGCCTTGCCGTTTCTGATCAACGTGCATCACGGTAACCCGGCGCCGCTGCTGGCGATTGGCATGTACGCAGGCTACTGCGGCACGCTGATGACGCCGATGGCCGCGAACTTCAATATCGTTCCCGCCGCGCTGCTGGAGCTGAAAGACAAATATCAGGTGATCAAGATACAGATCCCGACCGCGTTAACCCTGCTGGTGGTGAACGTGTTCTTAATGTATTTCCTCGTGTTTCGCTAAGGAGCTGTCATGGAATTAACGCAACATCAGGCCGACGCGTTTGCCCGCATGCCTTTGACCTATTTGCGCCAGGAATACCCGAACCACATCATGCACCTGCTGAATGATGATGGTGACGTACTGCCGCCGCGCGAGCTGCATCCCATTTTCTACGGCTGTTTTGACTGGCACTCGGCGGTGCACGGCTACTGGCTGCTGCTGCGCTGCGTGCGCCTCTATCCAGAATTACCGTGCCGGGACGCGATCGTCGCGCTTTTTGACGAGCACCTGACCGAAGAGAACGTGGCGAAGGAGCTGGCCTATTTTACCGCGCCGTTCCGCGCCTCGTTTGAGCGGCCGTATGGCTACGGCTGGCTGCTGGCGCTGGCCCAGGAGCTGAAACAGTCGTCGCTGCCGCAGGCCGCAGGCTGGTACCAGACGCTGGAGCCGTTAACCCAGGACATTCGCAACCGGCTGGTGGATTACCTCGGCAAGCTCACCTATCCGATCCGCGTCGGGACGCACTACAACACCGCGTTTGCCCTCGCGCTGGCGCTGGATTATGGTCGCGCAGTGGGCGACAAGGCGCTTGAGCAGGCAATTCTGGCGGCGGCTGAGCGGTTTTATCTCGCCGACACGCGCTATCCGGCTCATTATGAGCCCGGCGGAGACGAGTATATTTCCGGCGCGCTGACGGAGGCACTGCTGATGAGCAAGGTGTCGGAGGGCTTCCCGGCCTGGTTTGACGCGTTTCTGCCGGAGGTGGGCGCCGTTACGGCACTGATGAACCCGGCGGAAGTGAGCGATCGTACCGACCCGAAAATTGCCCATCTGGACGGGTTAAACCTCAGCCGCGCATGGTGTATGAAGCACATTGCGAAAGCGCTTCCAGCCAGCCACCCGGCGCAACCGGCATTGCGCGAGGCGGTGACGAAACATCTGGCCGCAAGCGTCGGGCATGTGGTTGGCAGCCACTACAGCGGCGGACACTGGCTGGCGAGCTTTGCGCTGCTGGCGCTGGAGTAAACAAACGCGCCGTCTTTCTTGCCGGGTGGCGCTGCGCTTACCCGGCCTACATTGTGCAACGCTTGCCTGGAGGCCTTGCCGGGCGCAGCCTACATTTCTTTGATTTTTAATGCGATTAATACCTTAGTCGGATATTTTTCCGTCATTTCTCTGGAAACAGATATCTTTTTTACCATCGCAAAAGTGTACGATACGCGGCCACATACCCACAGTGGATGGATGGTTAATATGGCTGTTATACCTTTGTTGCCTAAAGAAGGAATCGCACTTGTGTTGGCAAACATGAGGATTGCAAGAGCGCATGGTATGAGTAGAAACATGGCTATCCCTACGACCTATCTTTGGTTTTATCAAAAAGTAAGAAATAAGGGGCCGTGGGATTACAAGCAAGGACACCCGGAGTTAGCAAATTTTGGGAACTTCAATTATGGTTCGGCTGGCTATGCTGCCGGGATACCCTCAGAAACGCTATTGATGGGTGCTGGATGGGCGCAGGAAAGAGCTAAAACCTCCAAAAAGAAATGGGGGCACTGGTATCAAAAACCGCCTTATGGGGATGATCCTCACGATCAGTTTTGGATAAGGCAAGGTATAGAATATGCAAAGAAATACGGTTATTAAACGGCTTCATTGCTTACTCACAACGATTCTATTGCTCGTTGTTTGTGGGTTTCTGACATATCAATACTCTTTTAACGCACCTTCTCACGATAGTTTTGTCAGCAAACAGAAACTCTCTGATTCCGTCACACTGTACATAACTAAGTATGATGATGGAGGCGCTACGGTGTCGGATGTTTACCGCTTCTATTTAGATAAAGACAACAGCGGGAACATTATGAAAGCCCTTGAAGATCGATCACCATTCCTTGAAGCCAATACAAGCAATGTTACTGCTTCAGCTTATGGGAACACGGTAAATGTAAAAATCACCGGCAAGGTTTATTCATTCACTAATTCTGATCTGTTCTATGCAGATGGTGTAGCGATCATGCCTGTAATTAACCTCATAGCCAATGGAATAAGAGATTAATTAACATAAGGAGTTATAGAAATGGCTGTACCAGTACACCTCTTTTTGAAAGACGATGGCGGAGCAATGATCCGTGGCGGTTCTGATGTTGCAGACCGTGAAGGAAGTATAGAGCTCAGAGATCTGATTCATAACCTGAGCATTCCAACAGATGATGCAACGGGTAAACTTACAGGTACAAGGCAACACTCTGCTTTCAGTCTAACAAAAGCAATTGATTCATCTTCACCCTATCTATACAAAGCTGTGGCTACAGGTCAAACGCTTCATAGTGCTGAATTAAAGTTCTACCACATCAATGATGCTGGTCAGGAAGTGGAATACTTCAATATTCTTATGGAAGGGGTGAAGGTCATTTCAATAACTCCAATAATGCATGATACAAGAGATTGTCCCGGTACTGGTCACATGGAAAATGTATCTTTGCGATATGCAAAAATCACATGGAAAATTCTGGACGGGAATATTCAGTACACTGATGCGTGGAACGAACGCCCCGCAGCGTAGGCGTAAAAACGAGCAGCGCCGAGAGGCGCTGCAACAATTTACGCGGATGCCCGAACCGCAGGGCGCAGCCTGCTCAGGCTAAATACCACCGAACCCGTCGAGGCGATGACGGCTAACCACAGTGCAACCTGGATAGCATGTTGATGGTCCCATCCTGCCGCTGCTCCCAGCAGAACCCCCACCACGGCGGCGCCGAGACACTGGCCGAATGTTCTGACGATCGACAACACGCCGGAGGCATAGCTGGCATGTTCCCGCGCGACGTTAGCGAGCATTTCCCGATTATTGGGACTCTGGAAGCAGCCAAAACCCATCCCGCATACCAGACTGCGCAGACAGATATTCCAGGCGGAAGGATTGTCCGGCAACGTGGCCAGCAGGACCAGCCCGCCGACAAAAACCATCAGCCCGAGGGTCGAGATGAGCGGCGCGGAGATCGTATCCGCCCAGCGACCCGCGTGCGGCGCGATCAGCACGATGCCAATCGGCCATGGGGTGAACAGCAGCGCGGACGCTACAGGGCTGTAGCCATACACGCTCTGAAACAGGAACGGCAGCGCGACAAACGTGATCCCCTGGCTCACAAACGAGGCCAGCGAGGTCAGCGCGGCGAGGGTGAAGCGCCCGTTTCTGAACATCACCGGCGGCAGTAACGGATGTTGCGCGCGCCGAATCCGCCAGGTAAAGGCGAGGGCGCTAACCAGCGCCAGAACGCTCCAGCAGACGGCCTGCAGACTAATGTGTTGCGCCACGTGCTGAAGGCTGTCGGCCAGCATGATCGCGGAACCTAACAGGACAGCGGAGAGCACGGCGCCCGGCGCATCAAAGGGCGGTCTGTCAGCAACCGATTCCCGCGGCAAGGCCCGCCATGCCAGCAGCAGGGCGATGCTGCCCGGAATGAGGTTAATGGCGAACAGCCACTGCCAGCTCAGGGCGTCCAGTATTGTTCCACCGAGTACCGGGGCAATCGCCGTGCTGGAGGCGATAAGCAGGGCGTGCAGCCCCAGAATACGGCCCAGCAGTCGGCCCGGAAAAACGGACCGCAGGATCGCCGGAGCAATACTCAGGGTCGCCGCCCCGCCGATGCCCTGCAGAATTCGCATCCCGGTTAACATTTCCGGCGTTGTTGCCAGCGCGCAGCCGAGCGAGGTGAGCGTAAAGGTGGCAAGCCCGCTCAGAAAGACCGGGCGATAGCCCACGCGTGCCGCCAGCGCGGCGAAAATAGCCAGCGTCATCGCCGCTGACAGCAGATAACCGTTAGCGAACCAGACCGCAACGTTCGCGGGGACCTGCATCGCTCTAGCCATGGAGGGGAGCGCGATGTTGATCATGGTGCCGTCAAAGACGCCCATCAACGTGGTGGTCATGACGGCGGCCAGGACCCGGGCGCGTTCATGCCCGGGTAAACCTTCATCGCCGGGCTGGTTGGTAAATAGCGTCATCGTCGTTACTCCGGATAAGAATAGTGATGACGAAACTATAATCATGCGCTATACAGGGCGGAAGACGCAGCATTTGCACTAAATCGTTGCATATAACGCCTTATCTGAGGAGCCATCGTGTCCGATCCTGACTTTAACCTTCTGGTTGCGCTCGACGTTTTGCTGGCCGAAGCCAGCGTGGCGGGCGCGGCGCGACGTTTAAACCTGAGCACCTCCGCCATGAGCCGCACCCTGAGCCGGCTGCGGGAGGTGACCGGCGATCCTATTCTGGTGCGGGCCGGGCGTCATATGGTGCTGACGCCCTGGGCCGAAGCCACCCGGGACCGCGCCAGATGCGCCGTGCACGAGGCGAGGGCGGTGCTGCAGCCCTCCACCGACACGCTGAAGGTGGAAAGCCTCGAACGGCTGTTTACCATCCGGGCCAACGACGGTTTTGTCGTGGCGTTTGGACCTATGCTCATAGCCGCGGTGGCGAGCGTTGCGCCCGGGGTCTGCATCCGCTTCGCTCCCAAACCTGAAAAAACGTCGCGCTATTTACGGGAGGGGCTTGTCGACCTGGAGATCGGCGTGCAGAGCAACATGGGGCCTGAAATACGGCTGCAAAGGCTCTTTCAGGATCGGTTTGTTGGCGCGGTGCGCAAGGGACATCCGCTGTCTTTACAGCCTGAGGTCAGCCTTGACGATTATGTTGCCTGGGGCCATGTAGTGGCGTCGCCTGATGGGGCGTTACACGGGTCTGTGGACGACGCGCTGGCGGAGCGGGGGATGAAACGAAAGATCGCCAGCGTGGTGCCTGGATTTCCGACGGCGTTATCCGTAGCGCTGGCCTCCGACCTGGTTGCTATGGTACCGGCGTTGTACCTGCTCAATCAGGCGATGACCGAGCGCGTGCACGTCTTTGAACTGCCCTTTAAGACCCGGGCCATTACGGTATCCCAGATGTGGCATCCGCGCATGGAGCGGGACCCGGCGCATCGCTGGCTCAGGGAAAAGGTCCTTGAAGTGTGCCGCGCGGTTTGCTGACGCTCAGAGCACTTTCCCCGGCACGGTGAGGATGAAGCGCGTCGACACCGCATCCGATTCCACGCGGACTTTTCCGTGGTGCGCGGTGACGATGGACTTCACGATGGCAAGCCCAATCCCGCTGCCTTCGCCCTTACGCTGCCTGGACGGATCGACGCGATAAAAACGGTCAAACAGCTTTGGCAGATGCGCCTGCGGGATCGGCGTGCCGGGGTTTTCTGTCACCAGCTCAACGTCGTTATCCCTTTTTCTGATGGAGACCGTTACCGCTTTCCCTTCCGGCGTATAGCGCAGGGCGTTGGAGAGCAGATTATTGATTGCTCTTCTGAACATCTGCGGATCGCCTTCTATCAGGCAGGGCATCCCGTTAAATTTCAGCGAGACGTGGCGTTCTTCCGCCCAGGCTTCGAAGAAATCGAAGACTTTCATCACCTCGGCGCTTAAATCAAACATCACCCGATCCGGGATGAGCTGATTATTATCCGCCTGCGCCAGGAAGAGCATGTCGCTGACCATGCGGGTCATCCGGTTGTACTCTTCGAGGCTGGAGTAGAGGACATCTTCCAGCTCTTTCTGGGAGCGGTTCTGACTCAACGCGATTTCCGTTTGCGTCACCAGGTTGGTGATGGGCGTCCTGATTTCATGCGCGATGTCGGCGGAAAAATTCGCCTGCCGGGTAAAGACATCTTCAATTTTCCCAATCATATGGTTGAAGGAGATCACCAGCTGTTCCAGCTCAACGGGCACGCGGGACGGCTCCAGCCGCGCATCCAGATTTTCGGAGGTGATATTTTTAATGGCGGTGCTGACGTTACGCAGGGGCAAGTGTCCCTGGCGCACCGCGATACGAATCACCAGCACAATCAGCAGGCTGATCGCTGCGGCTATGGCAAAAAGATTCTTCTTCAGCGCCTCAAGGTAGTGGAGATGAAAATTAATCGAGAGCCCGATCAGCATGACGTAGTCCTGGCTTTTGCCCTGCAGCGTTGTCCTGCCTGAGGAGGCGATAATCCGGTACGTTTCCATTTTCATGTCGGACCCGGCATGCATAGGGTTGACCGGGTCTTCTACCGTCCAGAGAAACACATCCTGTGCCTGACGGTGTTCGCTAAAGTTCGCTGTGTTCATCGCCGGGCGCAATGCCGCGCCTTGCGCCGAGCTGAACAGGGTATTGCCCTGCGGATCCAGAAGCAGGACGGCCACGTTGCGGTAGCTGGCGACCGACTCTTTGAGCTTGCTGATTTTCTTTTGGTCGGGATCGGCCGGAGACTGGAGGATGCGATGCATTGCGCTGCTAATCTGCTGTAAGTCGCTGATATCCTGCTCGGCAAAGTGCTTCTCAACGGAGTGCAGCATAAACCAGGTAAAGGCGAAGAAGGCCAGTATGGTGGAGAGGCTGATAAAAAAGGTCAGCCGCAGCGCAAGCGAGAACGGGCGTCGGAGGGGCCTAACGGGCATCCGGCACCTCCAGCATATAGCCTACGCCGCGTACCGTCTGGATCAGCTTGGGTTCAAAATCGTTATCGATCTTTGCGCGAAGGCGCTTTACCGCCACATCTATTGCGTTCGTGTCGCTGTCAAAGTTCATATCCCACACCTGGGAGGCAATCAGGGAGCGGGGCAGCACCTCGCCCTGATGACGCAGGAAAAACTCCAGCAGGCTGAACTCTTTGCTGGTGAGCAGGATGCGATTGCCCGCCCGGCTGACCTTCCTCGACACAAGGTCAACCGTCAGGTCAGCCGTCTGAAGCTGGCTTTCCGCGATCACCGTATTTCCGCGTCTTAGCAGCGTCCTGACCCGGGCGAGCAGTTCCGCAAAGGCGAAAGGCTTAATCAGATAATCATCCGCGCCCAGCTCAAGCCCTTTAACCCGGTGCTCTATCGTCCCGAGGGCCGTGAGTAACAGGATGGGCATTCCTTTGCCGGCAGAGCGAAGCATGCGGACAATATCCCAGCCGTTCACGTCGGGCAGCATGATATCCAGAATCAGCAGGTCATATTCCGCGGTCATGGCGAGGTGGTACCCGGTCAGGCCATTATCCGCGTGGTCCACGACAAACCCCGCTTCCGTCAGCCCCTTGCTGAGGTATTCCCCGGTTTTCATTTCGTCTTCAACGATCAGTATTTTCATCTTGCTCCCCAGACTGGCTGCTGATGACATTCTAGTGAGCCCGCGATCGTTAACAATGACTTACGCCATAAATGACAACATTGTCATTATCCCGTCACCGGTCAAACAGAATGCGTTCAGTAGAGTAGCCCTAAAAATCCTCTGGACTTGATTTGAACCGCTATGTTCCTGTTAAAACGACTCAGCATCACTACGGTATTTATCCTGGCAGGCTGCGTCTCGCTGGCGCCTGAATACCCGCGCCCGGCATCACCGGTACCCCGGCAGTTTTCGCTCTCGCGCAACGGCCTGACGCCCGCGGCGGCCGGGTATCAGGACACCGGCTGGCGCAACTTCTTCGTCGACCCTCAGATAGCTGGATTGATTACAGAAGCCCTGAAAAACAACCGCGATATCAAAATGGCCGCCCTGAAGATTGTAGAGGCCCGGGCGCAGTTCAACGTGACGGAGGCAGATCGTTATCCGCAGTTGAATGGATCCGCAAGTATCACGTACAGCGGCGGGCTAAAAAGTGACAACCCGACCTCACGGCAGTACGACGCCGGTCTTGCGCTTAGCTACGAACTCGACTTTTTCGGCAAGCTGAAGAACCTGAGCGAGGCCGACCGACAAAACTATTTCGCCAGCGAAGAGGCCCGTCGCGCAGTGCATATTCTGCTTGTCTCTAACGTGTCGCAGAGCTATTTCAACCAGCAGCTGGCGTATAAACAGCTGCGCGTCGCGCGGGAAACGCTGAAAAATTACCGGCAGTCTTATGCGTTCGTTGAGCACCAGCTGGCGACGGGGAGCACCAACGTGCTGGCGCTGGAACAGGCCCGGGGACAGATCGAAAGCACGCAGGCAGAGATTGCCAAACGAGAGGGGGAGCTGGCGCAGGCCAACAATGCTCTGCAGCTGCTCCTCGGCACCTATCGCGGATTGCCGGGCGACAGCGGAATGAACGCCCGCGATATTGCGCCGGTAAAACTCCCGCCCCATCTTTCTTCAGCGATACTGCTGCAACGCCCGGATATTATGGAGGCGGAGTATCAGCTTAAAGCGGCCGATGCCAATATCGGCGCCGCGCGTGCCGCCTTTTTCCCGTCAATTTCCTTGACCAGCGGGCTTTCAACAGGCAGTACGGAATTATCCAGCCTGTTTACCGCGGGCAGTGGGATGTGGAATTTCATCCCCAAAATTGAGCTTCCAATTTTTAATGCGGGCAGGAATAAGGCCAACCTGAAGCTGGCTGAAATTCGTCAGCAGCAGTCGGTTGTGAATTACGAACAAAAAATACAGGCTGCCTTCAGGCAGGTTGCCGACGCGCTCGCGCTGCGGGACAGCCTCAACCAGCAGCTTGCTGCGCAAGAACGGTATCTTGATTCGCTAAATATTACCCTGCAGCGGGCCAGAGGATTATATACCAGCGGTGCGGTGAGCTATATCGAAGTATTAGACGCGGAACGGTCGCTGTTTTCCACGCAGCAAAATATTCTCGACCTTATTTATGCCCGGCAGGTTAATGAAATTAACCTCTTCACCGCGCTGGGCGGCGGTTGGGCCGAATAACCTCACTTAATTAAAAAGGATATTAAACATGCGCAATTCACTTAACGCCGTCGTATTTGGTGCAATCATTATGTTTTCTGCCGGTCTTCAGGCTGAGGTTCATCAGCACGCGGAGATGAGCGCCGCCAGCGAAGGTGCCTCAGAGCAGGTTATCACCGGGACCGGCATTGTGAAGAATATTGATCTCACGAATAAAAAAGTGACGATTTCTCACGAAGCCATCCCGGAAATTGGCTGGCCCGCGATGACCATGCGTTTTACTTTTATGCATGCCGACGCGAGTATTACTGCCTTAAAAGTCGGCAGCCACGTGAATTTCTCGTTTGTTCAGCAGGGCAATCTCTCTTTACTCAAGAGCATTAAATAGCGAGAAACGGCATGGCCTCATTAAAAATAAAATATGCTGCCATGATAGTCAGCAGCCTTATTGCCGGAGGGCTGATATCCGTGACGGCATGGCAGACACTTTATTCATCTGAAAAAACAGCAAATAGCGTTGCGGAAAGAAAGGTCCTTTTCTGGTATGACCCGATGAAGCCTGACGTGAAATTCGACAAGCCCGGTAAATCACCGTTTATGGATATGGATCTGGTGCCGAAATATGCCGATGAGGATGGTAAAAGCAGTGACGGTATCCGTATCGATCCGACCCAGGTTCAGAACCTGGGATTAAAAACGCAAAAAGTGACGCGCGGAAAGCTGAATTATGCCCAGACGATCCCGGCCAACGTCAGCTATAACGACTATCAGTTTGTCATTATGCAGGCGCGTGCGGAAGGGTTCGTTGAGAAAGTGTACCCGCTGACGATTGGCGATAAGGTGAAAAAAGGCACGCCGCTGGTTGATATCACCATTCCGGACTGGGTCGAAGCGCAGAGCGAGTTCCTCCTGCTCTCCGGTACCGGCGGTACGCCCACGCAGATAAAAGGCGTTCTGGAGCGTCTGCGCCTGGCGGGTATGCCGGATGACGACATTCAGCGGCTGCGTGCGACCCGCACTATCCAGACCCGGTTTACCATCAAGGCGCCCATTGACGGGGTGATCACGGCCTTTGACCTGCGCACCGGAATGAATATTTCCAAAGATAAGGTGGTGGCGCAGATTCAGGGGATGGATCCGGTCTGGATCGGCGCGGCGGTTCCTGAATCCATTGCTTATCTGCTGAAAGATACCTCGCAGTTTACTGTTTCGGTACCGGCTTATCCGGATAAATCCTTCCCGGTTGAAAAATGGCGTCTTCTGCCGAGCGTGGATCAAACCACCCGTACGCTGCAGGTGCGCCTGCAGGTCTCCAACAAGGATGAACTGCTGAAACCGGGCATGAATGCCTACCTGAAGCTGAATACCCAAAGTCAGGAAATGTTGCTCATTCCGTCTCAGGCCGTTATCGATACCGGGAAAGAACAGCGCGTTATTACCGTTGATGCGAACGGGAAGTTTGTACCGAAAAGGATCCACGTTCTGCATGAATCTCAGCAGCAGTCCGGCATTGGTACCGGACTGGAAGTGGGGGAGTCGGTGGTGGTCAGCGGTCTGTTTCTGATTGACTCGGAGGCCAATATTACCGGCGCGCTGAAGCGCATGCGCCACGCTGAAGCCGCTGACGACGCGCATTCAGGCCATTAAGGAGACGATGATGATTGAATGGATTATCCGGCGTTCGGTTGCCAACCGTTTCCTGGTGATGATGGGCGCGCTGTTTCTCAGCGTCTGGGGGACATGGACCATCATCAACACCCCGGTCGATGCCTTGCCCGATCTGTCTGACGTTCAGGTGATTATCAAAACAAGCTATCCCGGCCAGGCCCCGCAGATTGTTGAAAACCAGGTGACCTATCCACTCACCACCACCATGCTGTCTGTTCCTGGCGCGAAGACCGTGCGCGGTTTTTCACAGTTTGGTGATTCGTATGTGTACGCTATTTTTGAAGACGGGACCGATCTGTACTGGGCCCGCTCGCGCGTGCTGGAGTACCTGAATCAGGTTCAGGGCAAACTCCCCGCCGGCGTGAGTTCCGAAATCGGCCCGGACGCCACGGGCGTAGGCTGGATATTTGAATATGCGCTGGTGGACCGCAGCGGAAAACACGATCTCGCCGAGCTGCGATCATTGCAGGACTGGTTCCTGAAATTTGAGCTAAAAACAATCCCGAACGTGGCCGAGGTGGCCTCCGTCGGCGGTGTGGTGAAGCAGTATCAGATTCAGGTTGACCCGTTAAAGCTGGCGCAGTTCGGCGTCAGTCTGCCGGAAGTTAAGCAGGCCCTTGAATCGTCTAATCAGGAAGCGGGGGGATCGTCCGTAGAAATCGCGGAAGCGGAATATATGGTGCGGGCCAGCGGCTATCTGCAGACCATCGATGATTTCAATCACATCGTCCTGAAAACCGGTGAGAACGGTGTGCCGATTTACCTGCGCGATGTTGCCCGCGTACAAACGGGGCCGGAAATGCGCCGTGGTATTGCCGAGCTGAACGGACAGGGTGAAGTGGCGGGCGGCGTGGTGATCCTGCGTTCGGGTAAAAACGCGCGCGAGGTCATTACGGCGGTAAAAGACAAGCTGGAGACGCTGAAGGCCAGCCTGCCGGAAGGCGTTGAGATTGTGACCACCTACGATCGCAGCCAGCTCATCGACCGGGCCATTGATAACCTGAGCAGCAAACTTCTCGAAGAGTTTATCGTGGTGGCCATCGTCTGCGCGCTGTTCCTCTGGCACATTCGCTCGGCGCTGGTGGCGATTATCTCTCTGCCGCTTGGCCTGTGTATTGCCTTTATCGTCATGCATTTCCAGGGGCTGAACGCCAATATTATGTCGCTGGGAGGCATTGCCATCGCCGTCGGCGCGATGGTGGATGCCGCCATCGTGATGATTGAGAACGCGCATAAGCGGCTGGAAGAGTGGGATCACCAGCACCCGGGAGAGCAGATTGATAACGTCACCCGCTGGAAGGTGATTACCAACGCCTCTGTAGAGGTTGGACCGGCGCTGTTTATCAGCTTGCTGATCATCACTTTATCCTTCATTCCCATCTTTACCCTTGAGGGGCAGGAAGGGCGGCTGTTTGGTCCGCTGGCCTTCACCAAAACGTACGCCATGGCAGGAGCGGCCGCGCTGGCCATCATCGTGATCCCCATTCTGATGGGATTCTGGATCCGGGGTAAAATCCCCGCCGAGAGTCGTAACCCGCTGAACAGGCTGCTGATTAACGCCTATCATCCGCTGCTGATTCGGGTGCTCAACTGGCCCAAAACAACCCTGCTGGTTGCGGCCTTATCCATCTTCACGGTGATCTGGCCCCTGAGCCAGGTGGGCGGTGAGTTCCTGCCGAAGATTAATGAGGGCGATCTGCTGTATATGCCGTCAACGTTGCCCGGCATCTCTCCGGCAGAAGCGGCCGCGCTCTTACAGACCACGGACAAGTTAATAAAAACCGTCCCTGAAGTGGCCTCTGTCTTCGGCAAGACCGGCAAAGCCGAAACGGCCACGGATTCCGCGCCGCTCGAAATGGTGGAAACCACCATTCAGCTTAAGCCTGAGGATCGGTGGCGTCCCGGGATGACGATTAACAAGATCGTTGAGGAGCTTGATAAGACCGTTCGTTTGCCTGGCCTTGCGAATCTCTGGGTTCCGCCCATTCGCAACCGCATTGATATGCTGTCGACCGGGATTAAAAGCCCGATTGGCATCAAGGTGTCTGGTACCGTTCTGGCTGATATCGACGCCACGGCGCAAAGCATTGAAGCGGTAGCCAAAACGGTGCCGGGCGTGGTGTCTGCCCTGGCAGAACGTCTGGAAGGCGGGCGCTACATCGATGTCGATATCAACCGGGAGAAAGCCTCCCGCTATGGAATGACGGTGGGCGACGTGCAGCTGTTCGTCTCCTCGGCCATCGGCGGTGCGACGGTGGGTGAAACGGTGGAAGGCGTGGCCCGCTATCCGATTAATATTCGTTATCCTCAGGACTACCGGAATAGCCCGAGCGCGTTGAAGCAGATGCCGATCCTGACGCCAATGAAACAGCAGATTACGCTGGGTGATGTGGCGGATATCAACGTTGTTTCAGGCCCCACGATGCTGAAAACGGAGAATGCCCGGCCTGCGAGCTGGATTTATATCGATGCCCGCGGCAGGGATATGGTGTCGGTGGTGAACGACATTAAGACGGCCATCGGCCAGAACGTGAAGCTCAGGCCGGGTACCAGCGTGTCATTCTCCGGGCAGTTTGAACTGCTTGAGCACGCCAACAAGAAACTGAAGCTGATGGTGCCGATGACGCTGATGATCATTTTCGTTCTGCTCTATCTGGCGTTCCGTCGCGTGGATGAGGCCCTGTTGATCCTGATGAGCCTGCCGTTCGCGCTGGTCGGCGGGATATGGTTCCTGTACTGGCAGGGCTTCCATATGTCCGTGGCAACCGGCACCGGGTTTATCGCCCTGGCCGGGGTGGCAGCAGAGTTTGGAGTGGTCATGCTGATGTATTTGCGTCATGCCGTTGAAGCACATCCGGCGCTGTCCCAGCGCGAAACGTTCACTGAACAGGGGCTTGATGACGCCCTTTATCAGGGCGCCGTGCTGCGCGTGCGGCCAAAGGCGATGACCGTCGCGGTGATTATTGCCGGTCTGCTGCCCATTCTCTGGGGGACCGGGGCTGGCTCAGAAGTCATGAGCCGGATAGCGGCGCCCATGATCGGCGGGATGATCACGGCACCGCTGCTGTCACTGTTTATTATTCCTGCGGCGTATAAGTTAATTTGGTTACGCAGACACAAACCAGAGACAGCCGTTGGTGAAGATGACAGAGGAGTCAATACCTGATAAATTAGTTATTCAATAACCTATTCATAAAGCTATTCAAGGTCATGATAAATCGATCCGAAACACTACGACAATTGCTGAGGCAAGGCCCGGTATCGGTAAGGCAAATGACTGATATTATGGGTATTAGTCAGCCTACCGTTTCACGATCGATTAAAGCGCTTGGCGATGAGGTGGTTCGCATTGGCTCCGGTCCATCTATTCACTATGTGCTGCGGGATACACATCGAGGATTCAGTTCGGCTCCTGTCTACCGCATCACGGAAGAGGGTCAGGTAAAATCGCTGGGTAAACTCATTCCGGTTTATCCAGATGGTTTTGTAGTGGCGCAAACGGACAATGTGTGCCTCCATAGCGATGGGTTGCCGTGGTGGTTGTTTGACATGCGGCCTCAGGGATACCTTGGCCGCGCGTACGCCTCGCGATTTTCATCCGAGCTGGGCCTGCCGCCGAATCCAGAGAACTGGAGTGATACTGACGTTATCAGGGCTTTGCTCGCTCATGGACACGATGCGGTGGGGAACCTGTTAATCGGAGAACAGGCGAGGAATCATTTTGTAGAGATGCCGTCGCCTGTTGCGGTGGACCGCGCAACCGCCTACCCGTCGCTGGCGCAGGCCGTGAGCGCGGGCGAAGTACCGGGCTCCTCTGCTGGGGGTGAGCAGCCGAAGTTCTGTACTTATACAGAACGTGGCCACGTCATTGTGAAATTCACGGCACCGGACGATAACCCTGTAAGCGAACGCTGGCGAGACCTTTTGCTAGCAGAACATCTTGCGTTAAGCGTGCTTGGCGTCGAAACCGAGGTGTTTGATTTTGGCGGACAGCGCTTCCTTGAGATCCCGCGGTTCGACCGTACGGGACCCCTTGGTCGTAAGGGACTCTTTTCTTTACGTGCGCTCGAGGCGGAGTTTGTCGGCAGGGCAAGAGAATCCTGGCCGGTACTGGTGAATGAGCTGGCAAAGCAGGGCTGTGTTCACCAGGATGCGGTCGCCAGCACGTCAAGGCTTTGGGCGTTTGGTATGCTGATCGGCAATACCGACATGCACCACGGTAATCTGTCGTTTATCAGTTCCCACGGACGGCCTTACGATCTTGCTCCTGCCTATGACATGCTGCCCATGGGATTTGCCCCGAAATCAGGAGGCGCACTGGTGAATACGCTGCGTCCGGCTACGCTTATTGACGCGATCGCGGGAGAAACCTGGCATGAAGCACTGGCGCTGGCCGAGCGCTTTTATACGCTGGCCAGTAGTTGCGGCCGCTTTTCTGCCAATTTTGCGCCATGTCTTGCCGCATTGCGCACCCATCTGGACGAGGCGAGATTGAAGGTGTCGCGTCTTGGATAATGAGCGAGGTTTTTTACGCGGTGCATCCTTAGTGCGGTGTGTGCATCGCGAATTTGCCCGCTCAGCTTGCGCCAGGTACGATTATGCAGAGTAAACAGCAGCATCTTATAAAAGGATGTGGAGAGGATACAGCTGCCGCTAAGCAATAACATGACGATACTCACCAGGGCCGCAGTCAGACTGACAACCGGCAAAGCATTCCCGCTCAGCGCGGCCAGCAAAAAGGCTGCCGTTAAGACCAGGCTTATCGCCGCCAGCGTAAGATGAAAACGCACGGCGCGCATGCTGCCTTTGCCAATCATAAATATCGTCACGCCGTTGATGCCTGCGAACAGCAGGGCGATCAGCACAACCCACACGAATACGCGTTCGGCTGGCTGACCGAGTACGGCGAGTACGCCATAGCCCAATCCTGGGTTTAGGGGATGTACATAATCAAAATCATCATTATAAAGCATGTAGCGTACTGTATTTAAAGATATTTTTTTCAATTGAAAATGTAAATTACCGCTCATAAAACGCACAATTTATCAGATCTCAGTTCATGAACTTTTCTTTCAAAGATTGTAATGTGAACTACGAATTCAGGTTTCCGATGACAAAGTTCAGTGCGAAAGCGTGTCCAACTTGAAGTAGAACGGTAAACGAGACAATCGATACCGTACCTGCCGCAACAGTGAATTATCTCAGTAATAAAATTTGCATAAATTGCACTCCTCTTCTTTTTAAATCCCTGCGATTATTGCGGTCTTAGGGATTTCACTTAAGGAAAGACAATGAATATATGTTACCCGGTACGGAAGGCCGACGGACGGGAGTATAAGAACTATGACGAATTGCTGACCGACATTCGAAAAAATGCCCACGGTTGGTGGTTACTTGGCACAAATCGTTACTGGCATGGGGGAATTCATGTCGGGATGTCATCGTCCCCGGCCACGGTGCTGGATCCTGATTCACCAGAAAAATCTGTTCCGCTTCAGTTCATGATGGACGGTGAGGTGGTGGCATGGCGGGTTAACCGCGATTACGCGGTTATCGAGTGTTGCCAGGAACGCCCCCTGCGCCAGTCCGGCACCTTTGTGCTGGTTAAATCAGTGTACAAGCCTGACGAGCAGGATGAATCCTCCTGGCTGACGCTGTACCAGCTTTACATGCACATCGCGCCATTGTCAGAATTTCCGAAACGCTCGCTTTACCGGGTCACGCAGACAGGCCACGGCGTGCGGATGCGTAAACATTCCCGCTACGATGACAGCCGCGAAATCGCGCCGGACGTTCTGGAAAACAAACACGGCCACGCCAGAACGCTCGTACAGGGTGACACGCTTGCCGTACTGCAACAGAAATCGTTTTTACTGGAACAACGTCCGGAGCCGTTTGCTCTGGTGCAGCGTCTTCAGGACGGTAAACCCGCCGGAGAACTTTTCTGGGTCTCGATGCGCCCGGAATTTCTGGAGCCTGACGGCGAATGTTACGTGTGTCTGCCCGACTGGATGCACAGTGCGCTGAATCACGGCGTGTTAGATGATGTGGTGGTGCCGCCTGTGCCGCTGAAAGTGATGGTGAAAGCAGGGGATGCGGTCGGATTCCTCGGCGTTCAGGATCTGGCTGACGAAGATAACTTTCCGCAGATTATTACAACGGACTATAAAGCCCATATCGAGTTGCTGAGCCTCGATGAGCATGTCCCGGATGTGGTGGCAAACGTAAAGGGGATTAAAACGGGTAAACAGTTCATTAAGCTGAAGCTGAAACGCCCACTGTACCTTAGATGCGGGGAGGGCGAGGAAAGTACCTTTGAGCAGATGAGCGCCATTACCCGTGCCGATGCCGGAAAAATTATCCCTCGTGATGCCACGTACCCGTTTACGGATAAAACCGGAATCACATACTTTCAGATCCGCCCGCATACGTGGATACACGAGGACGATGTGGAACAGCTAAGCCAGCATGATTTAGCGGGGCTAAACTTTCACTGTATTGAGGATGAACACACAACCGATTTTACCCGCACGCTGGACGAACGATGGCTGATTGACGCCTTGAAAAGCATCAGTTCGCACTTTGACGGTGAAAAAGGACCTCAGTTCGCTCAGGCAAAAATGTTTTATGACAGCCTGATCCACAACGCTGAAACCAGAAGATCGCCTAGCCCGTATCCCGATAAATCACATGACCAGTATTTGTTTCGTGCACTGCATACCAACCAAATGAATATCCCTGAATATGCGCGGCGACTAATAGTGAAACACGACAGCGACTGGCACAGTACGCGCGATGATACACGCTGGTCATCGGTATTTAAGTTCAGGGATGAAAGTCCTGTTGTGAAGATGGCCAACGGGGGATTTCTGGATGCAACGCGCTGGATGGATAAGGTTCCGCCGTTCGCCAGTCAGCGCTCAGTATGGCATTTTCATCCGCTTGAGTTTCTGGAAATATTACGAAGTGCAGAGTTTCCCAAGACTCCTGTTAATGGGGAATTAACGCCTATAGAATTTATTAATTTCTATAATGAAGACAGAATTGATGATACTGATTATGAAGAGGCTGCAAAAGAGTTGGGATGCGAAGTTGCAGCAATTAAAGCTGTAGCAAAAACAGAAACAGGTTCTTATGGCTCCTATTTTAAGTTTGAAGATAACGATGATTATGTTCCTGCGATATTATTTGAAAGACATCACTTTCATAAATATACAAATGGGAAATATGATCATTTCGAAGATATATCAAACTCTGTTGCGGGTGGATATGGCGCAACATCAGTACAGTATACAAAACTAGTCAAAGCGTATGCCTTAGACCAAAAAGCTGCTTTGAAATCAGCATCCTGGGGTAAGTTTCAGATTTTGGCGTCGAACTTCGCCACGGCAGGCTACGCCAGCCCTGAGGATTTCGTTTTGGCATTAAGTAAGTCTGAAAAAAATCAATTAAAAGCATTCGTTAGCTTCATTAAGGCTGATAGAGTTTTATTGCATTCAATTAGGACTAAAGACTGGCTTTCATTTGCAAAAAGATATAATGGACCAAGACAGAAGGGTTATGATTTGAAAATGGAGAGAAATTACAATGCGTCATTATAAATTACTTGCGTTAGCAGCAATGTTTCTGTGTGGTTCATCGTTTGCGAATGATGAATATTTTGTGTGCGACACTGCAAAAGGAACAATCAAACTAGAAGAAAACGACGGTGTACTTCGGTACACCTTATTGAAAGACCACAAAAATGAATTTAACTATGAGTCGAAAGGCAATGAACATTTAGAATTTAAATACAATCATTATTCACGATTTCAAACTGATTACTTCAATGTGTCGTTTGTAAATGCAGGGTATAAATACACGATATTTAGTAATTATGAGAATGAGAATGAAAGTCGTGGGGTTAGTGTTACGAACCTGAATAGCAAGAAGGAATCTATTTACGATTGTAAGTCCGTTGGCATTGATCGCCTCAGTGATTTGTCGGCAAAATTGACCTGTGATAAGGACTCAGTTCTTGGTTGTGAGTAGATACTTCTTTTAGGTGGGCATAATACTGAATATGTCAAAAGCACCTCTGGTTTTGATAAGTCTCATGACTGTGGCGCAATTTCGGCAATAATTTAGAAATTGTTGCAACATGATTAAAAAGGGCAATTAATTGCCCTTTTGTTGTGCCGAAGATACTCCTGAATTTCAATACTGACTGGCGAAGCGCCGTTATATCTTCTTTACGCCCCCAATTCCGGCCATTTATACCCGCCATACTATGAATCTAATCACTGCGCGTACTCACAGTTATGAACTCAGTTTTGGTTCATAACTGTGTTAAACGCTGTCCAGAAATCACTCGATGTTACGTCTGTTAGTTCATGAACTGTTCGTTCTAATTTTATTATGTACGTCAGGTTTTAGTGTTCAGTAATATTACCTTTTACTCGATGATCGATTGTTTAGCACCTCTCCGACAACCGGAGCAGCGGTAAATGCGTTTGGCCAGCCAGCATAGAAGGCGGCCTGGGTAACGATCTCACCAGCTTCCTCAACAGAAAGTCCATTATCCATTGCTCTATTGAGGTGATAGCCAATCTGCGCGCTCTGTCCGGATGCGATTAACGCGCTGACCGTAATCAGGCTTCTGTCGCGGGGTTTCAGCGCGGGTCTTTGCCAGAGATCCAGGAACAGTGGATCTGCAGTGAATTTAACCAGGCCCGGAGATATTGGGCCAACATTTTTCTCCACTGTCTCTGAACGCTGCTTTTCTGCTTCCTGATTGAGAGGAAGCAGGTCCGGAGAAGCTTCAGGAAGTGCATCTGCCGTGACGCCACGAGTTTCAAATACTGCTTTGGTCACGCTGACGGCTGACATGGCATTTGGCCAACCTGAGTAGAACGCCAGATGGGTAATGATTTCTGACAATTCCGCTGGCGTAACGCCATTATCAAGGGCAATGTCTATATAGTGCTTAAGGTCGCCAGGCTGGTTTCTGGCAATTAGCATGGAGACGGTCACCATACTACGATCCCTGGGCGAGAGGGCATCGCGTGTCCACAGATCTTCAGCAATAGCTTCTCGACCAAAGCGCGCAAGAGCCGGTGAGACAGAACGAATATCAGCTTCAGAAATCGCTGAAGGTTCAATTTTCATCATAGCTTTACCTCTTGTTTCCTCAGCATTAGCAAAATCAGAAATAACAAGCGACATGGCCGCCGCTGCAATTACGCTTTTCATGTCAATCCTCACTGGTCAACGGTGCGGATCCTGTTTGATTCCGCCTTTGTTACGAAGAAATACCGGTTTTACCGGGATAGCGTCCTTACTGGTGCTCATATGCGCCGTTTGCCTGAGATAGTCACGGAAGTGTGGCGTTTGTCGGTGCAGTTGATACGCTTCCTCACTGGCGTAAATCTCATAGAAATACCAGCGGTTCGGAGTCTGTGAGTCTGTAGCGGAATACATGGCTAACACGCCTTTCTCTACTTTGAGTGACTCAGCCATTTCAGGCATGACGATGTTTTTAAATTCGGTCTGAAATTCAGGCTTTACCTCGACGATCACCAGATTATTAATGGTTCGCTCATTCGGTATGATGTGTTTGTCCCCCAGAAATTGGGGCTCCAGAGTGATTTTATTTTTCCAATCGATAATGTCAGGTGCCCGGGCAGCGAATGCCTTGTATGGTTCAGCATTTAGATGTTTGCGGTAAGCACTCTCGTTTTCATAGAGTTCGACCATGAATGCCTTATGTGGATTGTCGCTGCGGTGCAGGGCGTACATCGCCAGCGTACCTGCTTCATGATCAACCGAAGCGGAAATCGTCTGTCTGGCTACGTCTGCAAAATCTTTGTCCCGATCGTGCCTGACGCCAAGCTCAAAGATATTCATCACTACCTTATCCGGCGCGTCCAGTTTTGTTGCAAAGACAGGGCTGCTTATCAGCATGCAAATTAAAAGCATAAGAGTCTTTTTCACGATGATCCTTTTACTGAAATGGCTGTTTAAGACGTTCTATAAGTTGGTGTTGGTAAGAAGGTAACCGATCGCTGCTGGCGCTCTCAAAGACAAGGGGAGGAAGCCACGTCATACCTGCGTGCAGGGCGCTTGCCTTCATCGGTAAAAACACATCCGCGAGCGATACCCCGATCCTGCCGTCCGGCCCGTAAGTAGAGCGTCCCCCCGCAGCCGTACTGACTACAAGCATCTCCTTTCCCTGCCACAAACCGGGTCCGACACTCCCCCAGGTTTCATTCAACCAGGCCTTCATCATCGGCGTAATATTGAACCAGTGTGTCGGGAAGATAAAAACGACACGACTGTGTTCACGCATCATTTTTCGCTCCGCGTCGCCATTAATCCGTCGTGTGTCATAGCCATACAGCGTCTCAAGGTTGCGAACCGTCACGCCTTCCAGACTCTCAGCGGCTTCCTGCAGCCCTTTTGTCAGAACTGAGCGTTCCGGATAAGGGTGAGAGACGATAACGAGCGTTTTAATGTCGGTCTTTTCACGGCTATGAGCATGACTAATGGGCATGAGGAAGATAAAGGCAAACAAAAACAATGCTGCTGCTCTGCGCTGAAGTAACACCATCATAAACCTCCTTTGTCTTAACAGGATTGTAAAACGTTATGGTGTAACAGGAGCCAGTTCTGGCAATCCTTCTACGATATAGGTTCGCGAATTGCCGGCACGGTGTCGGATAGGAATGATCTTCTGGTACGCGGCCGAGCTATACCAGTCCTGGGCATTTTTGAGACTCTCAAACTTGATTACAACCAGTCTGCCCTGTGCTCCAAACCCTTCTTTAACATCGGGTTCACCTCCTCTGACGATGAACCGTCCACCAAAAGGTCTGAAGGTGGATTCAACCTGAGCGCTGTACGGTTTGATAGCGTCAAGATTGGTCGCCTGAAACTCTGCGATGTAATAAGCAGGCGTTGCTGCCAGGGCTGACGCGAGCCCTGAGAGGGTGAAAAGAGTGGCTACCACTGTTTTAAAAATCATCCTTCCTCCTCATAAGCTTTCATGAAAGTGAATAAGGGCTACCGCGTCCAGACCTGCCTGGCGTCTTTCGTTTGCGGCGTGTTTTGCCCCATGATCCCCGTCAGAACATGCGGCTGGTAGGTTTCTTCCAGAAACCGGATTTCCTCCGGGCTCAGTTGAAGATTTACGGCGTTTACCGCGCCATCGACGTGATCTTTTTTTGTGGCCCCTACGACAGGTGACGTGACTTTTGTCAGCAGCCAGGCGAGTGAGATTTCCGTCATGGACACCCTCTGTCGTTCAGCAAGCTCGGCGACGCGCTCGATAATGATCCGATCCTGTTCAGCCGTGCTGTCATATTTTCCGCGGGCATAGGCATCCTCGGTGGCTCGCCGCGTGTGGCCTTCTTTCCGGGCGAGACGGCCGCTGGCAAGCGCGCTATAGGGGGTCATGGCGATATCATCCTCAGCGCACAGACCGAAGAGCTCTCGTTCATCTTCACGCATAATCAGGTTGTAGTGGCTTTGCACGGAAACAAAGGGCGTCAGCCCTTCGCGTTCGGCAAGGGCGTTCGCTTTCGCAAGCTGTCAGGCATAGCAATTGGAAATACCAATAGCGCGCACTTTGCCCGCAGTAACGGCGGCATGCAGCGCTTCAAGCACCTCGATAACTGGCGTGTTGTAATCCCAGATGTGGTAAATGTAGAGGTCGATGTAGTCCATCCCCAGATTCTGCAGGCTCTGATCGAGCGATCGGGCTATTGCCTCTTTTCCGCCGATCCCCGCGGCAATTTGCGCGGCGGTTCGCGGCAGAAACTTGGTGGCCAGCACCACGTCCTCGCGTTTTGCCATCTCCCGCAGCGCCCGGCCAACGTATCGCTCGCTGGAGCCGTTCTGATAGGCGATGGCGGTATCGTAAAAATTGATACCCTTTTCGAGACCGTAGCGGATGATGTCCCGGCTTGCTGTTTCGTCCAGCGTCCAGCGATGCTGGCCCGTTAACGGGTCGCCAAATCCCATACATCCCATACAGATGCGGGAGACCAGTAAGTCACTTTTACCGAGCCGGGTATACTGCATCGTTATTCTCCCTCTGGATTATTCACGACGGAATTGAGCAGCTCGACAAGCCTTGAAGCGTGTTCCCGGGCAAGCGTTTTTTGCTGCGCGATTTTGTCGGCATCCCGGTCGGCATAGCTGATACCGCAGGTATAAACCGGCGCCAGCAGCTCAAGATTGCACAGCCTTGCCGTGGTCTCGAATGGAATAAGATACTCTTCTATGGCATGGCCAAAGAAACCGTCAGCGGTATAGAGCACCTGCGGCGCCCCTGTAGTGAAGGAGAGGATCAGCTTTTTACCGCCCAGTTTCGCCGTTGAGCCATGCGCGAAGCCGTGGACAAAGACCTCGTCCAGCCATTGTTTCATTAACCCGGGCAGCCCATACCATGAAAAAGGAAACTGCCAGACAATCACATCGGCCCTGAGCAGGCTTTCCTGCTCCGCAGCGATATTGAATTTTCCGTCCGGATAGAGCCAGTCCAGACGACGAATTTCAGCCTCGGGAAAGGCGGTCGCCACTTCGTCAAGGATAGTGGCGTTGGCGACAGAATGGTTCAGCTCAGGATGACCTGAAATAACAAGGATATTTTTCATTTCAATAAGTTAAAGAGGCTGGTGGATTTTTAACCCAGTATAGAGTGACACCATTATTTTTTTTAGCGCAGTAAAGGCTCATTCACTTTTAGGCAAAAACTAATAATGGTCGACTGTTCTCATTGTACCGGTCATCATGAACCCGTGAACTACGCTGTGATGCCCAGTAAACGTTCTGCATTGCGAAACGCGATGGCCTCTTTTTCAGCCTTATTGACCGGCAGACAGTCGATAAATGTTTTTACACCGTCCAGGGTCTGATAGGGATAATCAGCGGAGAACAGGATCCTTTCTGCCCCCATTAACGCGTAGATAAACTGGAAGTGCGGCAGCGTCAGCATACCTGACGGGGTAACGTAAACGTGCTCCTGGAAGGTTCTCGTTAGCGTGCGTGACAGACCCGTTGCAGCCAGTGGAAGGCTGTCATCAAGACGCTGCAGCCAGAAGGGCAGCATCTCCCCCCAGTGGCCACTGATTACCTGCAGGTGGGGATATTTATCAAATGCGCCCGATAACATAAGCCGTAACAAATGGATCCCGGCTTCGTGATGCCAGCCCCAGCCAAACATAGAGAGCCGGGAGTTGACCTCTGCGCTAAAGCCCGTGAAGTAGGCCTGTTGCACGCTTTTAAACGGTAATCCGGGATGAAGATAGAGTGGCACATTCAGTTTATTAAAGCGGGAAAGCAGGGAGTCATAGTCAGGATGATCGAGAAAGCATGAAGAGGGTCGGCCATTCAGAAGTGCCCCCTTAAACCCCAGTTTTTCAACTGCGCGGACAAGCTCATTTTCAGCATCTTTCGGCTGTGCCCAGGGAAGTGTGGCAAATGCCGCGAAGCGATCCGGGTGATTTCTTACCGCCCCGGCAAGGCGATCGTTTGCCGCCGTATTTAATGTTACCGCTTCATCCTCGGGTGCCAGCTGGGGGAATCCGCCCACAGAGAGTATCTGCAGGGTAATTCCAGCCTCATCCATATCCCTGAGGCGGCGGCTTCCCAAATCAGCGCCTTTCGCGTTTATCAGCGCATTCTTTTCTATCTGCGGCCGGCTTCGGTCAGGATTATGACCATCAGCGACGGTTTTCCCCCAGTCGCCAAGGAAAGGCGCCTGCTCAAGCGCAACAGGCATACACGCTCGCCCTAACTCGCTGTCGAGATAATGTTCTTCAAGGCAAATGATTTTCATATTCTCACCCTTCATACAAAGCAGTAAAAGTGATACAGATTAGGATCGCCCTGAACTGTCCATACGTGAATGTGATTCATGACAGTCTGTTCCGGATGGGCTTTACACCATCGGTTTTTCCCAGGCGCCTCGTGTATCCACTCTGGTCTCTGCGGCGAGTTGTTCCAGCAGGATGATTTCCTCATCGCGTAACTGGATGTCTGAAGCGCAGGCGGCGTCCAGCACGTGATGGGCTTTAGTCGCACCAACGAGGGGAAGGGTACCTTTTGCAATAGCCCATGCGATGGCTATCTGTGCAACGCTGGCATTCCTTTCGGCTCCCATTTTTTTCATGGCGGCGGTTAATCTTTCAATCTGCGGCAGTACAGAGTTATAACTTTCGGCCCGGCCACTCCCGGCAGGCATGGGATGATTTGAATCATAACGACCACTGAGCGCGCCTTGCTCCAGGACCATGTAAGCAAAGAACGTGATGTTATTTTTTCGGCAATAATCAAGGATCCCGGCCTCTTCAGAAGCGCGATAGAGCAGGCTGTAGTGATTTTGTACTGCACTGAGGGAATAACCGGATGCGTTAAGGATTTCGTTGGCGCGTCTGATTTGTGCCAGATTGTGGTTGGAAACACCTACGCGTTTGACCTTACCGCTTTGTAAAAGTGGGATCAGTCCTGGCGTCCATTTCTCAACGTCGAGGGGATTATGGATCCAGTAGATATCAATCGCGTCCACACCCAGACGTCCGAGGCTGGCCTCAAGCATATCGCTGACAGGCTGCGCTGACTGTTCGTTCGCAATCTGCGGTGTGAATTTGGTGGATAAAATCATATCCTCGCGGGGGAACTGACGGACTAATGCTCCCAGCGCTGCCTCGGAACTCCCCATGCCATATACTGCTGCGGTATCCCAGAGATTGAGGCCCTTACTCATGGCCGTGGTGAACACGTCTGCCATCTGAGTATCAGAAAGATGATTGCCGAAGACGGTGTCGCCACCGGCGAAACCTGTGCCCCAGGACCATGTGCCCAGCGCGACGGAAGGTAGTGTTTTCATATTCAGCTCCTGTAAAAAGGCCGGAACATTGCTGACGTAAACCGGCCAAAGAGGGTGAGTAACGATGAAAGACAGATGAATGAATTAAGTTGGCTGGCGGAGGGCATTTAACAGCGCCACACCGACACCGTGCGCTGAAGCGGGATTCTGCCCCGTGATAAGGCGTCCGTCGGTAACCACGTTTTCAGACCAGTTCGGGGCTTCATGATGAAGCGCGCCATGCTCGCGGAGTGCAGTCTCAAGCAGGTAGGGAACCACATCTGTGGTGTGAACTTCTTCCTCTTCCTTGTTGGTAAAGGCCGCCACGTTTTTGCCTTTCACCAGGTATTCGCCGCTGCTGAGCTTTGCGTCAACCAGTGCCGCAGGCCCGTGGCAGACGGCTGAGACAATCCCATCACTTTCATACACTTCGCGGATAATACGCTGGGCATCATGGCTGTCGCGGAAATCCCACATGGTTCCATGCCCGCCCGCAAAGAAAACGGCGCTGTAATCGGAACCGTTCAGCTCAGATAACGCAGGCGTTGTGGCCAGGCGCTGCTGAAAATTGGTTTCGTTCCAGTACCAGGCGTTGACAGGATCACTGAGGTCAAATCCATCCACCGGCGGCTGTCCCCCGCGAATGCTGGCTATCATCGTTTTTAGTCCGGCATCTTCCAGTACTTTCAGCGGATGGGTCAGCTCGGCCAGGAAAAAACCGGTTGGAACACCGGATGCGCCTTTAATCGGATGGCTGGAAACGACACACAGCACGGGTTTATCTGCAGGTTTCATATCGGGCCTCACTATTTATTTTTGTATTCAGCGGCAAAGAGATTTTCCCAGTTAATAAAGGAGCCAAGCGGAATGCACTCAAAGCTTAATAAGCCAGCTTTTGCCAGCGGGAATTCGGCCATTACGTTCATCGCTTCATCGACAGAGTCACATTCAAGAAAAATAGCGACGCCAGGTCTGTCCTGACGGAAGTAGATGTCGCGGATGAAGCCGGATTTATACAATCCCCAGGCGTGCAGCGCTTCAGCGTTAAGGTGTGGAGCATATTTTTCCAGCGATGCTCCAGGTGCGGGGATATCCAGACATAAAATTCGCATCATAGTCTCCTGAACTCAGGTCGTTGTAGAAAGAGATAAAAGTATAAGAGGCGAATTTCACGAAGATTAGAGGAGCATTGACTTAAGCATCTTTAGACTGTACTTAATAATCAGGCGGAGATTGCTTTAGGAAAACATTATGAATAACGCCCTGTATAACCAGATACGGATCTTTCAGAGCATTGCACGTGAGGGCAATATTTCGGCAGCCGCAAGAAAACTGGAAATTACGCCTCCCTCCGTCAGCAATGCGCTTAAGCTGCTGGAAGATCATATTGGCCATCCGCTTTTTGTGCGTACGACCCGCCGTATTGAGCTGACGGAAACCGGGCAGCTGTTGCTGGAACAGACCGCTGCGGCGGTGGAGTCGCTGGAAAATTCGCTTGAAAGCATTCGCGACCAGAATCAGGAGCCCTCTGGTATCGTGCGAATCACGCTCTCGCGTTTTGCCTATCTGTTAATTCTTAAGCCTGCAATGGCGAAATTCTGTCAGCAATATCCGGGTATACAGCTTGAAATTTCGGTTTACGACGGTACCGTGAATGTTATCGAAGAGCGTTTTGATCTTGGGATCCGTTTTGGCGATATCCTCGAAGGTGGGGTGGTGGCGCGGCCGTTAATGAAACCCTTTCGTGAAGGGTTATATGCATCCTCAGCTTATATCAGCGAGCATGGAATGCCCGAGGTGCCGGCTGACCTCAGTCAACACAAGCTGATTGGCTACCGTTTTATTACTAACAACCGCATCCTTCCGTTGATTCTGAACGATCGCGGAGAGCAGTTGACGGTTGAGATGCCCGGGCAGTTAATCAGCAACGATATTGACGTTATGGCAGACGGGATCCGTAACGGCCTGGGAATCGGACGTTTGTTTGAACCCATCTTGCAGTTACAGCCGGACAGGGAGCGCTTTATACCCGTGATGGAGAGCTACTGGAAAACCTACCCGCCAGTGTATCTCTATTACCCCAAAAACGCGGGTAAAACGAAAAGAGTGAAGGCCCTGATTGATTTTCTGATATCCGCTACGGGACGATAACGCCTCGTTCAGTATGGAGGCGCTATTTCACAACCCCAGCGGCCGGGCCTCCTGTATGAACTCAATCAGAAGGCGAAGCCCGGTCGGTAGTTGCCGGCGGCTTGAATAATAGATATGAAAACCTTCCTCCAGCGGGGACCACTCCGTAAGCACCAGGCGGAGCCGTCCATCCTTCACATAGGGTGCAACAAGAGGCTCCGGAAAATACATCAGGCCGGCTCCGCCTAATACGGCCACAAGGCCCGTTTCAGCCTGATTGACCGTCACAGAGCCAGGCACACTGATTTGGTACGTTTCGCCGTCTCGCTCAAGTTCCCAGCGATAAATCCGATCGTCGCCGAGACGATTGCTTATACAGCGATGGTGTAATAAATCATCAGGATGTTCAGGCGTTCCGTAGCGTTCAAGGTAGTCGGGGGATGCTGCGATAACCCAGCGAATATCGGCAGATAAACGCCGGGCAACCATGTCTTCCGGGACGGTGCCACCATAGCGGATACCGGCATCGAAGCCCGCATCAGTGACGTCAACCATACGGTTGCTGGCCACAATATCGATTTCAATATCGGGATAGCGATCCATAAACGCGGGCATAACTGGCGCAAGCAAAAGATTGGCCGCTTCAACGGCAGCATTGATGCGGATACGTCCGGTAGGGGTATTACGATACCGGTTAAGCGATTCAAGCGCGCCTTCTATCTTGTCGAAAGGCTGAAGGACAGACTGAACCAGTTCTTCACCTGCAGCCGTAGGTGTAACGCTCTTGGTCGTGCGATTAAGGAGGCGAACCCCGAGCCGGGTTTCCAGTGCCTTCAGGGCATGACTAAGCGCTGATGCACTGACACCTAATTCAATCGCCGCACGGCTGAAACTGCGATGACGTGCAATAGCCATGAAATAAATGAGATCGGCGACATCAGCTCTGCTTATTTGCATACAGAATCGTTTTCCTTGTGCGTTAAGGCCCGAATGCGTTGATACGGAAATGATATACACCATAGACCGACCAGGGCTAATCCGTTGCTGAATTTTTTTCACAAGTCCATCCACTCATCGCCTCTCACTGAACACGTTGTGCTTCGTTATTCTTGAAAATTATGCGCTCTGGCCGTCGGTCAGGGCGGAACATTCACCTAACGGAGCCGTGTATGAACTATACGCATCTTGGCCGCACCGGCCTGAAAGTCAGCCGCCTTTGTCTCGGAACCATGAATTTTGGTGACGTCACCGACGAGAAAACCAGCGCCCGCATTCTGGATGAAGCGCTTGAGGCGGGTATAAATTTCATTGATACAGCAGACGTGTATGGCACTGAACAATCACCCGATATCCAGCAAGGTTCGGGGCTGTCCGAGGAAATTATTGGTCGCTGGCTCCAGCAGGGTGGCCGCCGTGACCGTATTGTTTTGGCGACGAAAGTCTATCAGCCTATGGGGCCAGGTCCGAACGATCGCCGTCTTTCTGCTTATCATATTCGTAAGGCCTGCGAGGACAGTTTGCGACGGCTTAAGACGGACCATATTGACGTCTATCTGATGCATCACATCGATCGCTATACGCCATGGGAAGAGGTCTGGCAGGCCATGGAACTCCTTGTTCAGCAGGGAAAAGTGCTTTATATCGGTAGCAGCAATTTCGCGGGCTGGGACATTGCGACTGCGCAGTCAGTTGCCACGGCTCGTCATTCTCTGGGCCTGGTTGCTGAGCAAAGTCTCTACAATCTGACTGCCCGGACTGTTGAGCTGGAGGTCATTCCCGCATGCCGTCATTTTGGCCTGGGACTGATTCCCTGGAGTCCACTTGCCGGAGGGTTGCTTGGCGGCGTACTGAAAAAGATGGAAAGCGGGCGCCGTGCAAGGCCCGCGTTTTCCCGTCTAATCGAACAGTATCGTCCACAGCTGGAAGCCTACGAAGGATTATGTGAGGACCTCGGCGAAACCCCTTCCGATGTGGCGCTTGCCTGGCTCCTGCAGAATCCTGTCGTTACTGCTCCACTTATCGGGCCTCGTACGGTCGAACAACTCCAGCAGGCGCTGCACGCAACGACAATCACGCTATCAGACGACACCATGAGCTGTCTCGACGAACTCTGGCCCGGACCCGGGGGAGAAGCGCCACAGGCTTATGCCTGGTAATGACCAAATTAATGAATCCTTTCTTCGCTATAGGGAGTTCCAGTTTATGAGCAAGATGATGCATGACCAGCATTCTGCTTCCGTACCCGCTTCCCGGGATCGTCGCAATTTTCTGATCGCCGGAGCCGGTCTGGCGTTGGCCGCAACCCCGGGTACGACGCAATATCCGCACCTAATAGAAAACAGCGGTGCACCGCAAGTCCGGTTGACGGACAGCGAGCTACGCGAAATCGATGCGGCGCTGGCCAAAATCCCATTGCAGGGCGGTCGCGCCGATCCGTTTACCGAAAGTCAGTTTGATAAAAGTTAAACGGTAATGGCCACCTTTTTCACATCAGTGGCCAGGGAGACCCGGCAACGCCGGGCCAGGGAAGGGTGTTAACGGTTCTGTATTGCTGAAGGCGGCGTGAGTGAAGGGGGCGTATCAGGAAGCGGGGGAATGATCCCGTCGACGGGGTGCGGCAGATAGAGTGCCTCGAGTTCCGTGATTTCAGCATCGCTAAGTGTAAAGTCCAGTGCGCTGATAGCCGTGGAAAGATGTTCTGGTTTGGTCGCGCCAATGATCGGGGCTGTGATGACCGTTTTTGATAGCAACCAGGCAAGTGCAACATGGGCTCTTGGCACATGGTGCTTTTCAGCAATGCTGGCAACAACATCAATAACGGGCTTATCCAGAAGGGCTGCGTTCTCGTACATTTTTAATGCAAAGGCATCGTTTTGCGTTCGTCGGGACGTGACACTCCAGTCGCGCGTAAGCCTGCCGCGCGCCATCGGACTCCAGGGGATCACTCCAACGCCCTGGTCTTCACACAGGGGCAGCATCTCGCGCTCTTCTTCCCGGTAAAGCAGGTTGTATTGCGGTTGCATCGTAATAAATCGGGTCCAGCCGTTACGCTCTGCAGTATGCTGCATTTTTGCAAAGCGCCAGGCTTCCATAGATGATGCGCCGATGTAACGTACTTTTCCTGATTTAACGAGGTCATGCAGAGCCTCCATGGTCTCTTCAACAGGCGTAGAGTGGTCAAAGCGGTGAATCTGAAAGAGATCCACATAATCCATACCTAAGCGCATCAGACTATCGTCAATAGACTGAAAAATGGCCTTGCGGGAAAGAAACCCGGTATTGGGTGAGTTGCGCCACGGAAAGAAGGTCTTTGTCGCCACAACGATCTCATCGCGTCTGGCCATTTCTCTCAGCGCTTTTCCTGTGATCTCTTCAGAACTTCCGCCCGAGTAGATATTCGCGGTATCAAAAAAATTAATGCCTGCTTCAAGCGCCTGACGAATGAGCGGTCGTGACGCTTTTTCATCCAGGGACCAGGGTTGAGGCAAACGTTCGGGGTCACCATAGCTCATACAACCGAGGCAAAGACGGGAGACTTGCAAACCGCTACGACCCAGATTCACATACTTCATTCTGTGTTCCTTCTTTTATTGCCAGCAATTCTGTATGTGACAGGGTATTGCACTGACATGAAGGGAACCAGCATGCGCCATCGAATGGTGTTTTGAGTTTTTTTCACAAATCGTCGTTATCGACAGTGAAAGACGAGAAGCGAGAGGGTGGTCAGAATTAATAACAGATTGATGTATCGGCTCGTGATTAGCTATCAGATGTCATTTAACATAATATACATTATGCGCACTTAAATAAGGAGAGGCAAAATCTGCATTTCTGCGGTCATGATTGACCTGGTCCATTGAATCATGTGAAGCCACCTTTTCAGGCATGATTTGTGTCGAGGCCCCGCACGACCCAACGTCTACGTTTACACATGGTTGAAAGACGTTTGATATACTTCAGCCTTTGCCCACTGCTGCCGTAAACTTATGGAAATTGAATTAGATAAAAGCTTTAGAGAAAGGATTTTCCACGCGGTCATTTTTGAAGTCACGGCCAACATTATCATCGCGCTGTCGCTTGCCTGGCTGATGAACGTGTCGGTACTCCAGTCTGGCTCGTTGTCCGTGATATCCGCGCTTACCGCCACGGCCTGGAATTTTGTGTTTAACAAATTCTTTGACGCTCTTCAGAAAAAATACCAGTTTGAAAGAACGTTCCTCGTCCGCGCGCTCCATGCGGCCTGTTTCGAAGCCGGACTTATCATCACGTTAATTCCTGTGGCCATGGTGATGCTGCATTTAACGATGACGGAGGCATTTTTTGTTGAGATTGGTTTGGTACTGTTTTTCCTGCCGTACACGATGCTGTTTAACTGGGTTTACGATTACCTGCGCTGGACATTTGTTGGACGGAAACGGTCTGCTATGTAACGAGATATCTGTCACATAGACGCACCTGTGCTCATATTCGACTCCTGTCACCTTCTATACTCTTCATTTCTCTATCGCTTTCAAGGAGTCGATAATGTTTGATCATGTGAAATTTGGCGTCAGCGATTATGAAAAAAGTAAAACCTTCTTCCTCGAGGCGCTTCGTCCGCTTGGTGTCGAACTCATCGATGAAGGCGCGCCGGATTATGGTGTTGAGATGAGCTCTGGCAACGTTTCGCTTTGCCTTTTCCAGACAAATGACAAACCGGCGCCTCTGCATCTGGCGTTTGTGGCCAAGACCCGTCAGCAGGTAGATGATTTTTACCATGCCGCGCTGGGCGCTGGCGGACGTGATAACGGTGAGCCGGGGCTACGTTCCTATGGTGAAAATTACTATGCCGCTTTCGTCATCTCGCCTGATGGTCATAACATCGAAGCCGTATGCCATGCGCCGGAAAGTCATTTAGAAGCTAAATCCTGACAGCCAGTCGCTGGCTGTCAGAGGCTGTCACGATCTGAGGCCAGCACGACGGATACCCCCTTTTCCGATACTGCGCGGATCCACTCCTTATCTGTACCGTCTTCAACGATGATGGTATTCACTGATGATACATCACCAATCACAAACGACGACGCGGTGTTGATCTTTT
This sequence comes from Enterobacter roggenkampii, assembly GCF_001729805.1. Lineage (NCBI taxonomy): Bacteria > Pseudomonadati > Pseudomonadota > Gammaproteobacteria > Enterobacterales > Enterobacteriaceae > Enterobacter > Enterobacter roggenkampii. The sequence continues at coordinate 2,279,780 of NZ_CP017184.1, read as the reverse complement.
CCGGAGACGCCAGAACGACCGTTTCCGCGGCTCTGCCGGAAAATGCACGTTTGATGCATGCCTCTTCGAAATCGCCGGTTGTCAGCCCCGCATCCGGATGAATACCGGCCACGCCCATAAAGAACAGATCTGCATGAATATTCTCTATGCCTTCGATGGCCGCCGCGCCGACCGCAACAATCGAGTGTTTATACAACCGTCCGCCGATCAAAATTACCTCAATGGCAGGATGATCAACAAGCCCCAGAGCAATACTCGGGCTGTGCGTCACCACGGTGATGCGCAAGTCAGGCGGGAAAAAGGTAATCAGCTCCGAGGTTGTCGTGCCACCGTCGATAATTACCACCTGGCCTGATGAAATCAGCTGGGCCCCTTTCCGGGCCACCCTTTTTTTTGCATCCATCTTCACGGATTGCCGTTCGGCAAACGGAGCAATTGCGGAAGATGACGGTAGTGCGCCGCCGTGAACACGCTGCAAACGCCCTTCTGCCGCCAGCTCGCGGAGATCGCGCCGGATAGTGTCTTCAGAGACGTCGAAAAGAATGCTCAGCGCTTTTGACTGGACCTGACCTTCGGCACCCAGCTTTTCAAGGATCAATTGTTTTCGCTGACGAGTGAGCATCCTGTTTTCCTGATGTTGCATGTTTTACCTTGAAAGTGCATGATGTTGCTGTTTATGAGTATTACTTTACGTAAGGAGGAACAATCGTGCAATCAAAACGTGCAGATGTGCGCATCATTAACAGTGAAACCCTGTCAGATAACTGGTACATCCTTAAAAAATACACCTTCGACCTGCAGCGCCGTGATGGCGAATGGCAGCGGCAACAGCGGGAAGTCTATGACCGTGGCAACGGCGCGACGATTCTTCTCTACAACCGTGAGAAAAAGACGGTCATCCTGACGCGCCAGTTCCGCTTCCCTGTTTTTATCAACGGACATGAGGACGATTTAATTGAAGCGGCGGCGGGATTGCTGGACAACATGGATCCTGAAAGTCGCATCAAAGCAGAAGCGGAAGAAGAGACCGGATTCCACGTTACGCGCGTAGAGAAAATCTTTGAAGCCTATATGAGCCCGGGCTCTGTCACGGAAAAACTCTATTTTTATCTTGCCGAGTATCAGCCGAAAGACAGAACCGGCGCCGGCGGCGGGATCAAGGCTGAGGGAGAAGATATCGACGTGCTGGAAATGACGCTTGAAGAGGCATTACGCCGCATTGAAACCGGCAGGATTGTCGACGGTAAAACCATCATGCTGCTTTATCATATTACCCTGAAAGGCATTCTGTAACCCACTGGTTTAAATCCTGATTTCAATTTGCATGAACCTGGGGAAAAGCGTAAAACCTCCTAAATTTTGCAGCCTACTATATTTAGTGAACGATTTCGAAATTCGATAAAAACATCAACAATTCCCTAAGTCATCTGCATTTACCATTCAAAAATCCCAAACGTTCACGAGGCTGCCAGTTGAGGCAGCCTGTCTTATCTGTTGACTGGATTAAAATGCGACTCGCTACAGATAACGAAGCATATTATACTTGCTCCTCCACTCGTACAGGAGGCAGCAACTCACGTGAAGGATACATATTACAACGACTTAACGATCAATACGCAAATTCAGAGTGAGCTGGACGCGTTTTTTGAGGACTTCAAAGGGATCGTCTTCGCCTACGCCATTATGAACAAGAAAGATCCCTCACAGATGAGGATAATCAATAACAGTCCAGAGTGGTTTACTATCTACCTTGAAAAAAAATATCAGTTCATTGACCCTGTTATCATTCGGGCTTTGCGCTGTGTGGAAGATTTTTTCTGGGAAAGTGATGTTGTCCTGTCAGATGGTTATAACCTGACGCGTATTTTCGACGAAAGTGTCCAGTATGATATTTATCAGGGACAGACGTTTCCTCTGCATGACTATTTGAATAATCTTGTTGTCTTATCCGTCATCAGTCCTAAGCATTCTGGGATTGACATTGAAAAATATCGGCCGCATTTTCTACGTTTCCTTGTTCAGTTACACCAGAAGACACTCAATCTGTATAGTCAGCATCAGCAGAAAAAGAATGTTTTCCTGTCGCCACGTGAGCGCCAAATCCTTAAATGGGTCAGCGCCGGAAAAACGTACGCAGAAATTTCTGTTATATTGTCTATTGCTGAGCGCACCGTTAAATTCCATATGGGCAACATCATGAAAAAGCTCGGCGTGAATAATGCAAGGCACGCAATAAAACTTGGAACGGAACTCCGGTTACTGGAGGACTGAGCCTCAGCCACTGGTTATAAATGGCGTAAGTGCTCGAGCATTTCGCGAAGCCAGTGACTGGATTTGTCTTTGCTAATAATGTCTTCAATAATGCTGGTGCTGGCGGGCATATAAATATAGTAAATAATCTCGCCTTTTTCAGAAACACCGCGCTGAATAACTTCAACTTTCCAGTTCGCATGGCGAAATATGGCATACATTCCACGACTGGCTACAGCATACATCCCATGATATTTGTTCTTCATGCAATAAATATTCATTGCAAGAAACAATGCTTTACTGGCGGGCACGCCATGCAGACTTGCGGAATCTCGTATTTCTTTATCTAAAAATAAACGGCTCACTTCACAACAAGGAACATCTGCGGGAAAAACAATGGGGTTATCGAAATAATTATGAAAAATTTCGCTTATCATTGTGGGCTGCGTTGCGTTAATAAATCGTGCGCCGCATAACAGTTGTCCATCATACATACCCAGTAAATATGTCGTGTTATGGGAATCAAATTGATCCTTCTCCATACCTTCGACGCATTCCACTTTCCAGTCGAGTCGGTCCCGAAACGTTTTTCTCCGGAGCCGGTAAAGTTCGCGCGCTAATGCTGGGGGTAAATCATCGTAGTCGTGTAAAAAAAATTCAATGACAGAATTCATGCTCTTGTTCCTGATAATAACACCTGAAACTATTATCACCTGTCTTTTAGGACAGCTTTCATTGTGCCGCATATTCCCTATACTTAAAAAGTACCTGACCACGAAGTTCTCGCAAAACTAAGCGGCCAGGAGGTCAAAGACCTACGAAACACCAGGGATATACCCATCGATGATTATCTAATATTTAAAGTTTCGGGTACAGAGCATAAGAAGCACTTTGCCGATAAAATATTAAAAAACAATAATCATAAAATAATTACAATAAATGTATTGCCCCTTAATCTTTTAAGGGGTAATATTTCCGTTTTATTATTTTTTGCACCTTTCCTCATTTTCTGACTCTGCTGGCTTCTTCTGGCCAAACACCCTCGCCAATACCGCTTTGCAGGCATCTGCCTGTGCTATTCTTGCAGAAACATGCAAAACGGAGAATTGATAATGGCCGACTGGAACCCTTCTCTTTACCTGCAATTTGGCGCAGAAAGAACGCGTCCGGCCGCAGAACTGCTCGCCAGAGTTCCTCTGGATGAGGCCGCTACCATCGCGGATTTGGGCTGCGGACCGGGAAACAGCACCGCGCTGTTGAAGCATCGCTGGCCTTCTGCTCACATCACCGGGGTCGATAACTCCCCTGCCATGCTCGAGGAAGCACGCGCCGACTTACCCGATTGCCATTTTGTAGAGGCCGATATTCGTCAGTACGCGCCCGGCCAGCCGCTGAGCCTGATTTATGCCAACGCGTCGCTGCAATGGATTCCGGACCATTACGATCTCCTGCCGCATCTTGTTTCCCTGCTTAAGCTAAATGGCGTGCTGGCGGTCCAGATGCCTGATAACTGGCTGGAACCCACCCATGTGGCGATGCGTGAAGTGGCGCTGGAGCAAGACTACCCAGATCGTGGCCGCGAACCGCTGCCGGGCGTACACGCTTATTACGATATTCTGTCGGAAGCTGGCTGTGACGTGGATATCTGGCGGACAACCTATTATCACAAAATGAGCTCTCATCAGGCGATTATTGACTGGGTAAGCGCTACCGGCCTGCGCCCCTGGCTTCAGGAACTGAACGAGAGCGAGCAGAAACGGTTCCTGAAACGCTACCATGAACTGCTGGAAGAGCAGTATCCGCTCCAGGAAAACGGGCAGATACTGCTGGCTTTTCCAAGGTTGTTTATCGTGGCTCAACGCCAGCCCTGATCCGATTATGAGCGGGCTTCTTTGAGCAGCTGCTGGATAACCTTTTCCTGTTGCTCATAGTCACCTTCGCCAAAGGCGGTATAGCGCAGCTGCCCTTTGGCATCAAAATAGTAATGTGCTGGCCAGTACTGATTGCCGAACGCATTCCAGATTTGATAGTTGTTATCCGTCACCACCCGATACGGCAGTAGCCATTTCTTAACCGCATTTTTAACCGACGACAGCGGTTTCTCCCAGGGATATTCCGGGGTGTGAACGCCAATCACCACCAGACCCTGCGGCTGGTACTTTGTGGCCCACTCCCGCACATGGGGGAGCGTATGCTGGCAATTAATGCAGTCCCACGTCCAGAAATCAATCAGTACAACCTTTCCCAGTAACGATTCAGACGTGACAGGGTCACCGTTTATCCACCCTGTTCCACCGCTTAGCGAAGGCAGCTGGCTGCTGGGCTCTGTCATGACTACCGGCTGGAGCTTCACCGGCGCGGTGGCAGGTTTCGCCAGATTCAAGAGCGCCGTCTCAAGACGGTCCGCGACGCCGTTTGCCCCTTTCAGTAGCGAAGTCATCCCCGTCGCGTTCAGGATGACTGCGGCTAACATCGCCACCCCCGCCCCCTGACGCAGCTTCGCCATTAGCGCCGATTTTGCTCTCAGTGGTGCCATCAGCGAGCGTCCGCCGAACGCGAGTAGACCCAGCATCAGCGCGCATCCGCTGCCATAGGCGGCAAGCAGTGCGCCTGTGGCGATGGCCGAATGCCCCGCAATATTAATGCTGAAAATCGCGCCCAGAATAGGCCCGGCGCAGGGAGACCAGAGCAGCCCAACCGCTAGCCCGGCCAGAAAAGCCGATGCCATTCCGCGCGTTTGCCCGCTGCGGCTGTTGAGAACATTTCCCGCGCTGACGGCCGGTCCCGCAATACGCTGGGCGAAAGACGGGAAAATCAAGGCCAGCGCGGCTGTGGCCAGAATGACGAGCGCGATCCAGCGCCCGACAATGGTTGCCTCTGTTATCCACTCGCTGGCGACGGTGACGACCATTGCCACCAGGGTGAACATCACGATCATCCCCGCAAGCAGGGCCAGAATATGCCGACGCTGCCCCTGGAAACCGGCGAACAGGAGTGGAATAACCGGGAGCGTACATGGGCTGAGCAGGCTTATCATCCCGCCCAGAAAAGCGATTACCAGAAACATAGTGACCTCACATGACATGTCCTGCGACACTGCAGTGAGGCTATTTCATCGTGCGGATGTGTTCAGGGTATGTGTAAACGCGTGGGTTTTGTCTGGCTCTGTATCGCCCAGGCCGGGAGATACAAAGCCGTACAATTTTACGAACGACGCGGTAACGTAATGGCGACATCCAGTCCGCCCCCGGCGCGGTTCTCCAGCCTGAGTTTTCCTTCCAGCTGTGCGGTCAGCTGCGCGGCAATCGCCAGGCCGAGTCCTGTCCCGCCGGTATCGCGGTTACGCGAGGTTTCAACCCGATAAAACGGCTGCAGAACCGCCTCCAGCTCGGCTTCGGGTATTCCCGGTCCGTCGTCCATAATGTGAATAATGACCTCGCTGTCCGACGAATCGTCTATCGCAATCGCAGCACGCTCGCCGAATTTGAGGGCGTTATCCAGCAGGTTGGTCATCACCCGGCGAAGCGCCTGCGGCCGCGTGACGATGGGCAAGCGGGTTTCGCTTGCCTGAAAGTGCACGTTTTTACCGATGTCCTGATAATCGCAGGCGATGCTGTTGATCCAGGCGTTCAGCTCCAGCTTCAGTGACGTCTCCTCCAGTGATTCCGATGACCGGGCATACGCAATGCCCTCCCGCACCAGACGAGACATGTTATCAAGGTCGTTCAGGAGCTTGTCGCGAAGTTCAGGCTCTCCGGCCATTTCGACGCGCAGCTTCATGCGGGTAATGGGCGTCTGGAGATCGTGAGAAATCGAGGCCAGGATCTGCGCGCGTTCCCGGAGATAAGACTGAATGCGCGCCTGCATGGCGTTGAAGGCATGCGCTGCCCGCTGCACCTCAAGCGGCCCTTTTTCCGTCATAGGCGTGCTGGCCGCCGGATCCAGCGCATCCACCGCGCGGGTAAAGTGTGAAAAAGGCCGTACCACCTGCCGCACGGCGATCCAGGCGCAGACTGCCAGTACGAGCAGCTGCAGGATGAGGACGACCGGGAGCCAGCTGGCGACGGGCGGCATGCGTGGGATCAGGTCAATGGTCAGCGGTGCGCCATCACGTAACGTAAGGTGGGCCTGAATATGTGAAATGGCGCCAGGAACGGCGGTAAAGCTAAGCGGGTAATGCGCGGCCAGCGTCGCTTTTAAGGTTCTGATGGCGTCCTGCGAACGCTTATCCGTCGGCTCTGCGCCGGGTTCCCCTGTGCCCAGGATATAACGATAGTTACCTCGTTCAAGCCGCGGCAGCCAGGCGGCGCGTTCGCTGGCCGGTAAGCGATCTAAAATGGCGACGCTGGTTGCGACATCGTTTTCCAGATTACCGAGCATCACCGTGCGGGCGCTGTGCATGCGTTCAACCATGACCAGCGTCAGGCTCAGGGCGTTAGCCAGCAGCAGACCGGCCAGCACGACGAGCAGCAAACGGGCCAGCAGCGAGCGCGGCCAGATCGTCATTCGTTAACCTCTTTGATGGTCACCGGCATCGTAAAGACGTAGCCTTCGCTGCGCACGGTTTTGATATAGGCGGGCGTGCGGGCATCTTCATTGAGACGCTGGCGAACCCGGCTAACCAGCAGGTCGATTGAGCGTTCAAACAGCTCGGCGTCTCGCCCCTGCGTCAGGTTGAGCAATTGGTCTCGGGTCAGCACGCGCTGCGGATGGTCAAGGAAAACGCGCAGCAGACGATACTCCGCTCCGCTGAGCGCGACGATCACCCCTTCCGGGTCGATTAAGTGGCGAGCGACGGTATCGAGCTGCCATTCACCGAATATCACCAGACGCCCTGCTTCCGTTACCTGTAAATTGGGCGGCATCGTGCGAAAACGCCGTAAAATCGCTTTAATGCGCGCCAGTAGCTCACGTGCGACAAACGGCTTCACGACGTAATCATCCGCCCCCATCTCCAGCCCCAGGATCCTGTCCGTCTCCTCGTTGCGCGCGGTCAGCATCAGAATGGGCAAATCTTTATACTTCCCGACGCGCAGCTCTCGACACAGCGTAAGGCCGTCGTCACCGGGCATCATGATATCCAGCACTACCAGGTCGATATGCTGTTTATCCAGCACGGCACGCATCTCTTTGCCGTTCGCCGCGCCGGAGGCGCGATAACCGGACTTAACGAGATAATCGACTATCAGTTCACGAATATCCCTGTCGTCATCGACGACAAGGATGTGGTCAATATGTTCCACCGAACTCTCCAGACCGAAGGGTAACGTACTGAAAATAGCACATTTCACAGCTTATCCGCGTCGATAACCGCCTTAACGAAATCCTGCGGATCTTCCTGAGGCGGATTGTGCCCCACGGTTGCCCCGAAGGTACGGTGCTCATATTTGCCGGTAAATTTAGCTGCATAGGCCTGCGGTGCCGGATGCGGCGCGCCGTTGTTGCCGCCTTCGATGGTGATCGTTGGTACGGTGATATTCGGCAGCGTGGCCAGTTTTTGCTCGTAGCGGTCGTATTTGCGCTCGCCTTTTTCCAGCCCTAAACGCCAACGATAGTTACTGAGCGTCACCGCGACGTGGTCCGGGTTATCGAGGGATTTGGCGCTGGCGTTAAAGACCGCGTCGCTGAATTTCCAGTCAGGCGAGGCCTGCGACCAGATTAAGCGCGCAAAGTCATGCGTGTTTTTGGCATAGCCTTCCGCACCGCGCTCTGTCGCAAAATAGAATTGATACCACCACTGCTGCTCTGCTTTTGGCGGCAGCGGCTGTTTGCCAATCTGCTGGCTGCTGATGAGATACCCGCTCACCGACACCAGTGATTTTACGCGCTCTGGCCACAGCGCCGCGACGATATCCGCCGTCCGGGCGCCCCAGTCATAGCCTGCAAACACCGCCTGCCTGATATTCAGGGCATCCATCAGATTAACGATATCTTTCGCCATCGCCGAGGGCTGGCCGTTGCGCGGTGTGTTTGCTGACAGGAAGCGCGTGGTACCGTAGCCGCGCAGAGACGGCACAATGACCCGGTACCCTTTTGCCGCCAGAGCCGGTGCAACCTCGGCGTAGCTGTGAATATCGTAGGGCCAGCCGTGCAATAAAATAACCGGCTGACCGTCCTTCGGACCAATGTCGACATAACCGACGTTCAGATCGCCAGCGTTAATTTGCTGGGGATGATCAAAGGCGGCCGCGAAATTCGTGCCGGTGGCTTCCGCCTGACAGGACATCACGGTGCCAAGCGAAACGGTCAGTGCGAGGGTTGAGTAAGCAAGTTTGCTGAACATGTTGGTATCTCCGGTTGAGTACAATTCACGGGGATATCACAACACCTCAATGTATAGCGGATATGTGCGAAAGCGTGTTTATTGCAAGCCTGTGTATGTATCCGGGACGCTGATACAGTGTGATACAAACACAGGCCTTGAAGTCTTAGAGGGAGAGACGGTAGCGGACGTAGTCGTCAGCTTCACCATATTTGTCATAAAGTTTACGCGCCGGATTGTTCTCCCGGGTGACCCAGTACAGTTTCGACCACCCTTCGCGCTTGCCTTCCTCAATCAGAGCGTCAATGAGCGCCTTACCGGCCCCCGCCCCGCGTTCGGCAGCATCAACAAACAGATCTTCCAGGTAGCAGACGGGGGCCGTTGACCATGTGCCTTCATGCAGAACACACATTGCGAAACCGATGATCTTTTCGTCCTTCTCCACGACCCGGCAGAACATCGATGAATGCGCTGAGAGCGCCCTTTCCCACGTCGCTGCGGTGACGGATTCCTCAAGGTAGCAATCATAAAAATGGGTATAGCCGTCCCACAGCGGTCGCCATTGGGAATAGTCGTCTTTGCATAGAGATCGTACCGTAACAGCCATGTTTTCCTCACATTACAGAGTAATCGCCATTTCAAAACAGCGTAAATCAGCCCCCGCCATACGCGAGTGATGATAGTTTTCGCGCAGCGTCACAAACCCCAGCTTCTGATAAAACGACTGGGCGTTAGGCGTTGCATCAAGCGTCAGGCGGGTTATCCCCCGGCTACGGGCCTCATGTTTGAGGACCTCGATAATCCGGGTCGCCATGCCTTTGCCGGAGGCTGCGGGCAAGGTGAAAATCGCCTCCAGGCAATGGGTATCCAGATCGAGGTAGCCGGTTGCCGCAACATCGCCCTTTTCATCTTCAACCACGTAAAAAGGGTATTCAATGACCATCTGCCGATAGCGTTCGGGCATCAGATCGGGCGTCCAGCGCGCAATGACCTCAGCGTCGTAACTGGTTGTACAGCCGTGACGAATCGCCTGATTGCGTATATTCCAGAGTGTTTCGGCTTCCTGTGGCGTGGCTTTTCGTAATGTCATAACCTCCCCCTTTAACGGCTTTTTAGCCGCATTTCCCGTGCCAATCTGGCAAGACGCTGAGTACGACAATAGAGCGTAAACAGAACAAAGCCGCTGCCGTTCATCACCACCCGACAAAGTAACAGCGCGAAAGATGCAATGACGTGTGGCCAGAGGCTTCCATCATGAGAAAGCATGACATGTAGAACCTGAACGAGGGTCGTTATCAGCAGGATGATGAACAACGCCATAAAGCCCGACAATCCCGACGTCTTTCCACGAGCCAGTAGTACGCTTGTCACAATGAGCGCGCCTGTCATCGTCAATGATGGTAAGAAAAAGCTCAATGCATGATGTAAAGGTGACAAACCCTGCAACGTGCTGAGAAAAGGCAAAAGGTTTAGCGCAAACGCCACTAAAAACAAAGGTAACAGCATAGCTACCGGGTAAGGATTTTGACGCGGAAGCTCGCTGAGGGGGCGCGAAAAATACCGTTCCAGCTCGGGAGTGGAATTATCCAGAAGGCGGGTATCACGACGAGCAATAGCCTCCTCTATATCTTTACCATGTTGCAGGAGATCCTGGAAAACCCGTCCGGTTAACAAACTCAAAAACTTCATCAGAATACCGCCAGTGACTGAATGGTACCGATAATGTATTTACCGGTCCGTGGTAAGTTACTGGGCGCTGCAATAACGCCGCTCACCGCACTTCCTGCCAATGCTGCGGCACTTGTTACCACTTGCCCAAGTTGTCGAGTGAGTTCTACCTGAACCGGCCCGGTTGGAAAGCGTTTCGGATAAGGCCCGCGCGGATAAGAGCCTTGATTTTTTTGTTGCCAGAACGTCACATAGATGAAAATACCAGAACGCAAACAAAAGCATAACGCCTAAAAAGGGAGATCCGCGCATGACGATACCGACGCTCACGACAGAACGTTTACTGCTGAAACCGCTGGTTACCGAAGATGCCGTCCAGATACAAACGCTGTATCCGCGCTGGGAGATCGTCCGCTATATGGTCTCTTCCGTGCCCTGGCCCTACCCGGATAACGGCGCGGAAAACTATGTCAACAACGTGGCGCTGCCGGATATGGCAAAAGGGATTGCCTGGTTCTGGAGCATCCGGCGACGTGAGGTGCCGGATGAATTGATGGGCATTATTTGCCTGTACGACGTCGAGGATAACAACCGCGGGTTCTGGCTCGCGCCGGAGTTTCAGGGTTTCGGATATATGCGCGAAGCCAGTATTGCGGCGACGGATTACTGGTTCAACACGCTAAACAAATCCGTTTTGCGGGCCCCGAAGGCCGCCGCCAACAGCCGCTCCCGCCGTATTTCTGACAGTAGCGGCATGCGGCTTATCAGAACGGAGAAGAAAGCCTACGTCAGCGGGATGCTGGACTCCGAGCTGTGGGAGATTACCCGCGACGAGTGGAACGCCCGTCAGGTCAGCTGATAGTGCTTATCCGGCATCAGCCTGTCCGGAATGTTCTCCTCATCATTCATCTGCAGCAGATCGCGTTCCATCATGTTGCAGATGGCGTCCAGCGGCAGGTCGTTATCTTCTGTGCCAAACGGGTCTTCCAGCTCTTCCGCCAGGGTGTCCAGCGAAATAAAGGTGTAGGAAATCAGCGCAGAGACAAAGGGCGTCATGTAGTGCAGGTCCACAACCAGCGCGAACGGCAGCATGATGCAGAACAGATATACCGTGCGGTGCAAAATCAGCGTGTAGGCAAACGGCACCGGCGTGGTCGCAATGCGCTCGCAGCCGGAAAGGACGATAGACATGTCGTTCAGACGGTTGTTCAGGCTATGGAACAGAATGTCTGAGAGTTGCCCGTTTCGCCGCCGCACGGCCAGCCACTCCCCCATGATCAGCAAAATACGGTTCGCCGGTGAGTTGGCGTCCATGACTTTACGTAAATCCTCTGCAGCAAGATAACGAGAGAGCTGCTCAGCGTTCAGTTCCCGGCGCAGGGTCATGCGCAGACAGTTGGCGAAAGCAATCTGCAGGCGGACAAATTCGCCGAGGTGCTTATCGTCGGGTAAGGTGTTTTTTACCTCGCGAAACAGCGAGCGTGCCGCTATCATCAACTGCCCCCAGAGCAGCCTCGCCTCAACGTAGCGAGAATAACAGGCGTTGTTTCTGAAACCCAGAAAGATAGCGATCGCCACGCCGAGAATGCTGAATGGCGCCACGGTAAATTTGATACCGAGCGAGGTATACCACGGTAACATCAGGATAACGGCGATAGAGAGCAGGAAGTTGAGCAGCAATCGGGTATAGATCTTGGGAAGTACCGAACCGTGCCAGACAAAAATCAGTTGTAGCCAGTGCTGTTTAGGACGAACGATCATAGTGAGTTTCAGGCAAGAAAAGAGCGAGGCTATTAAACGTGATCCCCGTCACCGTTGCAAGCTTGTTAACGGGACATTGCATTTTCTCCCCTGATTAGCGAAATTCGCACGGTGCTGCATGTGCTTTTTTAAAGACAAAGCACATAGTATGTTGTAACTAAATAGGGCTTATTCAAACCCGGCCGAAGCCGGGTGAATGCATTAGCAAAGCGGTTTAACCGCGGCGCGCATGCCCTTAAGCAGAATGGCATCCAGATCCAGCGTGACCTGGTCGACAAGACCGCTTACCTGCGTCAAGTCCTGCTCCCAGTGTTCACGTGCGCTGAGCACCGACTGCACCAGTTCACGGGTGCTAAGCTGCCGATCGCGGTGCTGCGCCCACAGCTGCTGATAACGTTCCAGCCAGCGTGCATCATCCTGCACCGGATAGCTCTCCCCGTTACGCTCCGCGCGATAAAACGCGATCAATGCGGCCAGTGCAAACGTCAGGCGAGCCGGTAATTGCCCCGTCGCCTTCTGCCCTGCCAGCAGCTGCGGCAGGATGCGGGTACGGTATTTGGTCATACCGTTAAGCGCGATGGAGAGCAGCTGGTGTCTGATGTAGGGATTACGAAAACGTCCTGTCACCGCACTGGCGAACGATTCCAGCTCGTTACGCGGCAAATCGAGGACCGGAATGATCTCCTGATAAATCGCTTTTTCGACGAACGCGCAGATCTCCGCATCATTCATCGCATCGCCTACAGTATCCAGCCCGGCCTGGAAGGCGACCGGCACCAGCGTCGTGTGCGCGCCGTTCAGAATGGCCACCTTGCGTTCTTTGTAAGGCCTGATGTCATCGACAATCAGCACGTTTAACGGGTACTTATCCAGACGAAGTTCATGCGCAAGAGATGCCGGCCCCTGAATCACAAACAGATAAAAATGTTCGGCCGTGTCGAGGAACCCATCGTGATAACCCAGTTCAGCCTCCAGTGCGGCCGCTTCATCGCGGGGATAGCCTGTCACGATACGGTCAACCAGCGTCGAGCAGAAGCTGTTGGCGTCGTTGAGCCACTGCATAAAGGCGGCAGGCAGCGCCCACTCCTGCGCATAGCGTAAGACGAGTTCACGCAGTGCGTCACCGTTGTAGTCAATCAGCTCGCAGGGAATGATGATCCAGCCCTTGTCAGCCGCACCGTTGAAGTGGCTAAAGCGCTCAAACAGCAGACGCGTCAGCTTCGCCGGATAGCTCACCGCAGGGGCATCGTCGACGCTGTCACCCGCGTGGTAGCTGATACCCGCTTCGGTGGTGTTCGAGAAGACAAACCGCATATCGGGATTGTGAGCCAGTTTCAGAAATGCGCCATAGTCGTCATAGACGCTGATTTCCCGGTTAACGGAGCGGATCAGCCGGGCCTCGCTCACCGCCTCGCCCTGATCATTCAGGCCACGAACGATCGTGGTGTACAACCCATCCTGGGTGCTTAACGACGGCGGGAAGTCGCTCTGAATCGGGCGAACGATTACCACGCCAGCGTCAAGATCGGTATGTTCGTTTAACAGGTCAATTTGCCAGTCGACAAACGCACGCAGGAAATTGCCTTCACCAAACTGAATGATGCGTTCTGGATAGTGCGCACCGGGAAAATCACGACGGTTGAGCGTGTTCACAAGGGGATTCCTTTTATGATTAGTCATACAGCCTGATAAGATTGGTACGATAACTTATCAAAACTTAACGACCAGAAACCCTGTTTTGATCAATCCGCGGTGCGGTTGTGCAAAATAATTATAAGAACTTATAAAACACAGAGGTGGCGGTCAGGGCGCCGTCAGGCATCAGCGCGTAGCGCGGGATCTCACCAACCTTTTGCCAGCCGGCACGCAGGTAGAAAATTTCGGCCCCGCTGCCGGTGGAGGTATCGAGCACCAGCACAGAAATGTCTCTGGCCCGGGCCTCAGCCTCCAGCGCTTCCATCAATGCCATCGCGGCCCCTTTTCGACGCGCTTTCTCGTGAACCAGCAGCTTCGCCACATCGGCGCGATGCGGCTGGTTTTCCGGCTGATCTGTGATCAGCTGCACCGTTCCGATGACGCCGTCCTGCGCATCGACGCAGGCAAGCACCAGCCGCTCGCCTCGCGCGACGCTTTCGGCAATACCGCGCCAGAAAGTACGGGCCTTGTCGAGGCTAAAAGGGAGCATAAAGCTGACGGATGCCCCGCCGTTTACGCAGTTTTCGAGGATCCCGGCCAGCGCATCAAGATGGATGAGGATCTCTTCCCGGGTGAGGGTTTTGATTTGCAGTGAGGTATTCATTGTTTTTCCTTACGTTGAATACGCTCACTTTGGGTTTAACAACTTATTAACGCAAGCGGTTCGGACATAGGCTTTTATTATGTCACCGGGCGCGCTGGCGCTGCTGCTTCATGGCATACATCTTTTCATCGGCATCTTTTAACCACTGTTGCAGGTCGTTGCCGTTATGATCGAATTCACTGAGCCCCCATGAGAAGTGTAGCGACCACGGGTGAAGCTTGCGGGCGTTATAGCTTTCCACCTGCTCGGCGAGATACTGCATGGCTATCCAGGCGCCCTGCTCGTCGGTATCCGCGAACAGCACCGCGAACTCATCCCCGCCAAAACGCACCAGCATATCGGCCTCACGGAAAGCGCTGCGCATCAGCTGCGCCATAACTTTAAGCGCCTTATCGCCCTCTTCATGCCCGTAGCGATCGTTAATCTCCTTAAAGCGATCCAAATCCAGCCAGCCGAGCGTCAGCGGCTCCGCCCGGCGTCGGGCAACCGAAAGCGTAAACCGCACCAGCTGATTAAAGCCCCGGCGGTTGAATAAGCCGGTTAACTCATCCGTGGTCGCCGCGCTGATGGCGGCAAACTCATCTTCTGCCAGCGCGCCCAGGTCTCCCAGCACGGCAAGATCGGCCGCCGAGAACTCACGGGGGGCGTAATCAATCAGACACAGCGAACCCACGCTGGCGCCATCCCGTAAGCGCAGCGGGAAGCCCGCATAAAAACGCACGCGAGGTTCACCCGCCACCAGCGGATTATCCGCAAAACGATCGTCCTGCAGCATATCCCCTACCACCAGCGGTGCTTCGGTGAGGATCGTATGGCCACAAAACGAGATATTACGCGGAACGGTGTCAGGCGCCTTGCCATCGGCCGACTTCACGATCAGCGAGTGCTCATCAATGAGGTTGACCATTGCCAGCGGCACCTGGAAGAAGCGCTTCGCCAGACGCGTAAGCCGGTCAAACGCCGGGGAACTGTCGATCTCAAGCAGACCTGATTCGCGCAGCGAGTTCAGTCTGTCTGTTTCATTTTCAGGGGTTGCAGGTGCTTTCATAATGTCTCCTGACGTAAAGCGTTACTCAAAGCGTAGCTTAAACAGTGACATTGTCAGTGTTCTGACAGTCTGTTAAGCCACTTGCTATTCACGACAATGCCTTATGACGATTAACGCAGCTCTGTTTCATGCCCGGTGGCGGCAGTAATATGCTCGTCCGCGACCCGGGCGCTGGTACGATTTCGACCCGCTTTTTTTGAACGATAGAGGTGATCGTCCGCTTCGGTCATGAGTTTGTTGAAGACCTCGGTCAACTGCCATGCCTGCGCCTTCCCGCTTCCAAGGCCAATACTGACCGTCAGAGAGAGCGTTTGCTGACGCCATGTAAAAGGATGGTTAGCGACGGTAGTTCTGATACGTTCCGCCAGTTCATAACCGTGTCGAGCGTCGCCAGAGTTGACCACCACCGCGAACTCTTCCCCGCCCATACGCGCGACCATCCCGTCTTCACCGACCACCTGCTGAACCTGCCGGGCGAATGACGCCAGCACGCGGTCGCCACACTCGTGGCCGTAGTTATCGTTGATGCTTTTGAAGTAATCGATATCCAGCAGCATAACGGTCAGGAAACGCGAATGGCGGTGCGTCTCTTCGTGTTTTAACGCCTCATAAAGTCCGGAACGCGAATAAACCTGCGTTAAAAAGTCATAATCCGCCCGCAGGGAAACCTGACGGATCAGGGAATTAATGGCTGCCATGCTGACGGAAACCAGCACCGGACAGATCGCCATCGTGGCAATACCCAGCCGGGCAGAAAACATCATTGGGGTGGTCAGCGGTGTCGCCACGGCAATATTAATCACCGAATTGGCGACCAGAATAATTTCAATGGCGCCCGTGACAAACGTCAGCAAGCAGGTCACAGGCAATGGGTAGCGTACCGCACACCAGATAAGCGCAGGCAGTGGAAAAGAGAGGCTCCCCGCGCCGCCAATCACGACTGACGCGACCACCGAGACGATCAGCGCAATAACCGGTAATAGCTGCTCCAGACGTAACCTGAATTCGCGCACGGGCATGCCTATCGTGAGCATACACGGCACAACAAGCACGCCGGTTGAGAACTGCTCGCTAAACCAGTCGGCAAAGAGCGGCCAGAAGGTGTGGCTGTCAATCCCGACCGACCCCACCGCGCCGAGCAGTGCGCACAGCAGCGCAGCAATCAGGCAGTAGTTGAACAGGCGTAATGCGTTAAGCGGATCCGGGGTTTTCTTCATCAGCCGCCTGTCACGCTGAATCAGCACGGCGACCACGACGATAAAGACCATGTTAGACAGGTTAATCACCACGGAGGCTATCCCCCAGTTGGTCGTCACCGCGTCATACATCAGCATGGCGACATACGATACCGCGTAGTAATGCAGGCGATTCAGAAAAACATAGCGGGCAAAGATCCCTGCCATCACGCCGTTGAGGGGCCAGAACAGCGACAAGGCCTCCACGAGACGTAATTCCGCACCCACAAAATAGAACAAAGTGGTGAGGATAAAGATCGTCGATGCATTTCGCAGCGGCGTGTCAGGCTGGAACGGCCTGAAAGCGGTAAGAGCAGAACGCATTAAATTTCATTCCATATGAAAGCTTATGGCAGTTATTGCGGTCGTCAGCACGATCGGCGCTCACTTAGGATGAATCTATAACACAAATATAACGGGATCATAACTCGTCAAATTTAGGCGTACATCTGGAGCACCAGCCAGTGGTGAATCACGCTGACGATATACTGCTGCTGCTGCGCGGTGAGCTGAACACCGTGAGGAATATTATGCCATTTCGCCAGACAGCCCCGACAACAGGTGGCGGTGGCATGCTGGGCGATAAATACCGGGTGACCGCGCATGGGCGTCTGTTTGCCGTCATTCGCGGGTTGTGCAGGGGCAAGGCGCTTTTCGACAAAATCAGCGGCATGCTGATCAATGGTATCGGGGCCTTTGTCCCAGCAATACTGCCGTTCCTTATCGCCTAAGCGGAAGCGCGAGCGAAACGTCGATCGCGCCAGACGGGAAAAAAGGGGATCCAGGTCAGACATCAGTAAACGGAACGTCCCATACGCTGGGTCAGTTTCTCCAGAACCGCGACACCGGCAAGGGAATTTCCCGTTTCATCCAGCTCGGGGCTCCAGACCGCAATCGCCATTTCATGCGGTACAATCGCCACCACTCCGCCGCCCACGCCCGACTTGGCCGGGAGACCAACGCGCCAGGCAAACTCGCCCGCGTTTTGATACATCCCGCTGGTTGCCATCAGCGCGTTGACCTGGCGCGCCTGCAGAGGAGAAACCACCTCATGATCGAGGTGCGGCGCGTGCCCCTGATGCGCAAGGAACAGGAACGTCTGAGCCAGCTCAACGCAGCTCATTTTCAGGGCGCAGTAGTGGAAGTAGTTTTGCAGGACGGTCGCCACGTCGTTATGGAAGTTGCCGAAGGATTTCATCAGCCACGCGATGGCCGCGTTACGGGCAGAGTGTTCGAACTCCGAGCGGGCCACCACCGGATCGTAGGCAATGTCGTCAACCCCCGAGAGCTGGCGTACTATCTCCAGCATTCGTTGACGCGGCGCGCTGAGGCGGCTCTGCAGCATGTCGCAGACCACCAGCGCCCCGGCGTTGATAAAGGGATTTCGCGGTTTACCCTGCTCGATTTCAAGCTGAAGCAGCGAGTTAAAAGGCTGGCCGGACGGATCTTTACCCACGCGCTGCCAGATTTCGTCTTCTTCATACTGGCGCATCGCCGCAACCAGACTGAGCACTTTCGAAATGGACTGAATGGAAAAACGTTCTGTTGCATCCCCTGCCTGGAATCGCTGTCCGTCGATGGTGCAGATAGCAATACCCAGCTTATTCCCGCTGACCGAGGCAAGGGCCGGAATATAGTCGGCAACCTTCCCCTTTCCAATTAACGGACGAACCTGCGCCAGAATCTCGTCCAACATCTCATTATGGATGACCGCAGCCACACTTTGCTCCTTGCCCTCAGGCTAAAACGGGCTGCGAGTATAACAGAGGCTTATGTATTGCGTCAGGCGCTAAGACGAAAACGCGAAACGGCCTGCAATAAAAGATCGGATTGCTTTTGCAGCCGCTCAGAGGCCTCCGAGGCGTCAGAGACCAGCAGGTCCGTCTGACGGGAGACCTGGTTCAGCGCCTGAAGCTGACGCGTCATCAGGTGAATACGCTCTCCCTGACTGAGCGTGGCGGTGGAGATCTTATTCAGCAAACTGCTCAAATTGCCCACCAGACCGGTGACCTGCTGCAAATTCTCTTCCATCAGAGTGACGGCACGGGAACCGTCTTCGATACCCTGCAGTGAACGGTTGATCAGCTCCTGAATGGTCTGCGTCGAGTGGCTGCTCTTTCTGGCCAGGAGTCCAACCTCGCGGGCGACGACGGCAAACCCGCGCCCCTGATTTCCGGCATGGGCGGCCTCAATGGCGGCATTCAGCGCCAGGATGTTCGTCTGAAACGCCACGCTGTCGATCATCGCCACGATCCCGCGCATCTCAGACGATCGGTCGACGATCGCCTGCATAGACGCGTTTACGGTCGACATCATCTGGTCGCCGCCCACGGCTGCCTGGCGCGCTTCATCGGCCCGGGAGCTGGCGAGTCTGGCATAGCCGGTATTCCCTTCCACGTGGCTTTCCAGCGCCGCAATATGCGCCGTCACATCCTCAAGCTCTTTCGCCTGGCGTGCCGACTGCTGATACAGCTTCTGGTTACCCTGTGCCAGAGAGTCAATGTTCTCCACCATGGTAGCCGTGGCGTGGCTGACCTGCGTCACCAGCTGCTGCAGGCCGTGCTGCATCGTGGCAATGCTGTCGCTAAGCTGCCCTATCTCCCGGTTGAAGCGCATGACGTTCGGCGGCGTGCCGGAGAGATCCCCTGCTGCCAGCCGGTTGATATGCGCGATGAGCCGACGCAGCGGCGTAATCACCCATCGGGACATACCGAACCAGACGACAGCGGCAATGGCGACTAACAGCAACGGGGCAAACAGGAATAACGTTTGCAGGTCAGAAAGCTGCGCCATGAGGCTCTGACGCCCCTGCATGGCCTGCTTCTCGCTTGCCTGCTGGTAGCGCGCATAGTTGTCGTTAAAATCGGTCTGAAAAGCCTGCGCCGGGACGGCAAAAAAAGCGTCGATGGTATTGGTTTTGACCAGACCTTCCGCCTGCTCGTTGATCGCGCCGTAGAAGAGCTGATAGCTGTTTACCAGGGCGTCGTCTTTCGGTGGATTCAGCGCCAGCCAGGCCTTCCACGCCTGCTGAGACACCGTCAGCGCCTTTTGCGCGTCATCCATCAGGCTGTGCCAGCTTCCGTCGGAACCGGTCTCTTTATCCTGCATAAACCAGACGCCGGAGCGGTTAAGGAGATCGCTTGCCGCCAGCAGAGAGACGCGGGCCAGATCCAGCTTGCTCTGCTGCTGCCACGCCAGCAGGTTTTGCTGCTCGTTGCGCTGGGCTTCGTTCAGGGAGGCGTTAAGCAGGAATGACGAGGAGAGCTGCAGCGCGGAGAAAAGGCCAATAATGCAAAAGATCCCTGTCAGCAGGCCAAAGTGACGGGGAGTGAGACGCTGCGCAATACGGCGAAAAATTTGCGTTAGGTTCATAATTAGCTTCATTTACAAGGCGTTAGACGCGAGCGAGTCTACGAAATGAAAATGACAGAACCATTGCAGATTAATGACAACGGCCCTCGCGATGAGGGCCGACATCGCGGGATTACACGCGATCCTTCCACACCGTCTGCACGTTGCAGAACTCGTGCAACCCAAAGTGGGAAAGTTCGCGGCCAAAGCCACTTTTCTTCACGCCGCCAAAGGCCACGCGCGCATCGCTGGCGCTAAAGCCGTTGATAAACACCCCGCCGCACTCCAGCTCGCGGGAGAAGGTCTCTGCCAGCGCATCACTGGCGGTAAAGACCGTGGCAGACAGGCCAAAATCGCTGTCGTTGGCCAGCATCAGGGCATGCTCCGCGTCTTTCGCGATAGTAATGGCCGCGACCGGACCAAACAGCTCCTGCCGGAAGGCCGTCATCGCCGGGGTGACGTTCGCCAGCACGGTTGGGGCGTAATAATTCCCCTCACCGCTGATTTTCTCACCGCCCAGCAGCAGCGTTGCACCTTCCGCCAGCGTCGCCTGCACCTGCTGATGGAGTTCATCGCGCAGGTCAAAACGCGCCATCGGGCCAATATAGTTTTCTTCCTGGTCCGGCGCGCCCAGCTTCAGCGCAGCAACCGCATCGACAAAGCGCTGGGTAAAGGTCTTCGCAATCCCCTCTTCCACAATGAAGCGTTTGGCCGCTGCGCACACCTGCCCGGTATTCTGGTAGCGGCCTGCTACCGCCGCCTTCACGGCAAGATCCAGGTCGGCATCGTTGAGGACGATGAACGGGTCAGAGCCGCCCAGCTCGAGAACACATTTTTTCAGCGCGGCCCCCGCCTGAGCACCAATGGCAGCCCCGGCACGCACGCTGCCGGTGACGGTCACCGCCGCAATACGTCGATCGTTAATCGCCTGGCTGACGCCGTCGTTGGTGGCATTCACCCAGCCGAACACGCCTTCAGGGAAACCGGCATCCGCAAAGATCTGCGCGATAAGCTCCGCCGAGCCGAGGACGTTGGGCGCGTGTTTGAGCAGATAGCTGTTACCTGCCAGCAGAATCGGCACCGCGCCGCGCAGCACCTGCCAGAGCGGGAAGTTCCACGGCATGACCGCGAGGATCGGCCCCAGCGGACGGTATTCAATGACCGCATTCTGGTTTTCGACCAGCGTCGGTTCCGCCTGCAGCATCGCCGGGCCGTGCTCGGCGTACCAGTCGCACAGGCCGGCGGATTTTGCCACTTCTGCCCGCGCCTGCTGAATAGGTTTGCCCATTTCTCGGGAGATCGTCTGCGCCATCTCTTCAGCGCGATGACGCAGCGCGGCGCCAAGATCGCGCAGCTTTTGCGCCCGGTGGGAGATGCTTTCGCGACGCCACAGGCGATAGCCCGCATCGGACTGAGAAATCGCGCGGTCAACCTGTTCCGACGTCGCCCACGGATACGCGGCGAGGGTTTCACCCGTTGCCGGGTTGACAGAGAAGGCATGTGTTGCAGAGGAATAAGTCATGGTGTTCTCCACGTTTTTCGGTTGATTCATTGTGGCCCACTCTGCTATTTCTTAAAAATGAATAATACTAACCACCTTATTCACGAAACGAGAACGCTATGGATTTAACCCAGCTTGAAATGTTTAACGCCGTCGCGCTGACGGGCAGTATCACCCAGGCGGCGCAGAAGGTGCATCGCGTGCCGTCAAACCTGACGACCCGCATCCGCCAGCTGGAAGCCGATCTTGGCGTTGAGCTGTTTATTCGTGAGAACCAGCGTTTACGTTTATCCCCGGCTGGCCATAACTTCCTGCGCTACAGCAAGCAGATCCTCGCCCTGGTGGATGAAGCGCGCATGGTCGTCGCGGGGGATGAGCCGCAGGGGTTATTTGCCCTCGGCGCGCTGGAAAGTACTGCCGCCGTGCGCATTCCTGAAACGCTGGCACTGTTTAACCAGCGCTATCCGCGCATTCAGTTTGCCCTTTCTACCGGGCCGTCCGGGACGATGATTGATGGCGTACTGGAGGGAACCCTGAGCGCCGCCTTTGTCGACGGGCCACTCTCGCACCCGGAGCTGGAAGGAATGCCGGTCTATCGGGAAGAGATGATGCTGGTCACGCCTGCCGGGCAGGCGGAAATCTCACGCGCCGCGCAGGTGAGCGGCAGCGACGTTTATGCCTTTCGCGCCAACTGCTCTTATCGTCGGCACCTGGAGAGCTGGTTTCACGCTGACCGCGCCGCGCCCGGCCGCATTCACGAGATGGAGTCCTATCACGGCATGCTCGCCTGCGTCATTGCGGGCGCGGGCATCGCGCTGATGCCGCGCTCGATGCTGGAGAGTATGCCCGGGCATCATCAGGTTGAAGCCTGGCCGCTGGCAGAAAACTGGCGCTGGCTCACCACCTGGCTGGTGTGGCGACGCGGGGCAATGACCCGCCAGCTGGAGGCCTTTATAGCGCTGCTAAACGAACGTCTTCAACCAGCGCCTTCTCCATAAACAGGCTGAGCGGGTCGTCAACGTACGGGGGAAACGCCGGACGCAAATCGTATCCGCACTGTTCATAAAGACGCACCGCGGCGCGCTGCTTGATGCCCGTCTCCAGCCGTACCGTATGGCAATGACGGCTCAGGGCCTCATCTTCCAGGGCGGCCAATAGCGTCTCCCCAAGGTGCTGCCCACGATGGGCCGGATCGATATAGACCCGCTTCATCTCCCCCGTACCGTCGCCGTTGAGCACGATGGCGCCACAACCAACGGCCTGAAGCTGCTGGTCGCGAATGACCATCAGGATCAGCGACGTTTCCGGCAGCGCAGCCAGATCGATCAGATGATTGCTTTCGGCGGGATAGAGTTCGCTCTGATAGCGGTCCAGCGCCGCGATCAGGCTGAGAATGTCCGGGTGACGTGCAGATTCAGAGGTAATGGAATACATGGCAGGCTCCTTGCTTTTTTTGTGAGGCTAAATGTCAACATAGCGCAGGCCTGCCGGGGTGCTTCATACAATTAACTTATCGTACCGCTCCGTTAGCGCAAAAAGATTTTCCCTTTCAGGTACAGGGTGGCCTGACCGCCAATCAGCACGCGGTCGCCCTTCATTTCGCAGCGCAGATCCCCGCCACGGTGCGCCCCCTGGTGGGCATAAAGTGACGTTTTACCCAGCTTTTCGCTCCAGTAAGGGATCAGCATGCTGTGGGCGGATCCGGTAACCGGATCTTCCGGCACCCCTTCCCCCGGGCAGAAGAAGCGGCTGACGAAGTCATATTTTTCGCCCGGCGCCGTCACGCAGACCATTTTATCCAGCGGGATCATCGCCCCAATATCCGGCGTTAACGCTTCCACCTGCTGCTGGCTCTCCAGCACCACCAGGTAATCACGTCCGACGCGCACCTCTTTTGCCTCTGTGATGCCCAGCGCGCTAAACAGCAGCGCAGGTGGGTTCTCGACCACCTCGGTTGACCACGCGGGGAAGTTCAGCGTCAGCCAGTCGCCGCTGCGTTTCACCGTCAGTTCGCCCACGAAGCGCGTGGTGAAGGTAATTTCAGTGTGCGGATAGTCAAGGTATTCGAAAATAACGTGCGATGCGGCAAGCGTAGCATGGCCGCACAGGTTAATTTCATCGAGCGTGGTAAACCAGCGCAGTTCAAACCCACCGTCGGTGCGTACAAAAAAGGCGGTCTCAGACTGGTTATGCTGCTGCGCCATTTTGAGCAGCGTCTCGTCCGGCAGCCACGCTTCCAGAGGACATACCGCTGCCGCGTTGCCGCCAAAGGTTTTGTCGCTGAAGGCATCCACCAGATAAAAATCAATTTCCTGCATTGTCTCTTCCTCTCTTGTTATGGGTTATTAGCGCAGAAAAACTGTGCCTTTCAGATAAAGTGAAGCCTGTCCGCTCATCAGCACGCGCGAGCCTTTCAGCTCACAGCGCACGTCGCCGCCGCGCGCGGAAAGCTGACGGGCAAGCATGGCTGTTTTCCCCAACCGTTCACCCCAGTATGGGATCAGCATGGTGTGCGCGGAGCCGGTGACCGGGTCTTCCGGAACGGATACCCCGGGGGAGAAAAAGCGGCTGACAAAATCGTATTCCCCCTCACCCCGTGCCGTCACGCTCACCTTATGCTCGCCCGGCGTCATCGCCGAAAAGCGTGGCGCGAGTGCTTCAACCTGCTGGCGATTATCCAGCACGATCAGCCAGGCGCGCCCTTTGCGGGCTGCAACGTAATGACGGATACCGAGCGCCGAGAGCATCTCCGGCGGCGGCGTCTCTTCTTGGCTTGGACATGCCGGGAAGTCCAGCGTCATCCACTCCCCCTCCCGGCTGACCGTCAGGCGGCCAGAGGCGGTATCAAAGTGGATCCGCGAGTCGGGATAATCCAGTTCATTAAACAGAACGTACGCGGCGGCAAGGGTGGCGTGGCCGCAGAGATTGACTTCGGTAAGCGTGGTAAACCAGCGTAGCTCAATGCCTCCTTTAGTGCAGACGAAAAAGGCCGTTTCCGACTGATTATGCTGCTGTGCCATTTTCAGCAAGGTCTCATCGGGTAACCATTCCTTGAGCGGACAAACGGCGGCCGGGTTGCCGCCAAACGTGGTATTGCTGAACGCATCGACCAGATAAAAATCAATCTCCTGCATTGTCTTACCGCCTGTTTTTATTGTGTTGTTCTTTTATATTCAATGAAAACAGCGCTCCCGGCTACCGCTTTCATAAGGTAAATATTGAGATCTGCGTCACATAATGGTTGAGTTTTCGCCATTCAACGTTTTAAGATCGTCTCCTCTTCTTTTCAGCAACGAATCTCCGACAT
Organism: Enterobacter roggenkampii; assembly: GCF_001729805.1. Classification (NCBI taxonomy): domain Bacteria; kingdom Pseudomonadati; phylum Pseudomonadota; class Gammaproteobacteria; order Enterobacterales; family Enterobacteriaceae; genus Enterobacter; species Enterobacter roggenkampii. The sequence goes on along the minus strand of NZ_CP017184.1, from coordinate 2,255,098 downwards.
CCCTATGACAACGAACACAGTTTCCCGCAGGGTTGCGTGGCTACGCGTGGTCACGCTGGCCATTGCCGCGTTTATTTTTAACACCACAGAATTTGTGCCGGTTGGGCTGTTGTCTGACATCGCTGACAGTTTCCAGATGGAAACGGCGCAGGTGGGCATTATGTTGACCATTTACGCCTGGGTGGTGGCGCTGATGTCCCTGCCGTTCATGCTGCTGACCAGCCAGATAGAGCGGCGCAGGCTGCTGATCGGTCTGTTTGTCTTGTTCATCGCGAGCCACGTGCTGTCGTTTATGGCGTGGAATTTTACGGTGCTGGTCATCAGCCGCGTCGGTATCGCCTTTGCCCATGCGGTGTTCTGGTCGATCACCGCGTCGCTGGCGATTCGCCTGGCACCGGCGGGTAAACGCGCGCAGGCGCTAAGCCTGATTGCTACCGGTACCGCATTGGCGATGGTGCTGGGCCTGCCGATTGGCCGCATCGTGGGGCAATACTTCGGCTGGCGTACCACCTTCTTCGCCATCGGCATGGGCGCGCTGGTGACGCTGGTGTGTCTGATTAAGCTGCTGCCCGCGCTGCCGAGCGAACATTCCGGCTCGCTGAAAAGCCTGCCGCTGCTGATGCGTCGCCCTGCGCTGCTGAGCATCTACCTGCTGACCGCCATTGTGGTAACGGCCCATTACACGGCGTACAGCTACATTGAACCGTTTGTGCAGGTGGTGGCGGGCTTTAGCGCCAACTTTGCCACCGTCTTACTGCTGATCCTCGGCGGCGCGGGGATTATTGGCAGCGTGCTGTTCGGCAAGCTGGGTAACCGGCACGCCTCCTCGCTGGTGAGCAGCGCTATAGGCCTGCTGCTGGCCTGTCTGCTGTTGCTGATGCCCGCCGCGGGCAGTGAAAGCCATCTGGCGATCCTCAGCCTGTTCTGGGGCGTGGCGATCATGATTATTGGCCTGGGCATGCAGGTGAAGGTGCTGGCCCTGGCGCCGGATGCGACGGACGTCGCCATGTCGCTGTTCTCGGGAATTTTCAATCTGGGGATTGGCGCGGGTGCGCTGGTGGGAAACCAGGTCATCCTGCACGTGTCGATGTCGGCGATTGGCTATCTGGGTGCCATTCCGGCGCTGATGGCGCTGATCTGGTCCGTGCTTATCTTCCGTAAGTGGCCGGTGGCGCTGGAGGAACAGGGGCAGCACGGGTGAGGTTTGTTTGTGCCGGGTGGCGGCTACGCCTTACCCGGCCTACAAGATCAGCAGGTCGGATTGACCCACAGCATTTGCATTAATACTGTCGTTCTTCATCTCCACCCAGATAGATAAATCTTTCAAAGGTTCTTTCAGACTGGCACTGATAGATCTTGATTCTTGTCTCAACAGGCGTGGCAGTAGAAGACGCATCACTGATCTTCCCGCATCTTTTAGCCTTCTCGTTAATCCAGAGATTCTGTTCTTTTTTCATAGAGGCTCTGACAGACTCTGGAAGCGATTTCCAGAGATTATTTAACTGACCATCGTTTTCTGAATAGGCAAATATGGCATTGTTTAATTTGTTATCGAGATCGGCTTTCTCAAGTTCGGATTTATTCATTGCCAGCATAGTCATAGCGGCCAGCGACTGAGAAATATAATCCCTACCAGAATATTCATAGGATGCAGAAATATCTTTGCCATTGTCTGCCAGAGATAATAAATAAACAAACTTCTCCCATTGAACACTATTGTTAAGCACCTTGCCGCCCCCTTGATTTATCCCACCTAACTTCTGAGGATAGGATGCAATAAACCCAAGAATTTCCGTTGGCATGGTGAGGGTCACCTTAGCGGTACAACTGCGGTTTGAATCATTTTTATCAAACGGTGTCGTTGTGACATTTTCCAACTGAATAGTTATTTGCTGTGCTTTTTCCAGGTAAGATTTAAGCGGTTTTCCATAAAATTGCGAAGGCGTTGCCAGATACATTTCCTGCAATTTACTCATTGCATCATCTCTGATTTTAGATTGCATAGCAGCAATGGCATCCTCACGACCACATTTAAATTCGGGCGCAGAATCGAACAAACCGGCAGTGGCATTAAATGAAAACAGCAACGTACTCAGTACGAGAAAACAGTGTTTTGCACGCATGACAATATCCTTAAGTGAAATGAGTGCAGTACATTACTTTAAGAGCTAACAAGCAACAAGCTTGGTGGTGCTTATTTGACCCAGATTAAATTAAAAAGTTATTTTTTCAGAATTGATTTATATTCATCTAATAAATGTTTTATATGCCGGGTAAGCGCAGCGCCACCCGGCAATGAACTTAATGATAGGTCTTAATAATCTCCAGCACGCCGTTAATAATAAACTGCACGCCCATACAGACCAGTAAGAAGCCCATCAGGCGGGAAATCGCCTCGATACCGCCCTTGCCTACCCAGCGCATGATGGCGCCGGAGCTGCGCAGCGATGCCCACACGATAATCCCGATAATCGCAAAAATCAGCGGCGGTGCCACCGTCAGCACCCAGTCCGGGAAGGTTGCGCTGTCACGCACCGTCGACGCGGAGCTGATGATCATCGCGATGGTCCCCGGCCCCGCCGTGCTCGGCATGGCAATCGGCACGAAGGCGATATTCGCGCTCGGTTCGGTTTCCAGCTCTTCCGATTTGCTGGTCGCTTCCGGCGATTCATGCGCTTTTTGCGCCGGGAACAGCATGCGGAAACCGATAAAGGCCACGATCAGCCCCCCGGCGATGCGCAGGCCGGGGATGGAAATCCCGAAGGTATTCATCACCAGTTGCCCGGCGTAGTAAGCCACCATCATGATGGCAAACACATACACCGAGGCCATCATCGACTGATGATTGCGCTCGGCGCTGTTCATGTTCCCTGCCAGCCCGAGGAAAAGCGCCACCGTCGTTAACGGGTTAGCCAACGGCAGCAAGACCACCAGCCCAAGGCTGATTGCTTTAATCAAATCCAACATAGTGCGTTGTCGTCCTTATCCATATTTAACACAGCAATTATAGGGGGAAAGTGTGACATTCAGCCATGGGCGCAACGTAACGATTATTTTCCTTCTGAAAAGATAACAGGAAGTTATCCCTATGATTTGAAACACCTTAAAAAAAGTTCATGAAACGTTTTAGCAATTCGTGGCATCGGCTGATTCATTCAGTTGACTTATACTTGCCTGAGCAATAATATCTGCCGTGACTAATTACTTGCCAGGGCAACCATTGTGAAAAGCACCAGTGATATCTTTAACGACGTTGTTCCGCTGGGTCGTCTTATTCATATGGTCAATCAGAAAAAAGATCGCCTGCTCAATGACTATCTGTCACCGCTGGATATCACCGCAACACAGTTCAAAGTGCTGTGTTCCATTCGCTGCGAAGTGTGTATCACGCCGGTTGAGCTGAAAAAGGTGCTCTCTGTCGATCTGGGTGCGTTAACCCGCATGCTCGATCGTCTCGTCTGCAAAGGATGGATAGAACGAAGCCCTAACCCGAATGACAAACGCGGCGTACTGGTGAAGCTGACCAGCGATGGCGCGGCCATGTGCGAGCAATGTCATCAATTAGTAGGACAAACACTGCATCAGGAACTAACAAAAAACTTAACGGCAGATGAAGTGGCAACCCTTGAGCTTTTGCTGAAGAAAATCCTGCCGTAAACAGAAAAAAGAGGTATGACGATGTCCAGACGCAATACTGACGCTATCACCATTCATAGCATTTTGGACTGGATCGAGGATAACCTGGAATCGCCGCTCTCCCTTGAAAAAGTGTCAGAGCGTTCGGGTTACTCCAAATGGCACCTGCAACGGATGTTCAAAAAAGAGACCGGCCATTCATTAGGTCAATATATTCGCAGCCGCAAGCTGACGGAGATTGCCCAGAAACTGAAAGAAAGCAATGAGCCGATCCTTTATCTGGCGGAGCGTTACGGTTTTGAATCGCAACAAACCCTGACGCGTACGTTCAAGAACTATTTTGACGTGCCGCCTCATAAGTACCGAATCACCAGCGTGCCGGGCGAATCCCGATACCTGTATCCGTTAAAACACTGTAGTTAATCATCGCCTGTCACAGACGTAACCGAGGAAATCATGAAAGTTATCGCCTCCGCCGCCCTCGCCTTGCTGGTGCTGTTCTCCAGCCAGACCTTCGCGGAGCAAACCCCTCGTGCAACGCAGCAAAATAATCCGGATACGATGATTTTGCCGTCCGCACATGACCAGTCGCCCTATGATTTCAACCACATGGGTGCTGGTAGCGACAAATCCGACGAATTAGGCGTGCCTTATTATAATCAGCACGGCTTCTGATTCGTTTTTGCCCCGCAGACGCGGGGCTTTTTTTATGCCTTTTCGCTTACCCGCGTCGTCCGACGAACCCGCAGACCAAACACGTTAATGTACAGCCCGGCCATGATCAGCACGGCACCCAACAGCTGCAGCGCGCTTAGCGTTTCATCCAGCAATATCGCCGCACTGGCAAGCCCTACCACCGGCACCAGCAGAGATAACGGCGCGACGCGCCAGGTCTCATAACGCCCCAGCAGCGATCCCCAGATCCCGTAGCCCACAATGGTGGCGACAAAGGCCAGATAGACGAGAGACAGGATCGTGGTCATATCGATGTCGACCAGACTGTTCAGCATCACCGCCGGACCGTCCAGAATACTCGACGCCAGCAGAAACGGGATAACCGGGATCAGTGCGCTCCACACCACCAGCGACATCACCGCCGGGCGCGCCTCGTGCTGCATGATCAGCTTGTTGAAGATATTCCCGCAGGCCCAGCTCAGCCCCGCCGCCAGCGTCAACATAAACCCGAGCAGCGCCACGTGCTGACCATTCAGGCTGGCCTCGATCAGCACCAGTACGCCAAACACCGCCAGCGTGATCCCCGCCAGCTGTTTGCCCTGCAGGCGCTCGCCAAAGACAAACGCCCCGAGAATAATGGTAAAGAACGCCTGCGCCTGTAACACCAGCGAGGCCAGACCGGCCGGCATACCGAACTTGATGGCGCAAAAGAGAAACGCGAACTGGCCAAAGCTAATGGTCAAACCGTAGCCCAGCAGCAGTTTAAAGGGGATCTTTGGACGCGCAACAAAGAAGATGGCCGGGAAAGCGACCAGCATAAAACGTAAGCCGGCCAGCATCAGCGGCGGCATGTTGTGCAGCCCCAGCTTAATGACCACAAAATTGAGCCCCCATACTACGACCACCAGCAACGCCAGCAGCCCGTCTTTCCGCGTCATATCCCGCCCCTGAATTATTAATAATTTGTTAACACTTCAAGGTAACAGAAAAAAGTGCGTCACGAGAAGATCATTATTTCTGGCAGGCAGCTGAAGCACTTAGGGATAAATCGGGTGCTATACAAGCCCCTTATGTCATGGTAATCCTGTTAACACACATCGAATAAAAGCATAAGCAACTGTCGGGCAGGAATATGAAACCATCTCTCAGGCGCTCAACCGCAGCGCTGCTGGCATCGTCATTGTTATTAACCATCGGTCGGGGGCAACGCTGCCGTTTATGACCATTTATCTCACGCGCGTCTACAGCATGAGCGTCGAGAATATCGGTTATGCCCTGACGATTGCGCTGACCATTGGCGTGGTGTTCAGCCTGGGATTTGGCATTCTTGCCGATAAGTTTGATAAAAAACGCTACATGCTGATCGCCATCGTAGCCTTTATCGCCGGATTTGTGGCGATCCCGCTGGTCAATAACGTCACGCTGGTGGTGCTGTTCTTTGCGCTGATCAACTGCGCCTACTCCGTCTTTTCGACGGTGCTGAAAGCCTGGTTCTCCGACGTGCTCACCTCCAGCCAGAAGGCGCGGGTCTTCTCGCTGAACTACAGCTTCCTGAACATTGGCTGGACGGTCGGCCCGCCGATTGGCACCCTGCTGGTGATGTACAGCCTGCAGCTGCCGTTCTGGCTGGCAGCCTTCTGTGCCGCCCTGCCGCTGGGCTTTATCCACTTCTTTGTGCAGAAAAGCGTGGCGTTAGATACCGCCGAGGAGAAGACGCCGTGGCAGCCGTCGGTCTTGCTGAAAGACCGCGCGCTGTTCTGGTACACGCTCTCTGGCCTGCTGGCGTCCTACGTAGGCGGGTCGTTCGCGAGCTGTATTTCGCAATACGTTCTCGCTGCACATGCGGACAGCGATTTCGCCGAAAAGGTGGTCGCCGTGGTGCTGCCCGTCAACGCCGCCGTGGTGGTAACGCTGCAATATGCGCTGGGCCGTAAGATCTCAGCCAGCAATATCCGCCCGCTGATGTCCCTCGCCACCCTGTTTTTTATCGTGGGGCTGGGCGGCTTTATGCTCTCCGGGGAAAACCTGGTTTACTGGGGCATCGCTGCCGCCATCTTTACGCTGGGTGAGATTATCTATGCCCCGGGTGAATACATGCTGATTGACAACATTGCGCCACCGGGAATGAAGGCGAGCTATTTTTCCGCGCAGGCGCTGGGCTGGCTCGGCGCGGCGGCAAACCCGATGATCACCGGTATCATCCTGACCAACCTGCCGCACTGGTCGCTGTTTGTGATTATGATGGCCGCGATTATTGTGGCGTGGCTGATGATTTTGCGCGGGATGAGCGTGAAGGCATGGTGCGAGTCACCCAAAGCGGCGTAGCAAATGTAGGCCGGGCAAGGCGAAGCCGCCACCCGGCAAAAGCAAAAACCTAGTGGTGCAACATCTCCTCCACCACCTGCTCTTTATACATCTCGTTCGGATAATAGGTCGGCCAGTTATCCATCTCTTTCAGCAGCGCCTCGTGGGAGGTATTGCCCATGAAAATATGGAAGTGCGAAGAGGCCTTCGGTCCGATGGTATGGTCGCTGAACTGGACAAACTTCGGCGCCTTGCTGCTGGCGTCCTTGCACTCAAAGAGATAGCGCACGCCTTTCTTGCCTGACGCGTAGGTCAGAATTTTGTAGCCGCTGTAATCATACTGGCAGCGGCTGACCGCTTTCCCCTGATGGAACTCCATCACGTTATTTTCGATACCGATGGCATCCACGTCCGTCGCATAACCCGTGCGGTAGTAGGCTTTCACCTCATCAAAGGATTTGCTTTTATCCTTCTGCGCTTTCTGCTTAAAGACCGGATCCAGCGAACCATCGAGCAGGAACGGATAGACCGACTGCCAGGTGCCGTCCCAGTCAGACAGCGCTCTGTCCTTCACGTCTTTATCCTCAAACACGCCGTTCGCCGCTTTCTGTTCTGCTTCGGTCATCTGGTGGCCGTGCGAGTGAGCAAACAGCTGGCCGCTGACCAGCAGCGCCCCCAGAGTCATGGCAAATTTCCCAATATGTGCAGCCAAAGTAACGCCCTCATTCCGTTTTATAAGAATGAGGATGTTATATTATAACATTTCAGATCGCAACCAGCCCGCGAACGCCCTCCTGCTCCATATTTTCACCCCGCCCGCGCTGAATAATAGTGCCGCGGGACATCAGCAAATAGCTGTCGGCCAGCTCGGCGGCAAAGTCGTAAAACTGCTCAACAAGCAGGATCGCCATGTCGCCTCTGTTTGCCAGGGTGCGGATCACGTGGCCGATCTCTTTAATGACGGAAGGCTGTATGCCTTCGGTCGGTTCATCCAGGATAAGCAGCCGCGGACGACTCGCCAGCGCGCGACCAATCGCCAGCTGCTGCTGCTGCCCACCCGAGAGATCGCCCCCGCGACGGTGCTTCATCTCTTTGAGCACCGGGAACAGCTGCCAGATCTCCTCCGGCACCTGCTTCGCCTCGCGGGCGGAAAACCGCGATAGCCCCAGCAGGAGGTTCTCCTCCACGGTCAGGCGCGGAAAAATCTCGCGTCCCTGCGGGACATACGCCACGCCAGACTGCACCCGCTGGTGCGGTTTGCTGTGGGTAATCGTTTTCCCCTGCCAGATGACCTCCCCGGTTTTCGCCGGGATCAGCCCCATCAGACACTTCAGCAGCGTGGTTTTCCCCACGCCGTTGCGCCCCAGCAGACAGGTGACTTCGCCGGTGATGGCCTCAAAGCTCACGCCGCGCAGGATATGGCTGCCGCCGTAATACTGATTCAGTTCGTTGACCTGTAGCATTCCCTCTCCTTAACGTCCCAGATAGACCTCAATCACCTGCTCGTTGGCCTGCACCTCACGCAGCGCCCCTTCCGCCAACACCCGCCCCTGATGCAGCACCGTCACGTGGTCGGCAATCGTTTCAACAAAGCCCATATCGTGCTCCACCACCATCAGGGAGTGCTTGCCCGCCAGCGTTTTGAACAGCTCTGCGGTGTATTCCGTTTCCGCGTCGGTCATTCCGGCGGCGGGTTCATCCAGCAGCAGCAGATGCGGGTCCTGCACCAGCAGCATGCCGATCTCCAGGAACTGTTTCTGCCCGTGGGAAAGCAGCCCGGCCCGTCGGTCGCGCTCCGCGCTAAGGCGCAGCAAAACCAGCATCTCGTCAATGCGGTCACGCTGCTCGCCGTTGAGTTTTGCCCGCAGGCTCGCCCAGACGGATTTATCGGTTTTCATGGCGATCTCCAGGTTTTCCCACACCGTCAGCGCTTCAAAGACCGTGGGCTTCTGGAATTTACGCCCGATGCCCTGGCGGGCGATGGCCGCAGGCTCCAGCGCGGTCAGGTCGATGGACTGATCGTAAATCGCCCTGCCGCTCTTTGGCCGCGTTTTGCCGGTGATGACGTCCATCAGCGTGGTTTTACCCGCACCGTTGGGGCCAATCACGCAGCGCAGCTCGCCCACGCCGATATTCAGCGAGAGATCGGTCAGGGCCTGGAATCCATCAAAATTGACGTTAATGGATTCAAGCTGAAGCACCGGGTCAGTCTGGTCCCGGTAGCGATCGCCGGGCAGCTGGCGGGTAAATAATCCTTCCGTTGGCTGCATTATTTCTCTCCCTTACGCAACAGACCGTAGACGCCGCGCGGCAAGAACAGCGTGACGGCGATAAAAATCAGCCCCAGAAACAGCTGCCAGTACTCCGGCATCGCGACGGTGAAGAAACTCTTCGCCCCGTTCACCAGCGCCGCGCCAATCACCGGCCCCACCAGCGTGCCGCGCCCGCCCAGCGCCACCCAGATGGCGGCCTCTATCGAGTTCGTCGGCGACATTTCACCGGGGTTAATAATGCCGACCTGTGGGACGTAAAGCGCCCCCGCCAGACCGCACAGCACGGCAGAAAGCGTCCACACCAGCAGCTTGAACCCGCGCGGATCGTAGCCGCAAAATGTCAGGCGGTTTTCGGCGTCGCGCACGGCGGTCAGGATGCGGCCAAACTTGCTTTTCGCCAGCGCAAACCCGGTGCCCAGGGCCAGAAGCAGCAACAGCACGGTCGCCAGGAACAGCGCGATGCGGGTGGTCGTTTCCGTTACCGAAAACCCGAGCAGCGTGGTAAAACCGGTAAAGCCGTTGTTGCCGCCAAAACCGGTTTCGTTGCGAAAGAACAGCAGCATCCCGGCATAGGTCAGCGCCTGGGTCATAATCGAGAAATAGACCCCTTTGATCTTCGAGCGGAAGGCAAACCAGCCAAACACCAGCGCCAGCAGGCCCGGCACCAGCACAATCAGCACCAGCGCCCAGGCAAAATGCTGGGTGCCCCACCAGAACCAGGGCAGCTCGCTCCAGGAGAGAAACGACATGAACGCGGGAAGACCGTCACCTGACGCCTGGCGCATCAGGTACATGCCCATCGCATAGCCGCCCAGGGCGAAGAAGAGGCCGTGCCCAAGGGACAGCATACCGGCGTAGCCCCACACCAGATCCAGCGCCACCGCCACGATGGCATAGCAGAGGATCTTGCCAATCAGCGTCAGCATCCAGGTCGACAGCGCCAGCGGATGCGTCGCAGGCAGTAAGGCGAAAAACGGCAGTATCAGCAAACACACCACCAGCAGGCTGCCCGCTATCTGCGTGGTGCGTGGCGCTTTGCGCGCCAGCGTTAAGGTCAGCGGCTGGCTCATCAGTCAATCACCCTCCCTTTCAGCGCAAACAGTCCCTGGGGGCGTTTCTGAATAAACAGCACGATCGCCACCAGAATCACGATCTTGCCCAGCACCGCCCCCATCTGGGGTTCAAGGATTTTATTAAAGATCCCCAGACCAAACGCCGCGGCCACGCTGCCTGCCAGCTGGCCTACGCCTCCGAGCACCACCACAAGGAAGGAGTCAATGATATAGCCCTGGCCCAGCTCAGGTCCGACGTTACCGAGCTGCGATAGCGCCACGCCGCCTAACCCCGCAATCCCGGAGCCAAGCCCGAACGCCAGCATATCGACGCGCCCTGTCGGTACCCCACAGCAGGCGGCCATGCTGCGGTTTTGCGTCACCGCCCGCACGTTAAGCCCCAGACGGGTTTTGTTCAGAATGAGCCAGGTAAAGAACAGCACCAGCAGCACGAAGCCCAGCACCACGATGCGGTTCCACGGCAGCGTCAGGTTGGCAAAAACCTGCACCCCGCCGGAGAGCCATGCCGGGTTCGCCACCTCCAGGTTCTGGGCACCAAAGGTCATGCGCACCAGCTGGATAAGCATCAGGCTGATGCCCCACGTCGCCAGCAGCGTTTCCAGCGGACGACCGTACAGATGACGGATCACCGTGCGCTCCAGCGCCATTCCAATGCCCGCCGTCAGGCAGAACGCGACCGGCAGCGCGATAACGGGATAGAGCACCAGCCACTGGGGCGCAAGCCCGGCCATCGCCTGCTGCACCATCCAGGTCGCATATGCCCCCAGCATCAGCATCTCGCCGTGGGCCATATTAATCACGCCCAGCAGGCCGTAGGTGATAGCCAGCCCCAGCGCGGCCAGCAGCAGCACCGACCCAAGGGACAGCCCCATAAACGCCTGGCCCAGCAGGTCGCCCCACATCAGGCGGTGCTGGATCTGGCTAAGACTCTCTTCTGCGGCCGCGCGCACCGCGCTATCCGGCTCCGTCTGTGGCTGGGTAAACGGGGTGAGCCTGGACTGCACGTCCGGATCGTCTGACTGGCCTAACAATTCGACGGCCTTGCGGCGCACTTCCGGCTGCGGGCTGGCCAGCTGGAGATTCGCGACCGCCAGCAGCAGCGCCTGACGCGCCACGGCGTCCGTCTCATCGTTCACACGCTTTTCCAGAAAAGCGAGCATCCCGGGCTGGGCATCGCGCTGCAGCTGACGCGCCGCCGCCCGCCTTTCGGTGACACTGTCACTCACCAGCTGATGCGTGGCGATGGCGGTTGCTGCCAGCACGCGCAGCCGATTCGTCAGGCGCACGGCTTTGGTTGGGCCCTCTGCCGTCTGACTGTCCCCTAGCGGGATGACGTTGCCATCGCGTTGTGCAAAGGCGTGCTTTTGCGTATCGACGTAGAGATTTTCCTTTTGCAGCGCCTCAAGGAGCGGCAGTCTTGACGCATCCGGCGCGGCGGCCCACTGCGTCAACAAATCCGCCTGCTGGCTGCGGCTGGCGGCAACAAAACGATCGGCATCCGATGCCTGCACCATCCCTGGCAGCAGTCCGGAAAGCCATACAAGAGCGATGAACAGGCGCATGGCGTTCATGACGTTTCTCCCTGCGGTGATGGCTTAGTTGCTGGCGGTTTTCATCGGCTGGGCGGGCTTTTTATCATTCCCGGCGATGAACGGGCTCCACGGCTGGGCGCGTACCGGCTGTTCGGTCTGCCACACCACGTTGAACTGGCCGTTGCCCTCGATTTCACCGATCATGACCGGCTTGTGCAGATGATGGTTGGTGGCATCCATGGTGAGCGTAAAGCCTGACGGCGCCTTAAAGGACTGACCGGCCATCGCCGCACGCACTTTGTCCACATCGGTAGTGCCCGCTTTTTCCACCGCCTGCGCCCACATGTGAATACCTACGTAGGTGGCTTCCATCGGATCGTTAGTTACGACGGTATCGGCGTTCGGCAGCTTGTGCGCCTTCGCATAGGCTTTGTAATCCGCTACAAACGCCTGGTTAGTCGGGTTATCCACGGACTCAAAGTAGTTCCAGGCTGCCAGGTTACCCACCAGCGGTTTGGTGTCGATCCCGCGCAGCTCTTCTTCACCCACGGAGAACGCCACCACCGGCACGTCCGTCGCCTTCAGCCCCTGGTTAGCCAGCTCTTTGTAGAACGGCACGTTAGAATCACCGTTGATGGTCGACACCACGGCAGTTTTGCCGCCCGCGGAGAATTTTTTAATGTTGGCGACGATGGTCTGGTAGTCGCTATGGCCAAACGGGGTATAAACCTCTTCGAGGTCCTTATCCTCCACCCCTTTCGAATGCAGGAACGCGCGCAGGATCTTGTTGGTGGTGCGCGGATAGACGTAATCGGTTCCCAGCAGGAAGAAGCGTTTCGCCGCGCCGCCGTCTTCGCTCATCAGGTATTCCACCGCCGGGATGGCCTGCTGGTTCGGCGCCGCGCCGGTATAGAAGACGTTTGGCGACATTTCCTCGCCCTCATACTGCACCGGATAGAACAGCAGGCCGTTCAGCTCCTCGAAAACCGGCAGTACGGATTTGCGCGACACCGACGTCCAGCAGCCAAATACCACCGCCACTTTATCCTGGCTCAGCAGCTGACGCGCCTTCTCGGCAAACAGCGGCCAGTTTGAGGCCGGATCCACCACCACCGGCTCCAGTTTCTTGCCCAGCACGCCGCCTTTGGCGTTGATCTCATCGATGGTCATCAGCGCGACGTCTTTCAGCGGGGTTTCAGAGATGGCCATGGTGCCGGACAGCGAATGCATGATCCCCACCTTGATGGTATCGGCCGCCTGCGCGCCAAAACTCATCCCTATCGCCACGACGGACGCGGATAACGCAAAAGCTTTTAATAAGGTACGACGCTGCATATTTTCACTCCTGAAAAAGAACGCTGTGCGAAAACGTCCGGTACGGCGTGGACGCGGAAAAAAAAGTGTCAGCGAAGCAGGAGCAAAAAGAGTGCCAGAATGGAGAAAGCGCTATTTCTGGGAGGGGAACGCCGGATGTAAAGAGAACGACTCAGAATGGTACAGCGCTGCACTTTTATAATGCAGCGCCGTATAACGGGGTTACCAGACTTCGCTGGCGATCTGCGTGACCAGCCGGACTTTGTCCCACTGCTGGGCTTCGCTCAGGCTGTTGCCCTCTTCGGTCGAGGCAAAACCGCACTGCGGGCTGAGGCAAATCTGCTCTTTCGCCACGTATTTCGCCGCCTCTTCAAGACGGGCTTTAATTCCCTCCGGATTCTCCAGCTCGCCGTTTTTTGTAGTGATAAGACCCAACACCACCTGCTGTTTGCCCGGGCGAACAAAGCGCAGGGGCGCGAAATCCCCGCTGCGGTCGTTATCATATTCGAGGAAGAAGGCGTCAACGTTGACCGTTCCGAACAGCACTTCCGCTACCGGCTCGTAGCCGCCTTCGGAAATCCAGGTGGAACGGAAATTGCCGCGACAGACGTGCAGTCCGATGGTCAGATCGTCCGGCTTGCCCTCCAGCGCCTTGTTCAGCACGCGGGCATAGATGCGCGCCAGCTCATCGGCGTCGTCGCCGCGCTCGCGGATCTGACGGCGCTGGTCGTCCGAACAGAGATAGGCCCAGACGGTATCATCCAGCTGCAGATAACGGCAGCCCGCGTCGTAGAAGGCCCGGATGGCATCGCGCCACGTGGTCGCCAGGTCATCGAAATAGACGTCAAGGTCCGGATACACGGTCGCATCAATATCTTTGCGACCGCCGCGGAAGTGCAGCACGCTTGGGCTCGGAATGGTCATTTTTGGCTGGGCGTTACCGCTGATGCTTTTCAGATAGCGGAAATCGTCCAGCATCGGGTGCTCGCCAAAGCCCAGCTTGCCGGTGACGCGCACGCCGTGGGCTTTGGTTTGCACGCCGTTAAACTGGATGCCCTGCTCGGAATCGTAACGCTCAACGCCCTGAAGACCGTCGAAGAAGTCGAAGTGCCACCAGGCACGGCGAAACTCACCGTCGGTCACCACATGCAAGCCGCACGCACACTGCTGCTCGACGACGTGGCGAATGGCCTCGTCCTCCACCGCACGAAGCTGCCCGGCATCAATCTCGCCGCTGGCAAATTGCAGGCGAGCCTGCTTGATGGCATCCGGGCGTAAAAAACTGCCGACTACGTCGGCGCGGAACGGGGCGTGGTGTCGTTGCATGGCAATCTCCTCAGTCTGCCGGCAATAATTGCCCGCAGTGATAATTCATTATTTGAAGCTTTAGACTTCTGGATGTCTAAATGTCCAAAAACAATGTCATACCTCACCGGTGCCGGCAAACGAGAAAATTTCACGGGTGTTGAAAAAAATTCATCATCACAGCGCGGCGACGGACGCCTCGCTGGCAAACGCGTAGCGTTCATCTTCCCAGCCGGTGATCCCACCGAGCATGATTTTGACCGGCAGCCCGAGACGCGCCAGCTTCAGCGCGGCTCTGTCCGCGCCGTTACAGTGCGGCCCTGCGCAGTAGACGACAAACAGCGTCCCTTCAGGCCATTGGGCCATGCGCTCAGCGGTCATCTGGCTCCACGGCATATGCAGAGCGCCCGGCACATGGCGACGGGCAAACTGCTCCGGGCTCCCCACCACGTGCAGCAAAACAAAGTCCTGCTCGTTATGCGTGATGGCATGATGCACATCGGCGCAGTCGGTTTCGACGCTCAGGCGACGCAGAAAATGGGTAACGGCTTCCTGCGGTTCGGCAGCCGGAAATTCAGTAACATAGCTCATGATCCTTCCTCATCTTTGGCGTTTGTGTTAACACTACTCTATCCACAAATTCAGCTCATGAATGCGCTCGCTTATGCCAGAAAACAGCAAAAAGATGACAACGTTAAGACAGATTGCCCGCCCGAAGGTGGTGGTGCTGGCGTATGACGGTCTGTGTACCTTTGAGTTTGGCGTGGCGGTGGAAATCTTCGGCCTGCCGCGCCCCGAGCTGGGCGACGACTGGTATCGTTTTGCCGTGGCAAGCGTTGATAACGGTGAGCTTCGGGCGACAGGCGGGATCCGCATCATTACCGATGGCGATCTCTCCCTGCTTGCGTCTGCCGATCTGATCGTGGTGCCGGGCTGGCGGGGGGTGGACTCGCCGGTCCCGGACGCGCTCTGCAACGCATTACGTCAGGCCAGCGCGCGGGGCTGTCAGCTACTCTCCATCTGCTCGGGCGTATTTGTGCTGGCCGCCTCCGGTCTGCTCAACGGACGCAAAGCCACGACGCACTGGCGCTACATCGAGACGCTTAAAGCCCGCTACCCTGACATCGACGTGGTCGAGGATGTGCTCTACCAGGACGAAGGCGAGATCCTGACTTCCGCAGGCAGCGCGGCGGGGATCGATCTCTGTCTGCACGTCGTGCGTCGGGATTTCGGGATGGAAACCGCCAACAGCGTGGCGAGGCGGCTTGTCATTCCCCCTCACCGGGATGGATCTCAGCCGCAACAGCTGAGCCGCCCGGTGGCGCAGCTGCGGGAAAGCCAGCGCCTCGGTCAGCTGTTTGATTTTCTGCACACGCATCTTACCGAGCCGCACAGCGTCGACTCGCTGGCGCGTCGTGTCGGTATGAGTCAGCGCACGTTTCTGCGTCGCTTCGAAGCGGCAACGGGAACGACGCCTGCCCGCTGGTTACTCAATGAGCGCCTGCTGCGGGCGAAAGATTATCTTGAAAGCAGCCGATTAAGCATCGACAGCATCGCGGAACAGACCGGGTTTGGTCAGGCATCGACGCTGCGTCATCATTTTCGCCAGCAGTTCGCGATTTCCCCGGCCCAGTACCGTAAACAATTTTCTCATGCCGGTACTGCCCGCTGAGGCGTCAGTCTTTTGGTTTCGCTGGAATACGGAGAACCTGATGGTCACCACACACGTTTTTATCGCAACCAGTCTTGATGGCTACATCGCCCGACACAATGATGATATCGACTGGCTGCTGCAGCGCGATGACCCGAATGAGGATCATGGCTACACGGCGTTCATCGCGGACAAAGACTGGATCGTGATGGGCCGGGGGAGCTATGAGAAGGTGCGGACCTTTGAGACATGGCCTTATGACAGGCCTGTGCTGGTGCTCTCCCGACAGCTGGCCGACACGCCCGTACCCGACGCGCTGAGGGGGAAAGTACTGTTTTCCAGCCGCACGCCAAAGGAGGTGCTCGACGATCTGGCGAGGCAGAACGCCCGTCGCGTCTATCTCGATGGTGGGCAAGTCATACAGTCGTTCCTGCGAGAAGGACTGGTGGCCGATATGGTGATCACAACCGTTCCTGTCCTGCTCGGTTCGGGAAAATCGCTGTTTGGCGCCCTTCCCGGGGATATCGATTTGACGCTGGTCTCCAGCCGCTGCTTCCCCTCGGGTCTGGTGCAGTCGCACTATCGGGTGACGCCATAACCCCACGGCCAACACCGCTACGTTATGCGCAAAAAAAAAACCGCCAAAAAATGGCGGTAAATGCTTGCATGGATAGATTTGTATTTTGGTCTCTACGTCCCGACACTCCATGGCCGGGCTGCGGATCCCATACAACCTAACACTCGTTGTCTTAACGAAGGTTAAACAGCCTTTTTAACCCGCACTGGTAATGATCTCTGATGAGATGCAGCGCGCCCGAAATCATCCTCTTTGACATTCCCTTTGCGCTAATTTTAACTTTTGAATAATAACCATAATAAATAATGGTCATCATTAAGCCGCAACGTTATTCGGCGGTGACCTCATGGTTAAAAAAGGTTTATCTCTCGTGATGCTTATCTGTGCCCTCTTTTCGGGCCAGCTTATGGCCGGGCACAAAGGACATGAATATCTGTGGGTAAAGAATGTGGATCATCAGCTGCGTCATGAAGCCGATAGCGATGAATTGCAAAGCGCGGCGGAGGAGTCGGCGGAGGGTTTGCGCGAACACCACCTGTGGCAGAAATCGCGCAAACCGGACACGCACGTTCGGTAGTTAGCTGCCCTTGCGTTTTGGCAGGGTTTTCATCAGATCGTCCGGGCTGACGGACGCCACAATACTGCCGGGCTGCGGCATTTTGAAGATGTGGTTTTTCATCTTGCCAATCACATGCATTTCGCACGGACGGCAGTCAAATTTGAGGGTCAGCACTTCGTCACCGTTTACGAGCTGCATAGGCGTGGCCTTCCAGCTCTTGATGTTGCCTTTCGCCTGCTTAGGACACAGGTTAAACGCGAAACGAAGGCAGTGCTTGGTGATCATCACCGGCACATCGCCCTTCTCTTCATGCGCCTCATAAGCCGCGTCGATCAGCTGCACGCCGTGGCGATGATAGAATTCACGCGCTTTATGGTTGTAGACGTTGGCGAGGAAGGATAAATGCGTATCCGGGTAGACGGGCGCAGGAACGGTTTCTGCTTTACGGCTAGCGCGCGGGTAGTTCGCCAGGCGCGCGTCATCCAGCATCTCGGCGGTTTCACGGCGGAACTGGTTGAGCAAACTGTTCGGCACAAAGAGGGCATCCGGCAGATTGACCTCAACGTTGCGGGCGTAGTAAATCGTCTGCCCCAGCTTCGCGACGCCATCCTTCAGGCTGTTGCGCGCTTTCTCTGCGTTGTTTGCCACCTCGAACAGGCCATCAAGCGTATGCGTTACGCTGATGCCGTCTTCACAGGTCATGGTCAGAATCAGCTGCTCTTCCCAGCCGCCCAGTTCAATATCCACCGCGATACGACGCTCGCTGGAGGTTTTCAGCAGCGCCTGCTGCCAGTTATGATCGAGGTTACGGTTAAGCGCCGCGTTCGGCCGCGCCTTGTAGAGATCGGCCGGCATTTCATTCGGCCATACGCGGTAGCGGTTCTCACCGGTTTTCTCCACCGTGTTGGCGCGGAAGCCCACGACCTCACGCTTAATCATCACGTTAAGGCCATCGCCGTTCGCCAGCGGCTCCGTCACCGCAACATCAAGGTGATCTTTCGCCACTTTCAGCACTTCACCCACCGGCAAACCGATAAACTTCGGTGAGTCAAACGCGCCGATATCCCCTTTACGGGCATTCACGAAATAGTCCGTGCTGCCGCGGTGGAACGTTTTGTCCGTCGACGGAATAAAGAAATGCTCGGTACGACCGGCCGACGCGCGCGCCAGGTCACCGCGATCTTCGATGATGGCGTCCAGCATCTGGCGATAGTGCGCGGTGATATTCTTCACGTAGCTCATATCTTTATAGCGCCCTTCAATCTTGAAGGAACGCACGCCCGCGTCGATCAGCGCGCCCAGGTTGGCGGTCTGGTCGTTATCCTTCATCGAGAGCAGGTGTTTTTCAAATGCCACCACGCGGCCCTGGTCGTCTTTCAGGGTATACGGCAGACGGCAGGCCTGAGAGCAGTCGCCGCGGTTGGCGCTGCGGCCCGTCTGCGCGTGCGAAATGTTGCACTGGCCGGAATAGGCGACGCACAGCGCGCCGTGGATGAAGAATTCAATCGTCGCGTCTGTCGCCTGGTGAATATCGCGGATTTGATTCAGGTTCAGCTCGCGCGCCAGAACGATCTGCGAAAAGCCGACGTCGGAGAGGAACTTCGCCTTCTCTACCGTACGGATATCACACTGGGTACTGGCGTGCAGCTCAATGGGCGGAATATCCAGCTCCAGCACGCCCATATCCTGAACGATCAGGGCATCCACCCCGGCCTGATAGAGATCGGTAATCAGACGTTGCGCAGGCTCCAGCTCATCATCATGAAGAATGGTGTTCAGGGTGACGAACACCTTCGCCCCGAAACGGTGGGCGAACGGCACCAGCTCAGCAATATCGCTCAGGCTGTTGCTGGCGTTATGGCGGGCACCGAAGCCCGGGCCGCCAATGTAGACGGCATCTGCGCCATGAAGGATCGCTTCACGGGCAATGGCGGCGTCACGGGCCGGGCTTAAAAGTTCAAGATGATGGGATTGCAGGCGCATACTTCGTCGTTATCCGTTATGGTCAAAATGGCGGCTATTGTAGTCAGAAGTCTGCGTCAGCGAAACAGTTTTGCGTAGCCTCAGCGGGGATAATGAATGAGGGAGTGAAAATGCACCGTCCGGTCGCTGCTGTTGCGGTAGGCGTGCGGTTTATCGCCGGCAAAACGGACGCCCGAATCGGCATAAATCGTCTGCCACTTGCCCTCGAGCTTCATCTCCAGCTCGCCGCTGACCACCACCACATGTTCAATCACCCCCGCCTCATGCGGCGTGGATTCACTCAGGGCGCCGGGGGCCAGGGTAATGGAGAAATAATCAAACCGGAGCGCCTCGTCCCACGGAAAGAGCGGCTTGACGACCATCGCCTGCTGCTGCGGGTCAAACACCGCCTGCCGGTCCGCTTCCGGCGTGATAAAAGCGGAAAACGGCACGTTCAGTCCCGTGGCAATTTTCCACAGCGTCGACACCGTGGGGCTGGACTCATTTCGCTCGATTTGCCCGAGCATGGCTTTTGATACGCCGGTTTCGTCCGCCAGCTTCGACAGGCTCCAGCCCCGTGCCTGGCGTAATGTTTTCAGTGTTGCTGCAAGGTGTTGTGTGATGTCCATATTTCCTCCTGACGACGAGCATACCACTTGTACGCTATAACGCACAGTGTTACCTTACCCCGGACGTTATAACGCACAACGGAGTTTTCATGCGCCCTTCCTCTCATCTTGTTCCGGTCGTACTGGCTGGATTTGTCGCCGTTCTGGTGGGTTACGCCAGCTCGGCCGCCATCATCTGGCAGGCCGCCGCCGCGGCTGGCGCCAGCGCGCAGCAGATCGCAGGCTGGGTGACCGCGCTGGGGATTGGGATGGGCGTCAGCACGCTGGTGCTTTCCTGGTGGTACAAAGCGCCCGTGCTGACCGCCTGGTCAACGCCCGGCGCGGCGCTGCTCGCCACCAGCCTGCACGGCGTCACGCTGGCGGAAACCATCGGCGTGTTCATCTTTGCCAACGCGCTAATTTTGCTCTGCGGCATCACCGGGCTTTTCGCCCGTCTGATGACGCTGATCCCCCATTCGCTTGCTGCCGCCATGCTGGCAGGGGTATTGCTGCAGTTTGGCCTGCACGCGTTTGCGCATCTTGAGGGGCACTTTCTGCTGTGCGGCAGCATGATTGCGGCATGGCTGATCGCAAAAGCGCTGGCACCGCGCTATGCCATCGTGGTCACGCTTCTGGTGGGCGGTATCGTGGCCTGGGCCGGTGGTGACGTTGTCACGGATAAGTTCACCCTTTCACTGGTGATGCCCGAATTTATTGCGCCCGCCTTCACCTTCACCAGCCTGGTGAGTATTGGCTTGCCCTTCTTCCTGGTAACCATGGCCTCGCAAAACGCGCCGGGGTTCGCCACGATGAAAGCCTCCGGTTACCCGCTGGCGGCCTCACCGCTCATCATCGTGACGGGTGGACTGGCGCTGCTGTTTTCTCCGTTTGGCGTCTTTTCAATCTGCATTGCGGCCATTACCGCCGCCATTTGTCAAAGCCCTGATGCACACCCGGACGCGGAAAAACGCTGGCTGGCGGCCATCGCAGCCGGCGGGTTTTATCTGCTGGCGGGAATTTTCGGTGGCTCTATTACCGGGCTGATGGCCGCCCTGCCGCTCAGCTGGATCCAGACGCTCGCCGGTCTGGCGCTGCTGGGCACCATCAGCGGGAGTTTATACCAGGCGCTGAGTCACGAAGCGGAGCGCGACGCGGCCATCGTCACGTTTCTGACGACCGCAAGCGGCGTCACGATCCTGGGCATCGGTTCGGCGTTCTGGGGGCTGGTGCTGGGCGGGGTAGGTTACGCCCTGTTTTCACGCGCTCGCCGCGCGTAGCTGCGACGGCGTCATGCCCGTCGCGCTGCGAAAGCGGTTGCTGAAGTGGCTGGCGGAGTTAAACCCGCAGGCCAGCGCAATGTCCGTCAGTGGCATGGAGGTATGCTGCACCAGCTCTTTCGCTTTGACCATTCGCCTGTGCATCACGTACTGATGCGGTGCCAGCCCCGTCGACTGGCGGAACATGCGGGCAAAATGGTATTCGCTGAGGGCGGCCTGCGCCGCCAGCTCGGCCAGCGTCAGGGGCTGCCCGAGGTTCTCTTCGATAAAGGCGAGGACGTTGCGCAGCACGAACGGCGACAACCCACCCGTAGCGATCGGCAGCTTCCACTGCACGTTTGAGTAGTTTTGCAGCAGATGGGTCAGCAGCAGCGTGGAGGCCGTGCTCAGGGTGAGCTGGTTGGCGTGCTGCTGCCAGTCACAGCCCAGTAAAAACTGGCGATACAGCGTGGTGATCTTCGGGTCGCTGCCAAAAATACGCTCGTCCAGGGTCAGCGAAAGCGGCCGCTTATCCCAGATTTTTTCTCCCACGTCGCGCAGGTGTTCATCGGTGCAGTAGAGATGCACAAACGACAGGTCATCGCGGATATCCCACGTCGATTCGCTCTCTTTGGGCATCAGGCAGAAACGGTCCGGCCCCCCGCCGTTCTTCCAGCCTCCTGGCGTTTTTTGATAGCTTTCGTAGCCGTCCGCCACGTACAGGCTGAGGGTATGATGGTTGCTCTTTACGGTGATCGTGTCGTGCTTGTTGTACCACGCGGCCAGCTGAATACCCGAATTCAGCGAGACGGTTTCCCGCAGGACTGCATTCTGTTGGCAAAGCGTTTCAAAGGTATCGTAAGCGTGAGACATAACCGTTAGCGCGTGAAGAATTGGAATATCAGTCTAAGAAGAGTTGCCGCCCGTTGCCAGTCCCTCCAGAAGAAAAAAGCGCAAGATTTTGCAAGTCTGCCGCAAGCGGGTGAAAGCCCGTTACGCATCTCAGCGTCATACTGCGAGCTTCCGCGGTTTAAGAAGAGGCAACTATGAACGCATTATTATACGGACTCGTGGTCATTATCTGGGGAACCACCTGGATTGCGATTTTCCTGCAGCAGGGCCCCGTCGCGGCGCCGGTGTCGATTTTCTGGCGCTTCGCCGTCGCCAGCCTCACCATGATGGTGGTGTTACTCGCCCTGCGTCGCCTGCGCACGCTGGCGCTTCGGGATCATCTTTTTTGCCTGCTTCAGGGATGCTGTGTTTTCTGCTTTAACTTCTGGTGTTTTTACACGGCAGCGGCACATATCAATACCGGGCTGGAGTCGGTGATCTTCTCCATGGCGGTACTCTATAACGCCATTAACAGCTTTATTTTCTTCGGACAGCGCCCGCCCGCGCGTTTCTGGACGGCGGCGGCGCTGGGGCTGGTCGGGATTATCACCCTCTTCTGGGACGACCTGCTGGCCAGCGGCTGGAGCGCGTCACTCCTGACGGGCATTGGCCTTTCCGCACTCGGCACGTATGGGTTCTCGCTGGGTAATATGATCAGCATGCGCCATCAGCGCAGAGGCCTGGAAACCATGACCACCAACGCCTGGGCGATGCTCTATGGCACGCTGGTGATGGGCTGCATTGCGCTGTTCAGAGGCGATAGCTTTGTGCCGGAATGGACGGTGAGCTATCTCGGCGCGCTGGTGTATCTGGCCCTGTTTGGCTCGGTGATTGCTTTTGGCGCCTACTTCACGCTGGTGGGACGTATTGGCCCGGGCAAAGCGGCCTACAGCACGCTGCTCTTCCCGCTGGTGGCGCTCTCCATCTCCACGGTGTATGAAGGCTACGTCTGGCATGTCAACGGTATCGTGGGATTAGTGCTGATTCTGGGAGGAAATATGGTGATGTTTACCAAACCGGAAACCTGGTTCAGACGCTTACGAATGGCATAAATAAAAAGGCCTGCATTACGCAGGCCGTTTTATTTTATTTCGCGGTCTTTTTCACATCAAACATGGTGGCGTCCGTCGCCATGTCATCAACAACCTGCTTCAGCGTCGCAAAGGTCATTGGTGTGTTTTCGTTATTCAGCTCTTTACCTTCGCCTTTACGTACCACCTTCATGACCGGTTTGTTGGTGGCCGCATCGATCAGCTCGCCTTCAAAGAAGAGATGCGTATCCATGGTGCGGTGTCCGGTTGCCATCTGCGTCCCGGCAACCACCAGCGCAACAGGCACCACTTCATAGAACTGCAGCCCCTCTTTCTGCGAACTCACCCCGGTAATCGCGCCACGGAAAATCAGGCTGTGTTTACCCGGCGTGGTGACAACTGGCTTACGCGTACCAATCGCCGTTTTCATTTTGTTATTGGTGTAATTCAACAACTCATCAAGCGTTTTTTGCCCAATTTGCGTGGTGGGTTTTGGCGTTGGATAATAGGTAATTGGCGTCCAGAGAATGCTGTCGTAATTGGCTTCGTTATACGAAGGATCGACCCAACGCAGCGTTGGTTTTCCCGTCGCCGAGGTCGTTTGCTGTAAGCCTGAATAATCTTTTAAAAAGCCGGAGTATTGTTCCGGAGCGGCGACTTTTGAAGAACAGCCCGCCAACGCCAACAGACCAGTAAGCACTGCAACTTTAAAAAAAGTTTGAGTACGCATGATAGTTTTCCATGTTATCTGCAAGTATGCATTTGAAGTTATAGCAAAAGTCTGGCGGGTTTGTTGTGACAAAAAATGATGCCGGGAGCACAAATTGCAAAAAGATTGCCCGGACGCATGCCGGGCAGTGAAAAATTACTGATTTATATCCACTTGCCAGAACAGATGTTTGCCAAACGGGTCGATTTCATAGCCCTTCACCTCCTTGCGCACCGGTTCGAAAATCGTTGAATGCGCAATCATCACCGCAGGCATCTGGTCATGCATCATCTGTTGAGCCTGTTTATACAGCGCCACCCGTTTATCATGATCGGTTATCGATTTGGCTTCAGCAACGATCTTATCAAACGGCTTATAGCACCATTTCGCCGAATTTGAGCCACCGTTCGCCGAGGTGCAGGTAAACAGCGGACCAAAGAAGTTGTCAGGATCGCCCGTTGCGGTCGTCCAGCCCATCAGCGCAGCCTGATGTTCCCCACCCTTCACACGCTTAAGGTATTCGCCCCACTCGTAGGTAACGATTTTGGTCTGTACGCCAATTTTCGCCCAGTCCGCCTGAATCATCTCCGCCATGCGTTTCGCATTCGGGTTATAGGGCCGCTGGACCGGCATCGCCCATAAATCGATGCTGACGCCGCTGGCAATGCCGGCCTCTTTCAGCAGCGCTTTGGCTTTTTCAGGATCGTAGTCGTAATCCTTAAGCTCGCTGTCGGCGCTCCAGACGCCCGGCGGCAGCAGATTCTTCGCCACGGTGCCGGTACCGTGGAACACCGCGTCAATAATGGCCGGTTTGTTGATGGCCATCGCCAGCGCCTGACGGACTTTTACGTTATTCAGCGGTGGTTTTTGGGTATTGAACGCCAGAAAACCGGTGTTCAGTCCGGCTTTGCTCATCAGGTTGATATCTTTATTGGCCTTCATGCGCGGCAGATCGGCCGGGTTCGGGAACGGCATCACCTGACATTCGTTCTTTTCAATTTTGGCAAAACGCACGGAGGCATCCGGGGTGATGCTAAACACCAGCCTGTCCAGCTTCGATTTCCCCTGCCAGTAGTCGGCAAACGCCGTGAACAGGATCCGGGAATCCTTCTGATACTGCGCCAGCTTAAACGGCCCGGTGCCGATGGGCTCCATATCCACCTTCTCCGGCGTGCCCGCTTTCAGCATCGCGTCGGCATACTCCGCCGAAAGGATTGAGGCAAAATACCAGGCCAGATCGGCGACAAACGGCGCTTCCGGGTGCGCCAGGGTAAAGCGCACGGTGTGGTCATCGACTTTATCAATGGCGGTTATCAGGCTGCCGAACTCCAGGCTTTCGAAGTTGGAGTAGCTGCCGTTAGAGACGTTGTGGTAGGGATGATTCACGTCTTTCTGGCGCATAAACGAGAAAATCACGTCGTCGGCGTTAAAGTCGCGGGTCGGCGTGAAGGATTTATTGCTCTGGAACTTCACGCCCTGACGCAGATGGAAGGTGTAAACCTTGCCGTCGTCGCTCACCTCCCAGCGCTCCGCCAGGCTCGGCACCAGCTCCGTGGTGCCGGGTTTGAAATCGACCAGACGGTTATAGACCGGCACGGCGCTGGCGTCGACGCTGGTTCCCGAGGTGTATAGCTGAGGGTTAAAGTTTTCCGGCGATCCTTCGGAGCAATACACCAGCGTTTTCGCGGCGACGGCGGAACTGACCGTGAGCGCCGCAAGCGCCAGCGCAATAGTTGTGAGTTTGCTTGTCATCATTTATTCCTGTCTTTTTAATTCGACGGCTAATTAATTCTTTTGCCATTTCATAAATAACATTAAAGTGAAGTGGCAAACACCCGAAAAATAAATAAGGAACAAATCACTATGGGCTCGCCGCTTTCCAGACAATTAACGCACCGTTTTTTCCGCTATCTCGCGATCACCAGTCAGAGCGATCCCAGAGTCAAAACTCTGCCCTCAACGCCGGGCCAGCACGACATGGCGCGCGAGCTGGCGCAAGAGCTGGCACAGCTGGGGTTAAACGATATTGTGATTGATGAATTTGCCACGGTAACGGCGGTAAAAAAAGGCAACGTGCCCGGTGCGCCGCGCATCGGCTTTATTACCCATATTGATACCGTCGACGTGGGACTTTCACCGGATATTCATCCACAAATATTAACGTTTACCGGTGAAGATCTCTGTCTGAATAAAGAGAAAGACATCTGGCTGCGGGTAGAGGAGCACCCTGAAATTCTGGCTTATCCGAACGAGGAGATTATTTTCAGCGACGGAACCAGCGTATTGGGCGCCGATAATAAATCGGCGGTCACGGTGGTCATGACGGTGCTGGAAAACCTGACGGCGGAACATCAGCATGGGGATATCGTCGTGGCGTTTGTGCCTGACGAAGAGATCGGCCTGAACGGTGCCAAGGCGCTCGATCTTAAGCGCTTTGACGTCGACTTCGCCTGGACTATCGACTGCTGCGAGCTGGGGGAAATTGTCTACGAAAACTTTAATGCGGCAGCCGCGGAAATCCGATTTACCGGCGTGACGGCGCACCCGATGTCCGCGAAAGGCGTGCTGGTGAATCCCCTGCTGATGGCGACTGACTACATCAGCCATTTTGACCGCCAGCAAACGCCCGAGTGCACCGAGGGACGTGAAGGCTATATCTGGTTTAACGGCATTCAGGCCGGACAGAACGAGGCCGTTCTTAAGGCCAATATCCGCGACTTTGACAAGGAGCGCTTTGCCGCGCGCAAGCAGCAGATTGCCGACGTGGCCGCGCTGATTGCCGCCCAATATCCGACGGCCAGCGTGGACTATCGCATTGAAGAGACCTACAGCAATATCAGCAATGCGATTGGCGAAGACCGACGCGCCATCGATCTGATGTTCGAGGCGATGGAATCGCTCGGCATCACGCCGAAACCGACGCCGATGCGCGGCGGCACCGACGGCGCGGCGCTCTCGGCTAAAGGGCTACTCACCCCGAACCTCTTCACCGGGGCGCATAACTTCCACTCGAAGTTTGAATTCCTGCCGCTGTCGTCGTTTGAGGCGTCTTATAAGACTGCCCTGCAGATCTGCCTGCTGGCCGCCCGTTAAGCGGGCTTGCGTGCCAGCATCGTGGCAAAGCGCAGCTTGATGCGGTTGCCGTTTTCATCGGTGCGGTGCAGTTCGCCAACGTCCTCGTTGTATTTGAGCAACTGCCAGCCTTCATAGTAGTTGCTCAGCTCACCGCTCCTGAACGCAAACGGGAAGCCGACCGTGCAGGGGTAGTCTGCCGTATCCATGGCGGCAACAATCAGATTGTAACCGCCCGGCGTCGTGCAGCGCTGCATATTGGCGATAAGGCCCGGGATGGTTTTTGCCTCCAGGAACATCAGCACCACGGTAGAGAGAATAAAATCGTACTGGCCGTCAAAGCTCAGGTTGTTCAGATCCTTAATCGCGGTATGCAGATTAGCGATCCCTTCTTCCGCCTTGATGCGCTCGATATTGTCGATGCTCATCGGGTTCTTGTCCCACGCGGTGACTTCGTAGCCGTTGGCTGCAAGATAAAGGCTGTTGCGGCCGTTGCCGCAGCCCAGATCCAGCGTTTTACCGGGCTTCACGATCTCCGCGCTGTACAGCACTTCTGAATGGGTACGGGTTAAGCCATATTTCTCAGTGAAGTAATTCTCATCGACGGTCATTATTGTTCCTCGGATTGCATAAGCTGCGCTTTATCAGCACGAACCAGAAGTTTGCCCTGAAGCAGCAGAATCAATGTACGCACCAACAGCCACCCAATAATCGCGTTGGTGAAAATAAACAGCGGCACGGCAATGGCGTGAAAAAAGCCCGTCGGACTGCTTTGTCCCAGATGCAGACCCGTGGTTGCCAGGGCCGATACGCCAAAGGAAAAACTCCAGAATGAGGCATTGAACGGCTGGGACAAATACCATGGCATCAGGCGGAGCATAAATAGCAGCTGCAGCAGACCATAGCCGAACAGCATTTTCGCAAACGTATCCGCCTGACCGCCATTTACGCTGAACCAGGCGCTACATGCCACCAGCGCGGGCGCCAGTTGAATACCCAATGAAGTACGCAGTGCGGAGGGCAGTTCTCCTGCACTACGAAGACGCTGAAGAATAACCGGTTCCAGGCTGAGCCAGGAAAAGACGCCCGCGCCAAGGAAGACTAACCCTGCATCGTTGAAGCACAGGGCACCGCATGCCATCGCGCTGATAAAATTATTCGCCACCGTAGGCAGATATAATCCAGGCGTGGTCGCCTCTTGCGGATGTTTCCCGCGCCATAACCCGGCGCTTTGCCAGGCGGAGTATGCAAGCTGCACCACCACGCCAATGCCGAACAATGTCAGTGACACCGCGCGACACCAGGGGATAAAACCGATGGCGACCAGCATCGTGGTGGCCGGGAAAAGGCTGACAAAACTGCTCATCACCGGGTGTCGCATCTCTGCCAGCACGCTGCGGGGAAAACGGATCGCGCGCGTCACAAACGCGACCGTTAAAAGAAACCAGCATATCACCGCAAGGGCTACGAGGCCCTCACCCGGCCAACGCGTCACTGGCCAGAGGGTGCTGGCGTATCGCCAGGCGAAACCCATCCCGATGATGCCAAGCACCATGCCAAAATACCCTGCGGGCAAGTTAAGTACCTGTTGGGGTTTGTTAAATTTATTCATTAATTTTAATTTTTAAAATGTATTTTAAATGCCATTTTAAGCGGTTTCTGCAGCGGATACCAGCAAAACGAAAAGCCGAAAATTTGCTACGTTTAGTTGAGATGCTTACCAGAGATCAAACGATGAAAAAGTACCGGCTCAGCGATGAAACCCGCCTCTGGCAATGGAAAAACGGCGAAACCACCCACGCCGCCACGCTGCGGCAGATCATCGCCACGGCGGACTTTAACGACGTGACGGTCGGCACGAGAGGCGGCTGGATTGACGATGAGCGCGCCCTCGCACAGGACGGCGACTGCTGGATCTACGATGAAAACAGCGTGGTGTTCGCCGGGGCAACCGTATCTGGCAACGCGCGCCTTACCCTTCCATGCATCATTAGCTATGACGCTCATATCGGCGACAGCTGCTGGCTGGACGGCGCGGAGGTCAGCCACGGGGCGCGAATAAGTGACAACGTCACCATTCAGCAATCCTGCGTACGGGGCGAGTGCCATATCTACGGCGACGCGCGCGTGCTGCATCACAGCGTGGTCATTGCCGCCAAAGGGCTGACGCCGGATCATGAACAGATCCTCCAAATCTACGATAAGGCGACGGTGAGCCAGTCGCGCATTGTGCACCAGGCGCAAATCTACGGCGAGGCGATGGTTAATTTTGCCTTCGTGGAACACCGGGCCGAAGTCTTCGACAGCGCGATCCTGGAGGGTAACGAACTCAACAACGTCTGGGTGTGCGACTGCGCGAAAGTCTACGGCAACGCCCGCGTGATAGCCGGTTTCGACGACGATGCCATCCCGACGGTGCGCTACAGCTCGCAGATTGCGGAGAATGCCGTGGTTGAAGGCAACTGCGTCATCAAGCATCACGTCCTGATTGGCGGTCAGGCATGGCTGCGCGGCGGGCCGATCATGCTGGATGATAAAGTGGTGATCCA
This sequence comes from Enterobacter roggenkampii, assembly GCF_001729805.1. Classification (NCBI taxonomy): domain Bacteria; kingdom Pseudomonadati; phylum Pseudomonadota; class Gammaproteobacteria; order Enterobacterales; family Enterobacteriaceae; genus Enterobacter; species Enterobacter roggenkampii. The sequence goes on along the minus strand of NZ_CP017184.1, from coordinate 2,226,121 downwards.
GGGGCGCGCGCGAATCAGCGGCGATGTGCTTATCGAGCATCGGGTTGAAATCACCGACGATGCGGTCATAGAAGCGTTTGCTGGCCAGAGCATTCATCTGCGCGGCGAAAAAGTGATAAACGGCGACCAGCGCATCACCCGCACGCCGCTGCTGGGTGCGTTATAGGGTATAAATCCTGCCGTAGATATTCACGTCGTCAAAGCGGCCATTCAGGTATTCCGCTTCCCGCAGGCACCCTTCCAGCGTAAAACCGTTGCGCACGGCAACGCTGTTGCTTTGCTGATTCGCCACCCGACACTTGATCACAAAACGGCGGATCTCACCGCGTTCAGCGTAGTAGCGCATAAACGCCTGCAGTGACTGAGAGAGGATGCCCTGCCCCTGGTGGGCTTCATCCAGCCAGTAGCCGATGTAGCCGGCTTTGTTGGTCGGTTCAATGGTGTTGAACGACAGGACACCAACTAACGCATCATCATTGAAAATCAAAAACATTTTGGCGTAGCCGCGCTGATGCAGCATCTGGTTGCTCTGCACGTTGCGGCGGGTATCCTCTTCGCTGCCCACGTGCTGCGCCCAGTCAAAGGCTGTTTGCAGAAAGGCTCTGTTTTTAACAACGAGATTGTGCAGGTCGGCGGTGTAGCGCTCTTCGACGGCGCGAAGTTCGATATCCTGGGTGACGGGGATGATTTCTGAAGACATGGTGCCTCTCAATTGCCGGGTGGCGCTAGCGCTTACCCGGCCTACGTTTCGAAACTGTAGGCCGGGTAAGGCGAAGCCGCCACCCGGCACAATCCCACAAGGGTTAACGCATTACCCTGTCGTCAACGTACTGACGTTTATCCGGTGCCGGTGGGAAATACTGGTACAGCCAGGTTTCACTGATGGCGTCGCCCTGACAGCGCAGGAACAGGCGCATATCCACCGGCTCCGTCGAATCCGACGTCGGGTACCAGTCAAACAGAATGCGATAGCCGTCAAACGGCTCAACGTAGAGGATCTCTACCTGCTTCGCTTCACCGCTGGAGAGCGTAATCACCGGCTCGATGCCTTTTGGCGCAGCGGCCTTCAGGTCGCCACCGACGAAGTCAATCGCAAAGCGACGGGCCCACACTTTCGGGTAGTTTTCCCCTGGAGCCCAGCCTTCCGGGAAGCCGCCCATGCCGGTGCGGGTCGCATAAACGTTCGCCAGCGGGGAGCGCACCGGCGGCATCGCGCTCCAGTAGAGGCGATATTTGAAGTCCAGCTCGTCGCCCGCTTTCACCGCTTTTTCCGGCTGCCAGAAGCAGACCACGTTATCCAGCGTTTCGCCGGTGGTCGGGATCTCCATCAGGCCAACCGCGCCTTTACCCCAGTCGTTACGCGGTTCCACCCACAGGCTTGGGCGCTTGTTATACCAGCCCATCACGTCCTGATAGTGCGAGAAATCGCGATCGAGCTGCAGCAGGCCGAACCCTTTCGGGTTTTTGTCCATATAGGCGTTGAACTGCAGCTTCTGCGGGTTGTTCAGCGGACGACAAATCCACTCCCCGTTGCCGCGCCACATCGCCAGGCGGTCGGAGTCGTGAATTTGCGGGTGAATGGTGTCGCACATGCGGCGTTCGTTATTGCCGCAGCTGAACATGCTGGTCATCGGCGCGATGCCGAGCTGCTTGATGTCCTTACGCGCATAGAGGTGGTTTTCCACCTCCATGATCACCTGGCTCTTCTCGCAGTGGATCACGAACTTATAGGCGCCGGTGATGCTCGGGCTATCCAGCAGCGTATAGACGGTAAAGGTGGTGTCGCCGGGCTTGACGGTTTCAAACCAGAAGGCGGTAAAGTCCGGGAACTCTTCCGGCGTGTCGGTAAAGGTGTCTACCGCCAGACCGCGGGCGGAAAGGCCGTACTGGTAGGTGTCGTCCACCGCGCGGAAATAGCTGGCCCCCAGGAAAGAGACGATATCGCGACGCGCCAGCTCCGGCGCCTTAAACGCGCGGAAGCCCGCAAAGCCGAGATCGCTTTGCCCTTCCAGCTGTTTGGTATCCACCCCCGTTTCACCGTAGCTGAACAGCTCAGGGCGGAAGTGGATCTCGCGCGCCATAGAGGTCGACTGGTCCAGCGAGAACATCCGCACGCGGCGGCGGAATCCCATTCCCATATGGAAGAACTGCACGTCCAGCTGACGTCCTTCAATGTTGTTCCACAGAGACTGCTTTTCGTCGTAGCGAATGGCGTTGTACGCCTGCGGCGTCATGGTTGCCAGCGTCTCCGGCAGCGGACGCGGCGCGCCACCCCACGGGGTTTTCGCCAGGTCATGCGCCATGGATTGCAGTACGGAGAAGTCAAAACGACGGCTCTGGCCGTCAGCAATGTCAGAGTCGGCAGCGTATGCCGCTTTGGAAAACAGGGAAGCAAGGCCGGATGTGCCGCTCAGGGCTGCCACTGCCAGCGAGCCTTTTAGAAAACGTCTGCGATTCATGCCTGGAAAAACGTCCTTATGGTCGTGTGAATGTGTTCCGCGCTCGGCGAAATGACGGCAAGAAAGAACGCACAGCCTAAACAAAAATGGTTAAGAATCCAATTGTTGGCCGGTGATTATATGAACAAAGTGAGAAATATTTTCTGTCGACCAGAACGGCCCGAAAGTGGTGTAAAGAAAGCCTGGAAAATGTGTATAAAAATGCCCCGTCAGGACATCAGCTGACGGGGCCAATGAGGCGGTTATTTTACGCTGACATCGATACCCGGGAAGTACTTATCAGCGAGTTTGGCGATCGTGCCGTCGGCACGTACCTTATCAATTGCGGCATCAAGCTGCTTTTTGGTGGCCTCGTCACCTTTGCGCAACCCAAAACCGATCCCGCTGCCGAGGATGGTGTCGTCAGACACCGGTTTGCCGATGAAGCCAAACCCTTTTCCCTGCGGCTTGCTGAGGAAACCTGCCTGCCCGGCCGCGGACATGACCAGCGAGGCGTCGATACGGCCATTCAGCAGATCGCCCCAGGCCATATTCTGATCTTTATACGACACCACGGTGACACCCTGCTTTTCCCAGTGCTCTTTGGCATAGGTTTCCTGAATGGAGCCCTGCAGCACGCCGATGGTTTTGCCCTTCAGCCCTTCAGGCGTCGCCTCGACTGCCGTACCGGCCTTGCCGACCAGCTGCGACGGAATACGGTAGATCGGCTGGGTAAAATCAATGCTCTTGCGGCGCTGCTCGGTGATATTCATCGCCGAGTTGATGGCGTCAAACTTCTTCGCCACCAGCCCCGGGATCAGTGCATCAAACGAGGTTTCCACCCAGCTGCACTTCAGCGCTGCCGCTTTGCAGATGGCATTCCCCAGCTCAACGTCAAACCCTTCCAGTTCGCCTGCCGCATTGCGGCTTTCAAACGGCGGATATTCGGCTTCCAGACCGTAACGCAGCTCGGACGCTGCGAAGGAGGAAAAGGTACACAGCAATCCCATGCCGACAACTAGCGCGCGTAATTTCATCTCAAACTCCTTAGCGTGGTTTAACCCGACACAGGGCCTGGGCACCTGCCCGTAACGTCGCCTCATCTTTCGCAAAAGAGAGACGAATCAATTTATTATCCTTACCGTCCGCATAAAACGCCGACAGCGGAATGGTGGCTACACCGTACTCAACGATCAGCCGTTTCACCAGCTCGCTGTCGCGCTCGTCGCTGAACTGGCTGTAGTCCGCCAGCATGAAGAACGAGCCGGCGCTTGGCAGCAGCGTAAACGGCGAATCGGCCAGCAGACTCTGCAGCAGATCGCGCTTGCGCTGGTAAAACGCCGACAGCGACAGCCAGGTTTGCGGGTCGACCATATGTTCAGCAAACGCGTGCTGCATTGGCGTATCGGCAGAGAACATTAAAAATTGATGGACTTTACAAATCTCGTCCATCAGTACCGCCGGTGCAACACAGTAACCCACGCGCCAGCCGGTGACGTGATACGTTTTTCCGAAAGAAGAAATAATCACGCTACGCTCCGCCAGCTGCGGGTGCGTAGCCATCCCGTGGTGCGGCTCACCGTCAAACACCACGTGTTCGTACACTTCGTCAGACAAAATAATGATGTCAGTATTGCGGGTCAGCGCCGCCAGCTGCTGCAGATCGTCGGCGGAGAAGACCTGACCGCTCGGGTTGTGCGGCGTATTGATGATGATCATGCGCGTGCGCGGGGTGATCGCGGCGCGAACCTCGTCCCAGTTCACGGCAAAATCCGGCACGGTGAGCCTGATGGCAACCGGCGTTGCCCCCTGCAGGCGGACAATCGGCGCGTAGCTGTCAAAGGAGGGCTCAAAGTAGATCACCTCATCACCCGGGTGCACCAGCCCGCTGATTGCCGAGTAGAGCCCTTCGCTGGCGCTGGCGGTCACCAGCACCTCGCGGCCCGGGTCATACTGCGTGCCGTAAAGCGTGGCAATTTTATCGGCAATGCGCTCTTTGAGCGTCTGCAGGCCGGTCATCGACGCGTACTGGTTATGCCCTGCCTCCATCGCGCGGGTGACGCCCGCAACAAGCTTCGGGTCGCAGGAAAAATTCGGTGCGCCCTGAGAAAGGTTTATCGCGTTATGCTGCGCCGAGAGCTGGCCGATAACGGTAAAGATCGTGGTGCCCACATCGGGCAGTTTGGAGCGCGTTTGCACAGGCGTTTGTAAAGTCATCCTCTTTCCCTTCTCATGGACATTGCATAACTATTCAAACAACATCTCTGTTGTCGGGACAATCGAATTGTTGTCATAATAGCCATGAGAAAAATGCATAGCTGAGGTGTTTTCATGTCGCGCCGTTCGCTCCCGCTCAATGCCATCGACGCATTTTTAGTCACCGCGCGTCACCTGAATCTCACCCATGCTGCCGCAGAGCTTTGTCTGACGCAGGGGGCCGTGAGCCGCAAGATAGCCTCCCTTGAGGCCTGGTTTGGCTTTCCGCTTTTTGAACGCCACGCGCGCGGCCTGCGCCTCTCTTCACAGGGCTGCGCCCTGCTCCCGGAACTGCAGTCTGCGTTCGAACACTTGCTGACCGTGGCCGACCAGGCCCGCAGTCAGCAAACCGTGATCCGGCTCAAGGCGCCCACCTGCGCCATGCGCTGGCTGGTGCCGCGCCTGCTGGAGGTGGAGCGTGAGCAGCCGGATCTGCAGATCGCCCTGACCACCACCACCGATCATAACGTCAATTTCAAAACCGAATCTTACGACGCGGCCATCGTGTTCGGTACGCACATGAGCGCAGGCGACCTGCTGTTCGAAGAGGCGCTCACCCCGGTGATAAGCCCGGTGCGGGCGGGTGCAGCGCTGGGATCGCTGACGTTCCTGCATCCGACAAGGGATAAAACAGACTGGTCGCTGTGGCTGACGAAACAGGAAGGTCCGGGCTTTGCCATGCACAAAAATCAACACTTCGACACGATGGATCTCGCCATCACGGCCGCTATTCAGGGGCTGGGCGTTGCCATTGCCGACGAAACGCTGGTGGCCGAAGATGTCCGCGCGGGAAGACTGATGCGGCCTTATGAAACCAGCATAAAAACCGGCGCGAGCTACCGGCTGGTGCTGCGCGAAACGCCAGGGGAGGAAAATGGGCTGGCGGCGTTTCGCGCCTGTTTGCTTAATCGAGGCTGACGTGGTGCTTCATCACCCGTTTGAAGAGGCTCATCCGGGCGCGCATAAAGCGGTTTTCAAGCCTGAAACCTGCATGTTTATTCACGCCAATGCGTAATAAAACGTCCCGCCCTTTACGGCATGCGGGCCAGTGCGTCGGCCCGGGCAGGATCTCGCGAGGTCCTGCGTCTCGCGCAAAGCTCACCCAGTAATCGGCCACCTGAGCAGCAAACTGCACATCCCGTTCGTTGACATACTGGCGTGAAGGCTCCACCTGGCCGAGGGTATCAAAGACGTAAGGCACTTCATTGCCGTGCCACGCGCCGTTGATATAGGTGGCATGTTCCGCTTCCGCGACATAGTCAAACCAGTAACGCCAGCACAATCCGCCGACGCGCTGCTGCGCCTGCATCACGACGTAGCCCATCGTGGTGAACGCCATGTCGCGGCACACCTGCCTGCCCAGCTCCTCATCGCCTTTGACGCCCGGATAGAGCAGCTTAATCAGCCCCAGCCCGAAGCGTCGCTCCCGGCGAAGCTTCTGGATTTGCCCGGCGAGATCGATGCCAAACACCGCCATCACGCTGGCCTCATCGCTGTTCGAGCCGATCATTACCGGCACGGGGTGCTGGCGAGCGGCGAAAAAGACGTCCAGCATCGCTTCAGGCAGAACGCAATCCCCGACGATGGGGGCCGGAGCAATGTTCAGCGGCGCGGTGAGCGGCCAGAACGCCTCCGGCGGAATGGCGCGCAGTTGTTCGGCTGTCGCCTTTTCCAGGCCAAAATGGGCGGCCAGCGCCTCCCCTTTTTGCAACGCCTGCTCTCGCGGCGTGTCCGGCAAGGTGTACCCGCTTTGCACAATCGCCTTATGGAACAATCCTTCTGCAAGCGGGGAGGCCAGCAGAGAGAGCACGCTGCGCGCGCCCGCGGATTCGCCAAACAGGGTCACGTTAGCGGGGTCGCCACCAAATGCGGCGATATTGTCCCTTACCCATTCGAGGGCGGCGATCTGATCCAGCAGGGCAAAATTATGCACCACGCGATCTTCCTCGCCTTCCAGCGCGGGATGGGCAAAAAAGCCAAGATGACCGAGACGGTAGTTGATCGTCACCACAACCACGCCGCGCGTGGCCAGCGCTTTGCCGTTATAGGGCGGTAAGCCACCCGCACCGATGGTAAAGCCGCCGCCGTGCAGCCAGACCATAACCGGAAACGGCCCGGCGCGCTCTGTGGGAGACCAGACGTTCAGATAGAGGCAGTCTTCCGAGAACTGACCGGGATCGCCCCCGCCCAGCTCCTGGCAATATTCGCTGCTTTGCCAGCTTGAGGCCGAAAAAGCGGTAGCCTCGCGAACGCCATCCCACGGCTCAGGATGCCGCGGGGAGCGCCAGCGCCACTCGCCAACGGGCGGTGCGGCATAAGGAATACCGCACCAGACGTGGACATTTTCATCGGTTAAACAAGACAGTGCGCCCTGGCGCGTTTCAACCACAGGGGCGGAAGGATTTTGCATAACGACCTTATTTTTTCCATCACACCCCAGCAGAGTAACGCTTTCAGAGCAAACCGCAACGCTGTTTGCTGCGCGTTTCAGCCTCCTCATAGAGGGTAAATTCGTCATACACCGGGCAGCCGAGGGCCGCTTCAAACGCATCGCGGCTGGCATTACCGTGGCTGCGGGCCTGGGTTTCATTCCCGAGATTGGACTGGAAAATCCCCGCGGCGCTGACCGGGAGGAAATCTTCGTAGGTGATCGGCTGTGCGACGACCCATCCGCGCTCGATCAGCGGCTGCGGATCGTCGCCCGGCCGGAACGCATGCCGATGCGCTTCACCCGCTGGCGTCAGACGGTAGCGGAAATACGCCAGCTCCTGACGGCGCATTAACAGTTCGCTGTCAGGGAAGGCGCTAAAGATCTCCTGCAGATGCAGCTGGTGCGTCAGGTTATCTTTGCCGGTACCGGCCTGGGCAAGGAGGCTATCGTACAGTTCCCGGCCTTTCGGGGTCAGCGCCACGCCGCGCTGCTCAATCTCACCGAAGCGCGCCGTGTGGGTGCCTTTGTGTTCACCGGCAAACAGCACCGGCTCTTCCAGCGCCTTGAAACTGGTTTGACGCAGCAGGACGGGCACCTCGCGACGCGGCGGCCCTTCAATCAAAATTTTCGGCTCGATACCGTACTTCGGCATCAGCTCCTGCACCCGGTCAATATCCAGCGTCCGAGGCGTGAGGTGGTTGATATGGCAGCCCGGGAAGCAGACCACGTCGGCAATCAGGCGATGCTCGTTATGCAGCGCCTGATAGGTTTCCTGATCGACCGTCGCATGACGGTGCCAGCGGAAGGTTTCCAGCGCTTCCTGCACAAACTCCTGCGCCTGCTCGACGGTAAACTGCCCTTCCGATTCATACAGATCGAGAAGCGCCAGACAGCGCGGGGTGAAGATGTTTCGGTGAGACAGAATTTCCGCCGCACGTTCGCGCAGCGCGACGTTTTCAATCAGCTCAAGGCGCAGCAGCGAAGTAAAGATGCGGAACGGATTACGGCACAGCGCCGCATCATCAATCGGCCGAAATGCCGTTGAGTGGACCGGCACCCCCGCCTGGGAGAGATCGTAATAGCTGACCGGGTACATCCCCATAATGGCAAACATACGGCGCAGGGTTGAAAGTTCTTGCGCACTGCCGACGCGGATGGCCCCGTGACGCTCGACGTTCAGACGCGCAAGCTCATCGGCGTTTGCCAGTTGTTCATGTAATAGTGGATCATTTTCCAGCACCGCCAGGTTTACGTCCGCTACCAGTTCAAGCAAGGTGCCGTACTGCGGAACTTCCTGCTGGTACATCGCCGACATAGCCTGCGAAAAGTGTTCCCGAATGTCATCAGCCGTGATGGTGTTCGCCATGATGTCATGCCTCCAGTGAATATTACCTGGAGTGTAGAGAAACCCGTTCCTTCCGGGGGGAAAGATTTCTGATTTGTGATCTTAAGACGACAGTGGTCAAACCGTGTGCGACTGGCCTCTGAACAAGCCTTAACGAAACCGCCCTTTCGCGCCTGTCGCTTTTTATCCAGGATTTTCCTTATAATTATTTATGGTTTCGCTTTCTAGCTATAAAGGAGTATTTTTTATTTTCCCCTGACTGGAAATCAACCAATTTGAGTGCGTCATTATTTTTATCCTCAGCTTTCAAATTTTTAGCTCAAAGTTAGGAATAATCTGAACAGTTGTTTACAAGTCCTTCCTGTCTATCCATATTTCCAACGCAAGCGAAGCGCAAATTTACAAATATTTAAAAATAACGCAACCGCAAATAGCAAAACGCATTTGACGGATCGCACACAGCGACTAGAGTTATTACTCGAACGACGAGTGATACGGAATATTTTCGTATCGTACTGACATAACCAATATATGACTATGAGGTTTAATATGGCAGAGCATCGTGGTGGTTCCGGTAATTTCGCTGAAGACCGTGAAAAAGCATCAGAAGCTGGACGTAAAGGTGGCCAGCACAGCGGTGGTAATTTTAAAAACGATCCGCAACGCGCATCTGAAGCGGGTAAGAAAGGGGGACAGAACAGTCACGGCGGAGGCCGTAAATCTGATAACTCCTGATCTTATTTAGTACTCTTTTAATAAAACCAGAGAGCATGCTGCGGGCTGAAAAGCTCGCAGTACCCTTTCTTTATTTTACCGGAGCGTAATAATTATGAATATGAAAAGTGTAGAGGATGTATTTATTCATCTTCTGTCGGATACCTACAGCGCAGAAAAGCAGCTTACCCGAGCGTTAAGCAAGCTTGCCCGCGCCGCCTCCAGCGAGAAGCTGAGCGCCGCATTTACCGCACACCTTGAAGAGACGCAAGGTCAGATCGAACGCATCGACCAGATCGTGGAACAGGAAGACGGCATCAAGCTCAAGCGCATGAAATGCGTCGCAATGGAAGGCTTAATTGAAGAAGCTAATGAAGTCATCGAAAGCACGGAAAAAAATGAAGTCCGTGATGCCGCATTAATTGCCGCTGCGCAAAAAGTGGAGCATTACGAAATAGCCAGCTACGGTACCCTTGCCACTCTGGCAGAACAGCTCGGCTATAAAAAAGCCGTTAAGCTTCTTGCCGAAACGCTGGAAGAAGAGAAAGAGACCGACCTTAAACTCACCGACCTGGCCGTTGGCAATATTAACCAAAAAGCGCAGAAATGACGCGATAATACAGGTTAAATAAAATGAGCATCAGTCCCAGGACAATTAAACGGTGCCATTTAGCGGCAGCGATAATATGGTTCATTCTCGCTATCCCTTCCGTCATCTGGTGGAAGAACAGCGTGCTATGGGTCATTATCATCAGTATTTATGCCAATATTGTCGGCCATTTATCTGGCTACAGTGCCGCACGTGCCGATCAGGCTGCTGAAAGTGAGACCAAATAAGCGAACCCCTAATGAGGATACAATGATGAATCACGTAGAACACTACCATGACTGGCTACGCGATGCCCATGCAATGGAAAAGCAAGCCGAATCTATGCTGGAATCCATGGCCAGCCGTATCGATAATTATCCTGATGTTCGCGCCAGAATTGAGCAACATATTAATGAGACAAA